>JBBQAH010000557.1:0-1818 GCA_038316145.1 Burkholderiales bacterium
ATAATAATAGTAGTGATAATAATAGTGATATTAATAATAATAGTAGTGATATTAATAGTGATAGTAATAGTTATAGTAATAATAATAGTAGTGATAATAATAGTGATAGTAATAGTGATAGTAATACTGATAGTAATACTGATAGTAATAGTGATAGTAATAATAATAGTAGTGATAGTAATAGTGATAGTAATAGTGATAGTAATAGTGATAGTAATAATAATAGTAGTGATAGTAATAGTGATAGTAATAGTGATAGTAATAATAATAGTAATAATAATAGTAATATTAATAGTACTGTAGTATTAGTAATAGTAGAATAACAGTAGCAGTAGTGACAGACTAATGTCTTGCAGGTTGCTACGAGAAGAATCTATTTGCAAACGACACGTACTGTCCGCTTGTCCTAGCTACAACGATCCAGGACAACGTTAAACAAGCGGGAGTACTACTGTGCCGGGAGTCGAATTGTGATATGGATACTTTCAAGTACAGCATGGACAACCGGCATCGATACTCAAAGGGATTGCACTCTGCCGCATGTTGAAGTCCTGCTGGTGACTGTACATAATGAATAGAATACATTTCGCTGGAGAGTATAAAAACCCGACCCCATCGAATTCGATTCACCCCGTGCCGATTTGTAGTCTTGGTTGGTTGTCAATTTTCTCACCCCATTTATCATCACGACTTCTCCGAAAAAATTCGCCCAGCGCAACCGGTCAAGGTGGACTTACAAACATGGCGGCCGCCGGCGCGCAATACTTGAGCCTTCCAGAGGTTCTCGTCTGAGGCTGAAACGAGCATTTAAGGCGGCTGGGCCTACGCGGTCATTTCAGCGGACCCGCCATCACAGCACGAGGGGCAGTAATAAAAACAGCGAAATGGAGCGTCAAGAAAAGGAGCGTACCGGCTTGCTGGAATACCTGACCATCATCAAACGGACCGTGGTAAGACCCGCTTCGGCAAACGTATCGTACCTATAATAGAACATTTGTGCATGCACAACTTGGTAGTTAAAATAGATAGAATGATCCAAATCCCTAAGGCCAAGTTAATTAACAGTAATTTTAACTTCTAAATTCATTTAAATAACGACATCAACTATAACAATTTGTCGTCACAAATAGTGAATATTGGAGAGTTCGTTGTACTGTACGACCTCCCGTAAGTGGACAGGGCTTTTTTTCACTTTTCTCTCATACCGTTTGAGCCCAGTGGCTCTTGGATAGGTCATTTACTCGGGTATTATATAGCGATCGCAACGGATATTTAAAGTTGATGAAATCCGGACTGAACAGATTTAAAATATAAAAAACATTGTCCACGTATGGGAGCTAGTCGTACTGTAGTTAATTGTGTAGACATTCTTTAAACAAATACTTTTTACTAATAAATTCAAAATTGGCATTATTTTAGTATTTATTTTAATACCGGTGCTAAATGGCAGTTACATGAAATTAAGGACATTCTTGACGGTTCTAGTCGTTGCCGATAGTTTATATCGTATATATTAACGTTAACCATTCTATTTAAACTTTAAATAAATATTTTCTTTGTTTAGTATCAAATCTTGTTGTAATAATAAAATAGTACGGACATCTGACATTTTCCGGTACTGATTCACACAATGTTCATCAGCCTCACTTGACATCTTCAATAAATTACAGGAAAGCGACGGCTGCGACAAGGTCCACCTTGTAGTGGGAAGCAACATCTGCGACCTGGATTCCGCAGTGTCGGCACTTGTCTACGCGTTCCACTTGTGGAAGGTACTGTATAATAGAGTCCATTATAGCACATGGTGGTAATCTGATC
>JBBQAH010000423.1:0-4413 GCA_038316145.1 Burkholderiales bacterium
CAAAGGGGGGGGGGGGGGGTAAGGGGGAAAAAATTATTGTCGAGTACATCGGCAGATTGATGCGTCAATTATGATGCATTGATGGGTGAGCTTGTCAAAAATCAGCCGGTCCATTCATCACACCGGGACAGGAGGGAACCCGGTTGATGAAAACGCCCGGGATAAAGTGCACACACAGGTGTAGAGCGTTGTATTTTTCATGCCAATAATAGATAGACCCATTCCTGTGTGTGTCGTGCGACGCACTCGCCGGTAACAATATTGCCCCAATTTTCTTTTTTGATTTGTGGATTAAAGCCCCCTCGTACCGTACTCTACTGCAATCCCGTGTGTGTGTGGGGGTATGAGGAGAGAAACGGGACTAAGGGACCTGTAATTTGTCATCGCTATCCATTATGCGTCTGTTCATCCCGCGGAGAACCTCTTCATTTCTTTTTGCGTGTGTGTGCGACGCGCGAGGAAGTACCCGCACTTTACTTATCTCTTATATGTACCTCGACACACATTCTCCCTCGGCTCATCATCATCTTCCCTCCGCAGGTGAATCAAGATTATTATTAGCGGGGCAGCCTGACCTCTTGTCAAATAATAGATAATGTATATATCTCCTGTATTAAAAATATTACGTACCGGTACGTACGGTGATGAATCTCGCGAGCGCCTGGAGATAATACAGCAAATTTGATTACAAGTGCGTGCCGCTGCTTAAGCTTGTTTCCCGCCCTATCTGTACAAGGACTGGCACCCAATTCCGGGCAGCGTGGTTTGTGTGGTAATTAAGGAGATTTTTTAAGATTTATAATTTTTTATTATTATTAATGAAAAAAAGGCCAGAATAGTAAGGGGAGAATTAAAAAAAATATAGTTTTCGAAGTTTAAATATCCGAAAACGCGAAAAAGTCCATCTCAAATACCCGCCCCCGTTTGTTTTTATTTTGTTTTTTGAGACGAACAATTTCATCATTTTCAAGTTGACAACTCACACTTTGTCGGACTCTGCTATTTCTTCAAATTCTTATCGTTTGATTTATCTCAGTTTGGGTTGAATCAGTTGAGAAGTGAAACAGTTATTCATGTCCGGAATTGGGAGTCAAAACACACTGTCCGGAATTGGGTGCCAATCCTTGTACTGCCGTTTGCTTTGCTCTCTCGGACAGAGCAAACTGGACTAAAGAGGCGGAGCTACTGCTCATCTGAAAGGGCCAGTAGAATTTCGCGCGTTTTAAACATATGATACAGTACAGTTGAAATGGATCATTTGCTGACTGATGGACCATTAAACTTTAACGACATTTCTATTTATACGATAGCCGAGCACGCTTGTGCCCGCACACAATACAATCACAGCTTTTTAAACACAACCCATTTTTCAGTCACCTCCTCCTCCTCATCCTCCACATCCATCAATTCCAAACATATATTCGAGTACACATTTGCCGACTGGGCCAAATGCTTTATTCAATGACTTGACTACAACAGCACCGCGTTAATCTCCCCTTCGTTCGTTTTTGCATCCCACTGCATGACAGTTTTTCATCTTTCTTTTCTATATAGTAGTAGAAAAAAGTTTTGCCGGGCACATTTCACAAATTCCGACTGCCACGGCTTATGCGCGAACATGTAACTATCCCATATGATATGACGGGGGAGAGTAATGGAGATTCCATCACTGTTAAACTTTTACTCCAGTCCCTAATAATACCACGATGTGATCTATGTATGTCTACGAGCGCGCTTCATTCACTTCCTCCTTTTATATCGCACGGCTCTCCCTTCTTGCTATAGCAGCTTCAAAAACTCCCAGGTTTTCCAACCCACATATCCCGCCCCCCCCCCCCCATACACATCACATCACATCACCGATCAGCGTCCCTTTGATCGGTTTGTAAAACGACACAGTTTTTTTCGGCGGTGGATGTTTGCTTTTTAATCGACTTGCGCTTTATCTAACTCACTTCGTTTGTGTGCGTGTGGAATATTGTGGATGCATTTGGGAGTGTATTGCCGGGGGTACTTTTTTTTTTACTATTTTACTACACGGGAATAGATACTAAACCAGCCAGTTTTTACTCGTATATACTGTACTATATAGCTCCGGATGCGCCGATGCGGGGCTGCTTCAAACACATCCGACGACCCTATAAAGTTTCCTCTTTCCCGGACAGCAAATTTTTCTTTCAAATGACTTTTCCGCGTTCGGGCATTTAATGCTGCCCCATCAGCATCCCGCCGGCATCAACCATCACGGCGGCGGTGGCGGTGACCGGGGAAAGTGACCCGGAGAAAAAGACGAAAAATGCACTTGGATAACATCTTAAACCGGCATCATCATCGCCACCACCCGGTCGTAACGGGATCTCGGCGGTGGTCATCATTTCCGATCGTACTGTTTGGTGGCGTGTGCCGGCCTTTACTACTACTGGGCGTTGCTGTAGTGGCCTATTTTTTCGGCTTTCCCGCCGGCACGCAGGCTTACACGGTCTACACCACGTCGTCGTCGGTGGTTATACCGGAAACGATCCAGCCGCCGCCGCCGATTTTCCTCAATTTCTCCCTCCTACCCCTGGACGCGTGGACCTACACGGTGCGGAGTGTCTGGCGGGATGGCGATCATAAAACGCGGCCGGAATTTAATTCCATCACATCAACGCCCGAAAAAATGGATCAATTCCATTTGGAGGATGTGGTGTGGTGGGATGCGGACCGGTACGGTCTGGCCGTGGACCCGACGCGGTTATGGGCAATATCCGCGGCGCCGCTCACTGTGATAATTGAGGCGAGAAGAAAAAGTCTAACGGTGTCGGTGAATAATGCGGCAGTGTCCCAGCTTGTTTGCCTGATTCCGGTGACCGTTCGGCCGCCGCAGCCGCCGCCGCCGCGGGTCAGCTTGCTTGGCGCGGAAGAAAACATCGCGACAACATTAACCCCACCGGCTGATTACGACTATCCGCATGTTATTCGGAGCTACGGTGAGCGGCCCGTGACGACCCTAACAATGCCGCCGATGGCCGCCGCCGCCGCCATGACGCTGATTATGAACGTGACCAATGCACTTCCCCATTTTGCGCGGCATTGTCCGCAGCGCAGCGGTGACCAGGAGTTGGCCGTGCGGGACGGCGGTGTGTTTTGGCGTTGGGGAAAATGGACGGGATTCCAGCCGGTTTATCATAGTTTGATGGTTGATTGTGGGTCCGGTGGTGGGGCGCAAGTGGTCGATTTGATCTTTACTCCACTGGCTGATTTTAATGGAAAAAGTGGGGGACAATCAAGCAATCAATGGGAGAGGGGCCTGGTGAAGCCGCACCGCCGGCGCAGGCACCATCGTAGGGTGCGCGCCACTGCGCCGCTGTACTTTGCCGCGCCGTCCTACACGGCGGTGGTGTTGGAGGAGTTCCCCCCGCCGGTCTACGTGGTCCACATGAATGTGTCTAGCAGTGCCAGGGCGGTCAGGTTTTCCATGATGGCGCTGATGGACTCGCGGAGTCAGGCCATGTTTAATATGGATGCGGAATCGGGCGTGGTCACCACGGAAGTGCAGCTGGATCGTGAGGCCATTTCGCAGGTGCGGACCTGTTACACGGCACACAATATATATAAAAAATATACAGAAAATTCGAATTTAGGCACAATTAAGTAAAATTTATTAAGTTATATTAACGTATGATGACACTACGAGGCAAGGTGCTTTATCAGGCCAGGCAAAAAGGTGGTGAAAAAAAGGCCAAAGAGCAATTTTTTCTTCAAGCTGAGACTTTATTGGTATCTATAAATTCACCTAAATTTTATGGTTTTATGGTGTCAGAAATGTAAATCGGATCTTGGAAATAACAAAGGAAGAAATTTTTTATTAAAATTCTATTTTAAATATTTTTTTAATTAAAATTTAGACTTGTAATACTTTTCAGCACACCATAAAAATGCATAAATTTTAAACAAATTCATTAATATAAAAACTGTCGCAGTTTGGGAGAAAAACTTGCTATTCGTTACCACTTTTTGTGCCTGGCCCGATAAACCCGTACCCCCTATACCCGTTTACGGATATTTAAATCTCACTCCATTTTTTTTGTTTAGCATTATTTTCGGATAACTGCGGTTTCGGAAACTGATAAATGGACTACTGCTACTACGACACTCCATATTAAAGTGTTGGATGTGAATGATAATTTACCGGTAAGTAAAGATATTGTGCGACGTTCAATTATTTGGTTTAATCATGTTTTTAGGTGCTTGATTGCCTTATTGGCTTAGTTTTCTTGCTGGTTATGATATGAAACATTGTTTTTATCCGTCGTTCGACGCGTCAGATTCATTTTGGCACTGGATTTGGAGCAACAAATGTTTTTTAACGAAAATTTTGTGTAAATTCCTGTCCCTTTTTCGGTTAGATTTTCGAAAAGCCCGACTACAATG
>JBBQAH010000564.1:0-1770 GCA_038316145.1 Burkholderiales bacterium
GTTATTCCATACTTTTGACCTGCTTTATGGAAAAGGTTATCAAAGTGATTTATTTTTTTCGCCCATTTGTTTTCTTCCTTTTTACAGAATGGAATTCCCTCATGATTTCTACGTAAGTAGATTTGCATGTGAATATTAGAAGACCGAACCGAAACTTCAAACATATTAAGATAAGCAGACAGGCTGAAAAGCTGTCTCTTTTCGAACCTATACGCGCGGATGCTGTTAACTTTAGACAAATTCATATGTCTGACCGCATTATTAAGCTAACGCTGAGGTTCTCTAGAAAAAAAACTCAATGAAAATATTGTTTTCATCACCAGTTCTGAGCGCGAAGCGCGAAAGGACTTCTTAAGTATAGTTGCTGGGGAAAAAGTGTTCGTCTGTTGTTCACAGTTGGACCTTTCGATTGATTGAATGATTTGACTCATTTCGGATGCCAGAGTAGAAACGAGACTGTTTCAAGGCAGCCTCACTCATGAGTCATGGTTTCTTGGAACTGCGGTACGGCACGGGTTCGGCTCCCAGGTGGGATTTTTTTCAGATTTCGGCAACGGCCATTCGATACAAAATATGTTTCTAAGTATTATATCTCGTTGAGAAAGTTACAAAAAGTCGTGAACACAAAAGATATGAATTTTCTAAACTTTTGAAGTACGGTAACTTTCTAATCTCAGGTCCGATCGAGTTTTCAAGAAAAGATAATACACTTGAAAAAATATTTTGTATCGAATGGCCGTTGCCGAAATCTGGAAAAAAACGAAAAAAATTCCACCTCGGAGTGGAACCGGTGCCGTACCACAGTTCCAAGTTGGCTGGTACTGGAAGTCGTCGCCATGTTTTTGATCCCGTACCTCCCAGCGGCTACCGAATCGAAAGTAGGCCTTCTTTCCACAATTCCTGCATGGAGAATGTCGGTAACGATGTCTTTTTCCCCACGGTCCGACTTTGGGCCATCAAAACACGACAGCTGTGTTAGGCGGTGATTTGAAAGATGCATCAAGGATGTTTCCTGGTAGACTTGTATGTTAAAGTTACGCGGCTCGATCCATACGGCTAGAGCCGTCGGCCCGGGTCGGCTTGAGGGAACCGTTGGCATTGCTTATTGGTTTGTGATAACGAAGTCGTTGAAGTTCTGCGATCTGATTTTGGAATAAAGCACACACAGCATCTTTGGCTCTAATCCAAACAAGGTCGACTTGTAATGCCTGATTCCATACCTTAACCCAGCATGGCATTTATGTTTCACCTGTTTATAATTATAGAGCAACGTCACTGAGTCCGTATCAGTCCCGCCAAGGTGGAAATGATTATACCACCAGCATCAGTACATCGCCCAAGCAGTTCGGCATGTTTTGGGAAGTGTTTGGCGCGATTTTTTGGCGTTTCGCCTGGTCCACCATCGTCAACGTGGTGGACGATGCAACGACCATGCCGTTTTACTCTGTATGGTGGCGAACCCGAATGACTACCGCACCGCTGTTTACCATGCGATACGTTGGGGTTGACTGTACCCGCCTAAATTCATCTGTCGTGCCAGCTTTGCGGGAAATCTCGAAAATTGCTGGAGGTATTCATTTCGGACACTGCAGAGTAAATAAGTGTACGTAGGCCGTCACTGTGTATCTATGCTTAGAAAAGTCAATATTATGATTGTTGTTGGGCCAATTTTCGACAGTGATCATTCTATCCATGAATTCACGTACGTTTGACCATTTATGGTGAGTGTTCTGGCAACAATTATTTTTTGCTTGTAATGTAACAATCGAT
>JBBQAH010000115.1:0-10145 GCA_038316145.1 Burkholderiales bacterium
GACGCCGACATCTACGGCCCCAGCCAGCCGATGATGCTGGGCATCAGCGGCCGGCCCGAGAGCATCGACGGCCAGAGCATGGAGCCGATGCAAGGCCACGGCCTGCAGGTGGCGTCGATCGGTTTCTTGGTCGATGCCGACCAGGCCATGATCTGGCGTGGCCCAATGGCCACGCAAGCGCTCGACCAGCTGCTGCGCCAGACCCACTGGAAGGACGTGGACTACCTGATCGTCGACATGCCGCCCGGCACCGGCGACATCCAGCTGACACTCAGCCAGCGGGTGCCGATCACCGGCGCCATCATCGTCACCACGCCGCAGGACATCGCGCTGCTCGACGCCAAAAAGGGTTTGAGCATGTTCGAGAAGGTGGGCGTGCCCATCCTGGGCCTGGTCGAGAACATGGCGGTGTACTGCTGCCCGAACTGCGGCCATGTCGAGCACATCTTCGGCGCCGACGGTGGCAAGAAGATGGCCGCGCAGTACAAGCTGGACTACCTGGGCGCGCTGCCGCTGAACATGAGCATCCGCGAGCAGGCTGATTCGGGCCGGCCGACCGTGGTGGCCGACCCCGACGGCGAGATCGCCGCGATCTACAAGGCGGTGGCGCGCCAGGTGGCGGTCAAGATCGCCGACAAGGCCAAGGACTTTTCGGGCAAGTTCCCGACCATCAAGGTCAGCAAGGACACCTGAACAGGGGGGGTAGCGGGCCGGTTGCGGGCGATCTTGGGGTTCGGTGGGATGGTTGGTGGCTGGCGCAGTCGTTAGGCTGCCGTTTTGCATTTCATCAACGGGAGCCCTGATGACCTTGTCCACTTTGTTTCGCGCCGCCGCCAACACCGCCACCGCCGCTGGCCTGCTGCTGGCCAGCACCTCTGCCTTGGCGGCTGTGGCGTTGCCGCCAGCGCCGTTTTCCGGCCTGGTCGTGTTTGGCGACAGCTTGTCGGACAACGGCAACCTGTTTGCGCTGACCGGCGGCGCTGTACCGCCAGCGCCGCACTACCAGGGCCGGTTTTCGAACGGCCCGGTCGCAGTGGAATACCTGGCCAGCGGGCTCGGTCTGAACGGTGCGCAGTTCAAGGACCTGGCCATCGCCGGGGCCAAGACTGGGTTGGGCGGCGAGTTGCCGGGCAGCGGCATGCTCAACCAAGTGGCCAGCTTCCAGGCGGCGCTGGGTGGCAGCCAGGCCGACGCCAACGCGCTGTACGTCGTCTGGGGCGGGGCCAATGACCTGCGTGGCGGCATCAGCATCGGCACGGCGATCGGCAACCTCAGCAGCATCGTCAGCTCGCTGCACACCTCGGGCGCGCGCAAGTTCTTGTTGCCCAACCTGCCCGACCTGGGCCTGACGCCCGAGGCGCGCGAGGCCGGTGTCAGTGCGCAGGCGACTTTTGCATCCGAGGCCTTCAACACGAACTTGTCGCTGGCCTACGGCGCGCTGGCTGCGCAGTGGACCGACGAGACCTTCTACTACCTCGATGCGATGGGCGCGCAGCGCGCCATCACCAACGGCTCACCGGGCAATGGCTTTGGCAATGTCACCACGGGTTGTCTGACCACCGCCGGCTGCGTGGCGGCCAACGGTGCCGGCTTCCTGTACTGGGACCAGATCCACCCGACGGCCGCCGTGCACCAGATCCTGGGCAACCAGATGCTGGCCGCCGTGCCCGAGCCGCAAACCATGCTGATGATGGCGGTTGGCCTGCTGGGCCTGCTGGCGCTGCGGCGCCGCCCCGGCTGACGGGCTGACGCTCACTCAGGCCGGCGCGGCCTCCCAGGGCGGGAGGTCGGCGCCGGTCTTGGTCGCGGGGGCAAATGCGGTCTTGTCCGCCACCGCAATCGGGGCAACTTTGGCGGGCGTTACAGGCGCCTCCGTCAGGGCAGATCCCGTGGCCGCTGCCGGCGCCATCGGCATGTCACCAAAGACCTGCTCACCCCCCAGCGCATCGATCAGGTCCTTGATCATCGGGGCCAGCTCTCCGGTGGCGATGGCCGCGTCGGCATCAAAGCCTTCATCGGCCTTGCCCTGCTGGCCGTCGAACACGCCGTCCAGAAAGCTGATCTTCTTGACCAGCCCCCCGTCGGTCAGCATGAACGAGACCCGGCCCTGCCAGGTCAGCGCCAGCCGGGTGGGCTGTTTGCCGGCCTGGATGTGCTCGCGGATCTCGGCGATGTCGAGCGCGTGGCGGGCATAGCGCACCACCGGCTTTTCGCCATCGGCGGCCTTGAGCTCGCAGTCGCGGTCGATCGTGAAGCCGGCCGGCGCCTCGCCGCTGACCAGCCACTCGGCCATCGCCGCGGCCGGTGACACCGCAGTGTTGATCAGCGTGGCCGACAAGCCGGGCAGGGCCTGGGTCAGTGCGGTCAGCACCTCGTCGGCGCGGGCCTGGCTGCCGGCGTCGATCACCAGCAGGCGCTCTTCGGGGCCAATCCACACCCGGATCGCGCCGCGCTTGGTGAAGGCCATCGGCAGCAGGTCCAGCAAGGCCTGGTCCTTCAGCTCGTTGCGCTGCTTTTTGCCCGGCTTGCGGCCGGTCTGCTTCTCGACCTGGGCGGCCAGCGCATCGACCTGGCGCTTGACCACCGATCCGGGCACCACCTTGCTTTCGACCATCAACTGCAGCAGCCACTGGCCGGCGATGGTCTCGATCAGCACGCCGTGCTCCTCACCCCGGGGCGAAACCCAGCCCAGCGATCGCTGCTGGGTGGCGCCGCATTCGGCAAACGGGGTCTTGGCCAGGCCTTCTTCGATCTGCCCCACGGTGGCCGACCAATCCGGCGCCAGGCGGTAC
The DNA here is from genome assembly GCA_038316145.1 of Burkholderiales bacterium. Lineage (GTDB taxonomy): Bacteria > Pseudomonadota > Gammaproteobacteria > Burkholderiales > Burkholderiaceae_C > Pseudaquabacterium. The sequence continues at coordinate 2,793 of JBBQAH010000115.1, forward strand.
AGCATCAGGTTCTTGAACATGCGGGGCCTCGGTGGCGGGCAGCGCTGGGCTGCCCGCAAAAAGGCGCGATTGTGCCTGTTGGGGCGGGGCCGGTTCAGGCCGTAGCGACCTCGCCAGGCGCGGGTACGGCGCTTGAAGGTGCCAAAGCCACCGCCGGCATCCGGATCAGGTGGTCAAAGGCACTGAGCGCAGCCTTCGACCCCTCGCCGGCGGCGATGATGATCTGCTTGTACGGCACGGTCGTCACATCACCCGCGGCAAAAATGCCCGGCACGCTGGTGTGGCACTTGGCGTCGATGATGATCTCGCCGAACTTGCTCAGCTCGACCGTGCCCTTCAGGAACTCGGTGTTGGGCACCAGGCCGATCTGGATGAATACGCCTGCCAGATCGATGTGGTGCTCGGCGCCACTGAGGCGGTCCTGGTAGCGCAGGCCGTTCATCTTTTGCCCGTCGCCGGTGATCTCGTGGGTCTGGGCGCTGGTGTGGATCGTCACGTTGGGCAGGCTCCTCAGCTTGTCCACCAGCACCGCGTCGGCACGCAGTTGGCTGTCGAACTCCAGCAGCGTGACGCTCTTGACCAGCCCGGCCAGGTCGATGGCGGCCTCGACACCGGAGTTGCCGCCGCCGATCACCGCCACGTCCTTGCCCTTGAACAGCGGGCCGTCGCAGTGCGGACAGTACGCCACGCCCTTGTTCTTGTACTGCTGCTCTCCGGGCACATTGATGTTTTTCCAGCGTGCGCCGGTGGCCAGGATCACGCTGCGGCTCTTCAACTCGGCACCGTTGTCCAGCAGCAGCGTGGCATAGCCGCCGGGCGCTTCGGCCGGGGTGATGCGGGCCACGCGTTGCAGGTTCATCACGTCCACGTTGTAGTGCTTGACGTGGGCTTCCAGCGCGGCGGCGAAGGTCGGCCCAACGGTCTCCAGCACCGAGATGAAGTTCTCGATGCCCATGGTGTCCAGGGTCTGGCCGCCAAAACGCTCGGCCACGATGCCGGTGCGTATGCCCTTCCGGGCGGCATACACCGCAGCCGCAGCACCGGCCGGGCCGCCGCCGACGATCAGCACGTCGAATGGGGCCTTGTCGCCCAGCTTGGCGGCGTCACGCGCGCTGTTGCCGGTGTCGATCTTGGCCAGGATATCGCCGATCTCCATCCGGCCGCTGTAAAACGGCTCACCGTTGAGGTAGACGCTGGGCACGGCCATGATCTGGCGTGCATCGACCTCGGCCTGGTTCAGCGCGCCGTCGATCGCCACGTGGCTGATCTTGGGGTTCAGCACCGCCAGCATGTTCAGCGCCTGCACCACGTCCGGGCAGTTGTGGCAGGAGAGCGAGAGGTAGGTCTCGAAGTGCAGCTCACCGTCGATTGGCAGCGACTTGATCTGCTCGACGATGTCGGCGGCGAGCTTGGGCGGGTGAAGCCCGGCCTGCAGCAGCGCCAGCACCAGCGAGGTGAACTCATGGCCCATCGGGATGGCGGCGAATCGCACACCGGTATCGGCGCCGACGCGGGTGATCTGAAAGCTGGGCCGGCGCGCATCGTGGCCGTCGAAGCGGGCGCTGATCTTGGCCGGCGCAATCGCCGCGATCTCGGTCAGCAGCGCACGCATCTCGACGGATGCGGGCCGTTCGTCCAGCGACGCGATCAGCTCGATAGGCGTTTGAATGCGCTCGAAGTAGGCGGCGAGTTGCGCCTGGGTGTTGCTGTCCAGCATGGCGGTGTCCAACATGGCGGTGTCCTTGGGGAGTGTTTCAGGCGTGGTCGGTCCGACCCCGTTGAAAGCACCCGGCGGACCCGCCGTGGGTACTTTCAACCGGGCCTGCGTCCGGTGGTGGCAGCGGGCGCTGGGCCCGCTGCAAGACAGGGCAAGGTGGGCTGTGCGCCCACCCGCGTCTGCGCCATGGGCTGTGGTTTAGATCTTGCCGACCAGGTCCAGCGACGGCGCCAGCGTCGGCGCACCCACGTTCCACTTGGCGGGGCAGACCTGGCCGGGGTTGGCGGCGGTGTACTGGGCGGCCTTGAGCTTGCGCACGGTCTCTTTCACGTCACGGGCGATCTCATTGCTGTGGATTTCGGCGGTCTTGATGATGCCGTCGGGGTTGATCACAAACGTGCCGCGCAGCGCCAGGCCTTCTTCGGGGATGTGCACGCCAAAGTTGTTGGTCAGCGTGTGCGTCGGGTCGCCGACCAGCGGGAACTTGGCTTTGCCCACGGCGGGGCTGGTCTCGTGCCACACCTTGTGCGAAAAATGGGTGTCGGTGGTGACGATGTAGACCTCGGCGCCGGCCTTCTGGAACTCGGCGTAGTTGTCGGCCGCGTCCTCGATTTCGGTCGGGCAGTTGAAGGTGAACGCGGCCGGCATGAAGATCAGCACCGACCACTTGCCTTTCAGGCTCTCGTTGGACACTTCGATGAACTCGCCCTTGCCAGCGCGGTTGACAAAGGCGGTGGTCTTGAACGGCAGAACGGGGGTGTTGATGATCGACATGGTGGTTTCCTTGTAGGAGGGGTTGGAAGCTGCGATGGAGAGAATCTTAGTTGCACCGCAGCATTGCGTGGTTTGATTGATCGAATGATGGTGATTTGTATTGGCTATCGGTCGGTCGTGGGCGGCTGTGCTGGCCGGCCGTGTTTTTGTCGGCCACCTAGACTGCGCCCATGAACCTGCTCGAAGCCCTGCGCTACCTGGTGGCGCTGCAGCAGCACCGCCACTTTGGCCGTGCCGCGCAGGCCTGCCACATCACCCAGCCGGCGCTGTCCAATGCGATCCGGGCGCTGGAGACGCATTTCAAGGTGGCCATCGTGCGGCGCAGCCGCCAGTACGAGGGCCTGACGCCCGAGGGTGCGCTGGTGCTGGCCCATGCGCACCGCCTGCTGCACGAGGCCGAAGCCCTGCACCAGGCGCTGGCCAGCCGCGCCGATGCGCCGCAGGGCCGGCTGCAGCTGGGCGCCGTGCCCAGCGCGATGCCGGTGGCCGCACGCTTTGCAGCGCGCCTGCAGGCGCTGCACCCGGGGTTGCTGCCGGTGCTGCGCTCACTCAGTTCGGCCGGCATCGATGCCGGGCTGGACAACCTGTCGCTGGACCTGGCGCTGGGCTACAGCGCCCGGCCCGAGGTGCAGTCGCGCAAGCTGGCGGTCTGGCCGCAGTACGGCGAGCGCTACTTTCTGGTGCAGCACACCGGCGGGGCCGCGGCATTGGCCTTTGGCCCGTCGCTGGCCTGGGCCGACGCGGCTGCGCTGTCACTGGTGCTGCTGACCCCTGACATGCACAACCGCCAGCTGGTGGATGCGGCATTTTCGGCGGCCGGCCGGCGGCCCGAGCCCGCCATCGAGACCGATTCGGTGTTGGCGCTGCTGGTGTCGCTGCAGCGGCCCGGTCTGGCCGCCGTGCTGCCGGGGGCGCTGGTCGACACGGCCCTGCACACACCGGGCTTGCTGGCCCGTCCGCTGTGCAGCCCGGAGGTATCGACGCCGATGGCGTTTTTAAGCCACGGCGCGGCGCCGCCCACGCTGGCGCTGCAGTCGGCGCTGGCGCTGCTGCAAGGCACCGACTGGCCATCGGAGGTGCGTGCCCACAGCGGTACGCTGGACGCTACCGGGGTTTGATTCAAGCCTTGAATCGCCCGGTGTGACGGATCGATTGGACAGCCGGCCGCCTGCCCCACGATGATGCGGGTCTGTTCTTCCAGGCGGGCCCGGCCCGATGGCGTCCGCTCATGAGCACTGACCGACCGATCACCCGCCCGACGCCGCTGTCGGCGCCCGCCGCCGCCACTGCCGATCCAGCGCCCGCGCCTGCCCCGCTGGCCAGCGTCAGTCCGGACACGCTGCGCCAGCAACTGCGCAGTGCCAACCGCCGGGCCGGCAAGCTCAAGGGCCGCCAGCCCGACGAGGTGGCCGTGGCCGAGTTGCATGCGCTGATCGGCCCGGGCCCGCACCGGCGTGACCAGTTGATCGAGCTGCTGCATCTGCTGAACGACCGGTACGGCGCTTTATTCCAGCGCCATCTGGTGGCCTTGGCGGCCGAGTTGAAGCTGGGCCTGGCCGAGGTGGCCGAGGTGGCGAGCTTTTATCACCACTTCCAGACCGTCGCCGACGGCACCCCCCTGCCCACGCTCACGCTGCGCGTCTGCGACGGCCTGTCTTGCACGATGGCGGGTGCAGCCGGCTTGCAGCAGGCCTTGACCACGGCGGCCTGGCCAGGTCAGCGGGTGGTGGCCGTGCCCTGCGTGGGCCGCTGCGAGCAGGCGCCGGTGGTGGTGGTCGGCCAACGGCCGGTGCCCTTCGCCACGGTCGCCACGGTCACCACGGTCGCCACGGTCGCCACGGTCGCCACACTGGCCGAGGCGCAGCGCGGTGCGGACACCGGCCTGCACCAGCACCCGCTGCCGGCCGACGACGCGCAATTCGACCCGGTGGACTTTGTGCAAAAAGCGCTCACCGTGCCGCAGGCCGACATCGCACCGGCCTATGTCGGCTACGCCGCCTACCGCGCTGCGGGCGGCTACCAACTGGCGGCGGCTGTGGTCAACGGCGAGCGTGATGCCGAAGACCTGCTGGACCTGATGGAAAGTTCGGGCCTGCGTGGCCTGGGCGGCGCGGGGTTTCCGGCCGGCAAGAAGTGGCGCATCGTGCGCGATTTTGATGGCCCGCGGCTGCTGGCGGTCAACATCGACGAAGGCGAGCCCGGCACCTTCAAGGACCGGACCTACCTCGAGCGCGACCCGCACCGCTTTCTCGAAGGCCTGCTGATCGCAGCCCAGGTGGTGGGCACCGAGGCGGTCTACATCTACCTGCGCGACGAGTACGCCGGCTGCCGCGCCATCCTGCAACACGAACTCGCCCGGCTGCAGGCCGACCCGCCCTGCCCGCTGCCGGCCATCGAGCTGCGGCGCGGCGCCGGTGCCTATATCTGCGGTGAAGAATCGGCCATGCTGCAAAGCATCGAGGGCCAACGCGGTGAGCCGCGCCTGCGCCCGCCCTACATCGCCCAGCGTGGCCTGTTCGGCCGGCCCACGCTGGCGCAGAACCTGGAGACGCTGTACTGGGTGCGCGACATCATTCAGCGCGGCCCGGCCTGGTTTTCGTCCTTCGGCCGTCACGGCCGCCAGGGCCTGCGCAGTTTTTCGGTCAGCGGCCGGGTGCGGCTGCCCGGCGTCAAGCTGGCGCCGGCCGGCATCACGCTGCGTGAACTGGTGGCTGAATATTGCGGCGGCATGGCCGACGGCCACAGCTTGTACGGCTACCTGCCGGGCGGTGCGTCGGGCGGCATCCTGCCGGCCCGCCTGGCCGACCTGCCGCTGGACTTCGACACCCTGCAGGCCCACGGCTGCTTCATCGGCTCGGCCGCCATCGTGGTGCTGGGCCAGCACGACCGGGCGCGGGATGCGGCGCTCAACACCATGCGGTTTTTTGCCCACGAGAGCTGCGGCCAATGCACCCCGTGCCGGGTGGGCACCGACAAGGCCGCGGCCCTGATGGCAGCGCCGGCCTGGGACCACGACACGCTGGACGACCTGGCGCAGGTGATGGGCGATGCCTCGATCTGCGGCCTGGGCCAGGCCGCGCCCAACCCGATCCGCTGCGTGCAGCGTTACTTTGCCGACGAAGTCTGAGCCCGGGCACACCACGATGAACACCGCTGCCGATTTCCAGATCACGCTAGACGGCCAGGCCGTTGCCGCCCACCCCGGCGAAACCATCCTGCAAGTGGCCGACCGCGCCGGCGTGGCCATTCCCCGGCTTTGCTACAGCGACGGCCTGCGCGCCGCCGGCAACTGCCGCGCCTGCGTGGTCGAGGTGGAGGGCGAACGCACGCTGGCGCCCAGCTGCTGCCGCAGCGTGCACGCCGGCATGACCGTGCGCGCCAGCAGCGGACGCGCGCTCAAAAGCCAGCAGCTGGTGCTGGAATTGCTGCTGGCCGACATGCCGGCGCAGGGCAGCCGCTGGGTTGACGGTGATACCCGCCGGCCGCACGGTGAGCTGAGCGACTGGGCGCAACGCCTGGGCGTGACGCCCCGCCCGGCCCTGGCCGCGCTGCAGCGCGCCCAGCCCGCGCCCGACCTGAGCCACCCGGCGATGGCCGTCAACCTGGACGCCTGCATCCAGTGCACCCGCTGCGTGCGCGCCTGCCGCGAGACCCAGATGAACGACGTGATCGGCCTGCTGCACCGCGGCGCCGCCACGCAGATCATGTTCGACCTGGGTGATGCGATGGGCGACAGCTCGTGCGTGGCCTGTGGTGAATGTGTTCAGGCCTGCCCCACCGGCGCGCTCAGCGCCAAGACCCTGATCGGCGACCAGCGGGTGGACCGCAGCGTCGATTCAGTCTGTCCCTACTGCGGCGTGGGCTGTTTGCTGACCTACCAGGTGCGCGACGAGAAGATCGTCGCCGTGCAGGGCCGCAACGGCCCGGCCAATGCCGGCCGGTTGTGCGTCAAGGGCCGTTTCGGCTTCGACTATGTGCAGCACCCGCAGCGCCTGCTGCGCCCGCTGATCCGCAAGGCCGGCGTGGCCAAGGACGCTGCGGCCACCGCCCGGCCCGACGACTGGCGCGAGGTCTTCCGCGAGGCCGGCTGGGACGAAGCACTCTTGCTGGCCGCCGGTGGCTTGAAGGCCCTGCGCGACCGGCACGGCCCGGCCACGCTGGCCGGCTTTGGGTCGGCCAAGGGCAGCAACGAAGAGGCCTATCTGTTCCAGAAGCTGGTGCGCACCGGCTTTGGCAACAACAACGTCGACCACTGCACCCGGCTGTGCCATGCCAGCAGCGTGGCCGCGCTGCTGGAGGGCGTGGGGTCGGGTGCGGTCAGCAACCCGGTCAACGATGTGCAGCACGCCGGGTTGATCCTGGTGATCGGCGCCAACCCGACGTCCAACCACCCGGTGGCGGCAACCTGGATGAAAAACGCCGCCGCCCGCGGCACCCGGATCGTGATGTGCGACCCGCGCCGCACCGACCTGTCGCGCCATGCCTGGCGCACGCTGCAGTTCAAGCCCGATACCGACGTGGCGCTGCTCAACGCGATGATCCACACCGTGATCGACGAGGGCCTGACCGACGCCGATTTTCTGCGCGACCGGGCCAGCAACTTCGACGCGCTCAAGGCCAATGTTGCCGGCTACACGCCCGAGCTGATGGCGCCGATCTGCGGCATCCCGGCTGCACAGATCCGCGAGGTGGCACGCGCCTTTGCTACCGCCAAGTCGGCGATGGTGCTGTGGGGCATGGGCGTGAGCCAGCATGTGCACGGCACCGACAACGCCCGCTGCCTGATCGCGCTGGTGGCAGTCACCGGCCAGATCGGCAAGCCCGGCAGCGGCCTGCACCCGCTGCGCGGCCAGAACAATGTG
>JBBQAH010000163.1:0-6269 GCA_038316145.1 Burkholderiales bacterium
GAAGGCCTTCGTGGCCGACCTGGGTGCCGACTCACTCGACACGGTGGAACTGGTGATGGCACTCGAAGACGAGTTCGGCATCGAGATCCCCGATGAAGAGGCCGAAAAGATCACCACCGTGCAGTTGGCGATCACCTACGCGCAAGACCACCAGAAGGCCTGAGTTGCGCCCGACATGAGTCGTCGTCGCGTCGTCATCACCGGCCTCGGGCTGATCAGCCCGGTGGGCAACACCGTGGCTGAAGGCTGGGCCAACCTGCTGGCGGGCCGCTCTGGCATCGCCAACGTCACCCGCTTCGATGCGTCGGGCTTGTCCTGCCGCTTTGCAGGCGAGGTCAAGGGTTTCAATATCGAGGATTACATCCCCGGCAAAGAAGCCCGCCACATGGATACTTTCATCCATTACGGCTTGGCGGCAGCAATGCAGGCGGTGCAAGACGCCGGCCTGCCGACCGGCGACGCTTTGAGCGAAGAGCAGGCCGAGCGCATCGGTTGTCTGGTGGGCTCTGGCATCGGCGGCCTGCCGCTGATCGAAGAAACCCAGATCGAGTACGCCGCCCGCGGCGCACGCCGGATCTCGCCATTCTTCGTGCCGGCCTCGATCATCAACATGATCTCCGGCCACTTGTCGATCAAGTACGGCTTTACCGGCCCCAACCTGGCGATCGTCACGGCCTGCACCACCGGCCTGCATGCGATTGGCCAGGCCGGCCGGATGATCGAGTACGGCGACGCCGACGTGATGGTGGCGGGCGGTGCCGAAAGCACGGTCTCTCCGCTGGGCATCGGCGGTTTTGCTGCGGCGCGGGCGCTGTCCACCCGCAACGACGACCCGACCACCGCCTCACGGCCCTGGGACCGGGACCGGGACGGTTTTGTGCTGGGCGAGGGCGCCGGCGTGCTGGTGCTCGAAGAGTACGAACACGCCAAAAAGCGCGGCGCCAAGATTTATGCCGAGCTGGCTGGGTTTGGCATGGGTGCCGATGCTCACCACATGACGGCGCCCAACGTCGACGGACCCAAGCGCAGCATGCGCGCCGCGCTGCGCAACGCCGGCATCAATGCCGACGAAGTGCAGTACCTCAACGCCCACGGCACGTCCACCCCGCTGGGCGACCTGAACGAGACCAACGCCATCAAGCTGGCGTTTGGCGACCATGCCAAGCGCCTGGTGGTCAACTCGACCAAGTCGATGACCGGCCACCTGCTGGGTGGCGCGGGGGGGATCGAGTCGGTGTTCACCACGTTGGCGCTGCACCACCAGGTCTCGCCGCCGACGATCAACATCTTCAACCCCGACCCGGCCTGCGATCTGGACTACTGCGCCAACACGGCGCGAGACATGACGATCAATCTGGCCGTCAAGAACAACTTCGGTTTCGGCGGCACCAACGGCACGCTGGTACTGCGCCGGGTGTGAGCACGGCCGCCTGCGGCGATGCGCACTGCGCCGGCTGTGTCTGCAACGCTGGACACGCAAGGGTTTGAGTGCGTCGTGATCTCTGGCGTCCATGCACTGGCTGCCTCGGCGTTGACGGCTTGGGCGGGCCTTCACGCCGGCTGGGCCGGCTCGTTGCCCGCGTGGCTGGCGGGGCTGGTCTGGGTCGGCGCAGCGGCGGTATTCGGCGCCTGGTTGGCGCGGCGGGCCTTGCCAGCCGATGGCGCGCACCTGACCTGGGACGGTGCAAGCTGGGCCTTGACGACGCGGCCGAGCAGGGGCGGCACGCCGGCCGGCACCACCGGTCCGGGGGTTCGGGCGCCTGTCCGGCAGGTCGTGGTAACCCTGGACCTCGGCGCATGGATGCTGTTGCGCTTGCAGACCCAGGTCGACGCAACCCGCTGGCAGGTGGTCCGGGCAGCCTCTGCCGGCCCGGCGTGGCATGGCCTGCGTCTCGCGTTGATGACCCAGGCTGGTCCGGCCGGGCCGCGGCCCGCCAGACCCGCGCCAGACCGGCCGGACCTGTGAGCACGGCGCGATGAGCACCGACGACAGCGACGTCCAACTGGTAGCGCGTGCCCAGCGTGGCGACCAACGCGCCTTCGAGATGTTGGTGGTCAAGTACCAGCGCCGCATCGAGCGCCTGATCGCACGCATGGTGCGCGACGTCGATCTGGTTCAGGACATCGCGCAAGAGACCTTTATCCGCGCCTACCGCGCACTGCCGCAGTTTCGCGGTGATGCGGCTTTTTACACCTGGCTCTACCGCATCGCTGTCAACACTGCCAAAAAGGCGCTGGTCGGCCTGAAGCGTGATCCGCTGGTGTATGAATCCGGCCTGAGTGGATCAAATGACGATGACGATGAAACTTCCCGCGTGGAGCGCGAACTAACCGACGGCTCGACACCTGAATCCTTGCTGGCCAGCAAGGAGATCGCGCAGACCGTCAATGCCGCGATCGATGCGCTGTCACCGGATTTGCGCCAGGCCATCACCTTGCGCGAGATCGAAGGCTTGAGCTACGAGGAAATCGCCGACATGATGAACTGCCCGATCGGCACGGTGCGCTCGCGCATCTTCCGCGCCCGCGAGGCGATTGCCTTGCGGTTGCGGCCCTTGCTCGACACCCGCGTGGGCGAGCGGTGGTAGGCAGGCAAGGGTGGTGTGGGGCAGGTTTGACGGATACGCCCGCACTGCGGGATGGGTCGCGGGTCGTGCTGCTTGGCGGGCGAACCGAATACTGGAGTCGGGTCGGAATGGCCTGTCGGATGGAGTCTTATGAGCGATACGGTGAACGGGACTGAGGCAAAGGCTGCGTTGCGGCGCAGTTTGTCGGTGCTGATGGACGGCGAGGCGGCGGGAGATCCGGCATCGGGCAGCGTCGAGCAAGTCTGTGCCCGTTGGGGTCAGGATGCAGACGCCCGTGCCACGTGGCATGCCTTTCACCTGATCGGCGATGTGCTGCGCTCCGACGAACTGGCGCTGGCACCGGCACGCGATGAGGCCTTTTTGCAGGCGCTGCGCCTCAAGCTGGCGCACGAGGCCGTGCCATTGTCCCCGGCGCCTTTGCGCCCGTTGCTTCAGCCGGCGGCACCCAGCGGCAGGGCAGTTGCCCGGCCGGCGCGCTGGTGGATGGCGCCGGCTGCCGTGGCTGCGGGCTTTGTCGCCGTCGCCGGATTGCTGGTGGTGACCCGCGTGTTTTCACCCGATGTGGGCGGCGGCGCGGTGCTGGCCAAGGCGCCGGCGGTGGTGGGTCGCGATGGGGTGGTGCTGGCGTCGGACACCTTGGCCTCGGGCGCCTTGGTGCGCAACGCCAGTCTGGACCGCTACCTGGAGGCTCACCGCTCCTTGTCGAACGGCGTGGTGGCCGCCGGCGGGGCTGAACACCGCGTCCAGATTGTCTTTGAGTCCAAGTGACGGTGATGATCGACCACGGCCGGCGTGCGCTGACCCGGCTGGGACTGCATGCCAGCCTCGGCCTGGGTCTGCTGGGGGCTGTGGCGCAGGCAACCGCCCAGACTGCCCAAGCCGGCACGGGTAGCCCGGCGCTGTCACTGACGGATGGCAACCACTGGTTGACGCGCATCCAGCAAGCCGCCGCCAATACCAGCTACCAGGGCACGCTGGTGTTCAGCGCGGGTGGCGTGGTGTCGAGCTCCCGCGTCACCCATATTTGCGATGGCCGCCAGCGCTACGAGCGCATCGAGCTGCTCGACGGTCGCGCCCGGGTGCAATACCGCCACAACGAGCAGACCTTGACGGTCTGGCCCGCCACCAAGCTGGCGCGCATTGAACTGCGGGATCCGGTGGCCGAGTTTCCGGCGCTGCCAGCGGCCCACCAGCGCGCGCTGGAGCACTACGAGATGACTTTGCTCCCTCGCGACCGCATCGCGGGCCGCGAGGCGGACGTGCTCATGCTCCGGCCACGCGACAAGCTGCGATTTGCCCAGCGCCTGTGGGCCGACCGGGACACCGGCCTGCTGCTGCGCAACGACCTGCTTGCGCCGGGTGGCGAGACGCTGGAGTCCTCGGTGTTCAGCGATGTGCATCTGGCGGGCAAGTGGTCGGCCGAGACCGTGCTGGGGCCGATGAAGCGCCTGGAAGGTCTCCGGGTGCAGCGGCCGCAGGCCGAACGCACCCAGCTCGACACCGAGGGCTGGACGCTGGCGCGCCCGGTCGCCGGGTTTGCGCTGGTCAGTTGCAGCAAGCGGCCGATGGACACGGCGGCTGATGCCGACACGCCGGCGGGCGGGCCATCGGCAGGGTCGGTGCAGGTGCTGCAGTCGGTCTTTTCCGACGGTCTGGCCCATGTGTCGGTCTTCATCGAGCCCTTCGATGCCGCACGCCACAAGCAACCCATGGGCACCAGCCTGGGCGCCACCCACACGATGACCCACCGCCAGGGCGACTGGTGGTTGACCGTGGTGGGCGAGGTGCCGATGGCCACGGTGCAAATGTTCGAGGCCATGTTTGAGCGCAAGCGCTAGACCTGGCTCGCGCCGCGGCGCGCCGTTCCGTTGGCCGCAGCACGCCACCGCAAATGGACGGCACCCGGCAGCAGCCCTGGTACCGACCCCTGTTGAGAATCAAGACGAGGTGAATGAATGTCCGAGACGATGATGACTTTGCTGCCGATGCCCGGTGTTGGCCGGCGTTTGGTGGTGCGGGCGGCGATGGCGCTGGCTTTTGTCGCCGCACTGGCGCCCCAGGCCGGCGCCGCGCAGGGCCGTGCCGAGCTGCTGCCCGACTTCACCGAACTGGTCGAAAAAGTCGGCCCGTCGGTGGTCAACATCCGCACGCTGGAGCGCGCCAACCGCAACAGCGCCGGCCCCGGCAGCGGTATCGACCCCAACATGGAGGAGTTTTTCAAGCGTTTTGGCATCCCCTTGCCCGGCGGCCGCGGTGCGCCGGGCGCACCACGAGGCGGCGACGACGAGCCGCAGCAGCGCGGCGTGGGCTCGGGCTTCATCCTCAGCGCCGACGGTTACGTGATGACCAATGCGCACGTCGTCGATGGTGCCGATGAGTTGCTGGTCACGCTGACCGACAGGCGCGAGTTCAAGGCCAAGGTCATCGGTCTGGACAAGCGCACCGATGTGGCGGTGGTCAAGATCGACGCCACCGGCTTGCCGGCGGTCAAGCTGGGCGACATCAACCGCCTCAAGGTGGGCGAGTGGGTGATGGCGATCGGCTCGCCTTTCGGGCTGGAGAACAGTGTCACCGCCGGCATCGTCAGCGCCAAAGGCCGCGACACCGGCGACTACCTGCCCTTCATCCAGACCGACGTGGCGATCAACCCGGGCAACTCGGGCGGCCCGCTGATCAACATGCGCGGCGAGGTGGTAGGCATCAACTCGCAGATCTACAGCCGGTCGGGCGGCTTCATGGGCATCTCGTTTGCGATCCCGATCGACGAGGCCAGCCGGGTCGCCGACCAGCTGCGCGCCGGCGGCCGGGTGATCCGGGGCCGCATCGGCGTGACGATCGCGCCGGTGACCAAGGAAGTGGCCGAATCCATCGGTCTGGGCAAGCCCGCCGGCGCGCTGGTGCGCGGTGCCGAGAGTGGCGGTCCGGCCGACAAGGCTGGCATCGAGGCCGGCGACATCATCACCAAGGTCGATGGCCGTGTGATCGAAAAGTCGGGTGACCTGCCGCGCCTGGTCGGCGCCACCAAGCCCGGCAGCAAGACGGTGTTGCAGGTGTTCCGCCGTGGTGGCTACCGGGACATCAGCGTGACCGTGGCCGAGTTCGAGGCCGACACGCCCACCAAGGTGGCGCAGGCCGAGGCTGGCGCGTCCGCCGGCAGCAAAAGCGCCCTTGGCCTGACCGTCAGTGAGCTGGGCGACGCTGCCAGGCGTGAGCTCAAACTGAAGGGCGGTGTCAAGGTCGAGGCCGTCGATGGCGCAGCGGCCAAGGCCGGGTTGCGTGAGGGCGACATCATCCTGGCGCTGGACAACACCGAAATCAACGACGTCAAGCAGTTCATGGCTGTCTCAGTCAAGGCGGAGAAGGCGCGGGCGGTCAGTGTGATGGTGCGGCGCGGGGAGTGGGTCAACTACCTGGTGATCCGTCCGGGCCGCTGAACCCTGCGAAGGGCCAAATCCTGTGGATAAGGTGTGGATGATTTAGCAGGTCTGCCGCCGGTTGGCGGCAGACCTGGGCCGCAAAGCAGCGCTCCAGCGGTTTGCGGCCGGCAAGATTTGGCTACAATAAAGGCCCAACAAGCAGTTGCCAAACATTTGTTGGAAGGCGCGTCTCCTCTTGGACGTGCCTTTTTTTTATGGCCCTGGCCCTGCGCCGCTGCAGCCCGGGCCGCCTGCTCGCCCGGCG
>JBBQAH010000543.1:0-1907 GCA_038316145.1 Burkholderiales bacterium
CTAGCAGCTGTTGAGTAAGTTCTTTTGTGTCTGCGTCCCGAAGATCGGCTCCCAAAAGTATGGCACCGTTGAGTATGACACTGTTGAGTAAGGCACTGCTGAGGTCGGCACCGACGAGGACGGCACCGCTGAGGTCGGTACCCAGGAAGCTGGAACGGCTGAGATTGGCACCGACGAGTAAGGCACTGCTGAGGTCGGCACCCCAGAGTTTGACACCGCTGAGGTTGGCACCGCTGAGGTTGGCGTAGCTTAGATCAGCATCTCTGAGGTCAGCATCTCTGAGGTCAGCTTTGCCGAGGTTAGTACCGCTGAGGTTGGCATCTCTGAGGTTGGCACCGAAGAGGTCAGCATCTCTGAGGTCAGCTTTAGTGAGGTAGGCATCTTTGAGTTCTGCACCGCTGAGATTGGCACCGCTGAGGTCGGCACCGCTAAGGTTGGCACCAATGAGTTGGGCACCACTGAGGTTGGCACTGCTGAGGTCGGCACCGCTGAGCGATAAATCCAATTTCTGAATTACCTCTACTTCAAGCAGAAACTTTATAACACTATTTTTTCTCTCAGGATCATCTTTTAGTCTTCGGAGGACAGCTAAAGTTCTGGCTCGAATTACATCCACGGCTGCATCTAGCTGTTCTTTCTCCTCTCGAAGGGGGTCAGTTAGACTTACCTCTTTTTTGGGCGCAGATTTACCTTCAATGATTTGAATTTTCGCTGCGATTGCAATCAGATTTTTATCGATCAACAGATCCGATAGCCTATCAAGATAAGCCTGTATCACTTCTTCTTTACTGGCTGTGTCAGCAATCTTCTTTTCGAGGTCAGCCTTTTGGTCAGCAATCCCCTTTTCGAGGTCAGCCTTTTTGTCAGCTTGTGTTTGCTGTCGCGACTGAAACCAGAACCCCAAACTCGCTAACGTTAGAGGTACGCCTAGCACGCTTAACCAATCCCAAAGCGTCTTGCCATCCTCTTTCTTGCTTGTAACGACAGTCTTAATGATTTTTCCATCAGGAGCAAGTTCTGTAGATGTCGTAGCTTGTTCGGTAGTACTACCTCCAAAGCCAGTCCAGTCCCGCGCTTTTAGGGAAAGCGGAAAGAGTGTGGATTCGCTTAAGTTCAATAGCAGTAAGGTCAGAGCAACAACGGCAATGGCTGTAACAGGTAGCCATAGTTTGGAAGACTCTTGTTTTTTTACTTTGCTCTCTCCTATAGGCAGAGTGACTGGCATCTCAGAACCATCATTGTCTGTCATTATTCGGTACGCCCAGTAGTACAGCCAGCAATCTTACTCTCTAAGGAGACTATACAGAGGAGGTTATTCGGTTTTCGTACAAAAACTCTTAAAAGATTGTGAGCCTGGTAGCACCGAGGGAAATTGTCTGCTGTGAATGAAGTTGTATACCGCAAAGAATACAAGGATTTAGCCCTCTAAAAGCTCGACAGAATAGAGGTTTGTTTTTTCATACTTTTGAAACAAATATGGAAAAACAAAGCCGTAACCGTTTCTGGTACAGGACTTTATTTGCGTTTTACAGATGCCCAAAGTTGGAACATGCCCAAAGAGAACATCACTCACGAAACAGGAACTAACATCGCTCTAGCGGTTTCACAATCTGCTTTGATCTGAGCTTTTAGCTCATCCAATGAGGCAAATTTTTGCTCAGGGCGAATGAACTGCTCAAGCTCTACGGTGAGCGTCTGACCATACAAGTCATCGCTCCAGTCTAGAAGATGAACCTCGATCGTTTGCTGCGTTCCGTTCACCGTTGGGCGGTTGCCAATATTCATCACACCCAAAACAGGCTGATCGCCATTAAGCGCTTCACCAAACACCCGGACTCCATAAACTCCTTGCCGAGGCAAAAACTTTTCAGGCGGCACTCGTAGATTAGCCGTTGGGAACCCGATCG
>JBBQAH010000377.1:0-6506 GCA_038316145.1 Burkholderiales bacterium
TCTCCCATTTAGTCGAGTATGGGTGAATGGGCGGAATGGGCGTATGGGTAATAAGTGGTACTGCGCAGGCACTGCGTTCATATTGCATGCGATAAGTAATCTAGCCCCGAATTACCAAATTTGACGGTACAATAGTATTGACCTCATCCATGCGAAATTCTGCATCCAGAAAATTGACCAGGAAAAGTTAAATTCATGAAGATATCGAACTTTTAACATGACCGGATAATAACACCTAATCAAGCAACCGACCACAGGCAAGCCATACTACGTGGCTAATGCAAAAGCTATTACATACGCCTAGAGTCGATTGCTTGATTGGGGGTTATTATACGATCATGTTAGAAGCTTCATATCTTCATGAATTTGACGTTTCCTGGCCAACTTTTTGTATGGAGAATTTGGCATTTATGAGAACAATATCACAATACCATCAAATTTTGTGAAACATGGCTAGATTACTTGTCGCAGGCAATATGAACGCAGTGCCTGCGCGGTACCACTTAATACCCATACGCCCATTTCGCCCATTCACCCATACTCGACTAAATGGGAGAAAAGATAAAAGGGGCCGGCACATGGTCGGAGAAGTAACTTGTCGCTAACTGTATGTACAAGCACTGTAAATACGTACACTGTGCCACCTGCCTGACCATTTCGCTCTTATTACCGCTTCACCGCTTCGATAAGTTCTACACGGGAAGTGCGTTTATACACCTGTATGTGCTGTGATATTACCATTGATTATGATTGATCCCTTTGGTTGACAACCATTTTCACATGCTACGTAGTGTTGGCGTGATGCTTATCCGAAAAATTTGTCATTTATAAGTGTATTCAATGTACCTACTGTACAGCCGCACCGACTCACCTAATTGCTGATTTCATTGTAGATCTCGATGTCCACAGGTCGCACAGGCTTTTTCATTAATTATGAGAA
Organism: Burkholderiales bacterium; assembly: GCA_038316145.1. Classification (GTDB taxonomy): domain Bacteria; phylum Pseudomonadota; class Gammaproteobacteria; order Burkholderiales; family Burkholderiaceae_C; genus Pseudaquabacterium. The sequence goes on from JBBQAH010000377.1 coordinate 941, forward strand.
TGATAATCCAGTTTAGAGAAGTTTAATGGTAAACGTATAATCCGCCGTTTCATGCCGAATAATAACGTCTATTATTGTCAACTTCTGAAGAGAAATTTTGGTTGTGCCACTGCAAGCTCAAAGCCTTCTCATAAATAATGAGGCAAAGAATACGAACGATCTGTAGTTTTTTAGAACTAACAACCTTGTAATATTTTCAAAATCCTTCGAGTTTCACTTTAAATTTGATTCAGAAATTTTCGGGTGGAAGTACTGGTTTATATACCCGGCGCGTCGTGGAATCCTCGACTCCCTATGCATAGGCTTATGAATGGGCTATGCATAGCGTAGGGTCCGGGAAGAGCCCTATGTATTCCGTAGGATATTCGTATGGGTAGGCTTTCATGCGGACGCCACATGCCACAGGATTCCCAGGCGTATTCATACGCGTATGATTTACGTATGAAAACCTGGACTCATTCGCGTTTGATATGCAGCCTGATGGACACGAAACAATTAGATGCATAGGTCCTGCATGAAAAACCTAGGAAAACCTACGTAGTTCACGGTATGTAGTGGTGTCCTGCACCGCAGCGCGGCAGACGAACCGCGCTGCACCGCGGAAAAAATTTCAAACCACAGACTGCATCGCAACCGCACTGCGGTGCGTGGCAGAGAGCAAAACCGCACCGCAGTCTTGCCGCGCAGCAGTTTCAAGTGTTTGCCGCCTTGCCGCTTCACCACCGCAGGCCAATTTTTCGCGCGGCACCGCACGAGGCATAAAAACGGCAAACCGCAAACTGCAGCGCAGCGGTATTGCGGTTAGCGGCAGCCGCTTGCCGCGTGCGGTGCAGGACACTACCGTGAAGTATGATTTCATAAGCATATTCATGTGCATATGATTCTCGCATGAAACCCCCGGCTCAACTGGTTTGGATACGTAGTCTAGTAAAAATGAAACAATCAAACAAGAGAACCCAATGAAATGGCCCGGGAAACCTACATCCGGTGAAGTATGGTCTCATCGGTGGAGTCATACGCCTATGATTTTCATATAAAATTCTTGGGCAAACTTTCTCTGATATGCAGTCTGGTTATAATATGATTATGAAACAATCAAACCAAAGCAATCGTTTGAAAAGACCTGAAAAACAGGATGGTTCCATAGCGATTTCCTTCTCATTAAGCATGAAAATTTCAGGTGACGCAATGGACAATAAAACTATCAGAATTCACTTTCCATGCAATGAATCCCAGCATATCACGACTGTCAAATAAGACTCGAAATCAATTATCAATGGAAGTTCGGGATGGAATTACAACAACGACTTCCGATGCCGGCATAGACAGTTCCCAGTTGACTTGTCGGGATTTGATCTTAAAATAGGAACCTCGAATCTAAATATATTTTACAACTTACAATGTTAGATATATTGTACACCTTCATGATCAGGCTACACCCATACTCTGTAATTATTGTACATTAGTAATTACGTGCTTTGTGAAATCGATATTATCTTAAGTACGTTATAAGCATGATCATTGATGCCAACATAAAAAGTACAGGCAACCTTGGCTTAGGTCCTCATTTCATGCTGGTCAGTGCCGTCGTATTGCGGAATATCGGTACATTAAACGGTAATACAGCTTGTTTATGTTTAATTATGGAAAGAAATAATGTATGGATTAGTTTGCTAAACATGAATGGAGGCCGAAAGTTTGTAGACTTATAAAACCTATTTTAAACAATAGCAAAGTAACTCGCTGGGTTGAAATTTTGTTTTAAAAAAAATACAGGCCGACTATTTGGCATGGAAAAGTATAAAACCCTGGTTTTTGTGAAGGAAATTCCAGTACGAAGATGTTATAAGTCAAAGTCTCTTCGTTTTTGATTTTTTGTTGGAATATATAGGTCATATATTTATGGTGTTTCAATCTTTGATAACAATTAAACAAGTACAAACAAAGCAAACGGAATAAATTGAGACACGGTCCTAATTGACACAATGTGTTAAAGATTACGGTAGGTGCAGCACCTTTGCCGTGTCGCAATTTATCCCGTTTTGCTTTGTACTGCACGCTCGATGTTAGTAGCATCAGTTACCGATTAAACGTGACCAACAAATACTAAAGCACCGGTGACTTGGTTCGGGTGCACTTATGAAGAAAGATAAACGATAGGAACAGAAGGTATCATCGGCTATTAGAAGTGGCTGCATTTCTACTTTGCAAACGGTGTCTATGCTGAGACTAAATACTCCCTCAACACAAACACTGACTGCCCTCAGTCAATGAGACAGTTCTCATAGAAATCAGGTATATGATCTTGCGGGAGCCGACTGTAGTGGCTTGAGAGCAAACGTATGCAATAGGCCAATGGTGAATCGTTCAGCTCACTTAAGACGCCCATTCCACTCGCGCCAGTCGAGCAGTGATAACGGTGCAGGGCAATTATGCGCCCCACGCGCTACTTTTTTTTTGTGATACGGCTGCTCACTCTTGCAGCTTTTTCTCAAGGCGATTTCTTTTCCCATTTACCCTGTTTGCACCTGAGCTGGTCTGCCCATAATATTTCAATTCAGAGCCTATCGATTTCGCGTAAATCGGCAATATGTGAGCGGTGATCCTTGAACTGTAATCTGCGCATTATGGAATATAGATTTGCCGCCCAATTTATGATGTAAGTACAATTTTTGCGTTTTAAATTCTGATAACCCAGCCACTATTGGCTATATTAAATTACCCAGAGGTTCCAGCCAGAAATTGTTTGTATTAAGCTCCACAATCTTTCTATAACTTACGCAACTAATTATGAAAACAATCATATATTCTCGTGCTAGTAATAGTACTTACTGTGAGGGACCATAAACATATTACGCAAGGCGGAGAGGGGAGGGAGGGGGTCTACGAAATCTTACGTACATTGTTAAGGCTCCAGTTGATTGATTGATTTTGTCTTACATGGGGAGGGGGGTCAGAAAATCTGGATTTTTGTCTTACGTAATATGTTTATGGTCCCTAAGCATGTAACTTTCTACGTATGTACGGTAAGTACACACGGCTATGTTTACTCTCTGTTGTGCATACATAATGCCATATCTATCAAGAACTACACTCTAATATATTTTACGTGGATCTACATCTGGATGAAACAGTGAAACTCAGTTCGTGAATGATCTAACACTATGCCAAAGGCATGTAACAAGGTACCTCGCCGCGAGTTTTATCATTTGCAAATAAGCTCACCCAATAAACCCGTCGAAACTAATGCGCTTGCTTTTGCGCTTTTGTTTCGCTGTATTTAAATGCAGGCACAGTCCGTATAAAATGCCGATTGAAAATAATTCTCCAAATGCGAATTTGAATCTAGGCAGACTTTTCGTTAACTTAATCTGTATGTGCTTTAAACCTGCGTCCGCACAGAAAACTGTAGGTTCACATTTTCCTAGGGTCAAGTAATCTGAATTTGGACACAGATTCATACGGGCGGTGCTCGTTTAACGGCCATGGAGGACCCTCTTTTTGAAGGATATCCTCTACTCAGGTAGGATTCTTACGTTCGAACCTGGCGTTGCGCGAGCGTAGCATGCATTGTACAGTTGTTTTCACTTCAAATTTGTCAGCTAACTAGTCAGAAATTTGATTACGTCAGTTAAATGATCGTTATGACGACTGAACCAATACAAGTAAGAATGCTATAAACATTAATCGATTGATTGAGCTCAGTTTTATCGAGCCCGCCCAAATGCATTACGGCAGTGACACTTTTTTTCATTCCTTCCCTTTCTGACAGAGCGCAGGTCAGGAGCTTCATAATCGACCTGGTCAAGGATTACTGTCAGCAAGTCCGCATTACTTCAGGGGAAACTTTGCAGCGCGTTTTATCCATGTGCCAACAGTTGGACCCGATTCTAAGCGACCTTACACTTGGGCCGGCAGACCTCTGTTTGGAAAGCACGGCGGCCTTGCTGGCCAACCGATTTTCAGTTCTCGCCTGAAGGGTAGCGGAATGACTTTGTCAGACTGCTCTCGACGCCCTGGTACATTATAAGGCCAAATTGGAAATTTAATCACTAGAATGGCATGATAATACCATTGCCATAGGACAACTTAATTATTGATGGCCAAATATTTGAGATATTTTTAGTGTACATTTTCAGGAGCAACTCCTCGAGAAAATTCTCTCACGAATGGACGCCAACCAGCCGACAACGGGCTTGCAAACGGAAGTAGTACCGAGTGACTACGTCGCAGAAGTGCTGGGCGAGGGCTACTTGGCGGCCTCGAAGCTGGCCCCAGCCATGAAGATGCACTTGAAGGCCCGCTTCCCCGGCAGCTTTCTTAAGATGCTGCGTCTCCTTGAGCAAGAAACGTGGTCCTTTGGTAAGAAGTCGACAAAACTTCATTCGTTATTTAATTCAGTTGCGTCTTACTTATAGACACATCACGTTTTCATGGGAGGGTAGCGCGTCGAATTCGGGGTAACTCGGTCAGTAACTCGTTGTGGTAAGCCAAGTTTGTTTGTGTTTTTAGATGACTGGTCAGAGGCTACTGATTATTTCGACATGGTGAACAAATCGATAGCCAATAAGGAGGTTAAGATTGCTTTGAACACGGCGTTGAAAAAGGCAAGGTACGTATTGATCCCACCTCGATGTGCTTCATGTACGTCATCTGTACAAACGCAAGTTACCTCTGTATGACCTTTACTATACTTTTACAGCAAGGAGTCCTTGCCTACCATTTCCCGACCACTAATGTCACCGGTTCCTCGTCAGACACGGTCTTCCATTACGTTCTGCAAATGGCTGCAAATTCCCCGAGGAGAAGTGGCGCCTTCTGAGGGTGACTATGACCTTAAGAAGGACCTCACAGCGGACGGTAGGCATCCCTTGCTCCTCTGGGTGGATGAGGACGAGAGGAGAGCCAGCCATGCTTTCGCCACTGAACAGGCTGGAGAAGCGGCCTATCAACGCATCCTGCTGGAGCGGTCACTGAGGTGGCTGTTCGAAGACGAGGATTCTCCTTGGGCCCACGTACCGGTACGCCCCTGTGGGCGGAAATTCCCCCAATACATTATAGCCATATAGAACATAAAATAATATTCAATGATGTGCTATGTATTACTGTACTCTATGCAGGATCCCTCCTATGCACCTTTCGAAAAGTCTCGTCTATTGACGCAAATTTCTTTCGCCGCAAAGGATAACCGGGACTTTACGGCGGGTTTTGAGCCAGTTATGCATCTGGCGCAGGCAGACAGTCAACACCCGAAATATCTTTACGGTCGACAACTTATTACCGAGCAGGCCGTCATGGTGCGAGTGGATGTGATGCTGCACTTCGGGGCGCAGTATGACGCGGAGGACGGCCGAGCTCGAAGTTTATTTTCACATCATCGTCTTGTCAGGTAATGTACATTGGCTCGCTCGCCACACCAATGCGAATACGCAAGCCAATCATTCTCACTTGGGGTCTATCACAGAGCTTACACTAATAATGCTTCCAGAGTCATGTCAGGGTTAGCAGGAATCCAGACCATCTCAATGAAACGAAATATATTAGCCGATTCAACCAAAAAATTTCT
>JBBQAH010000267.1:0-1578 GCA_038316145.1 Burkholderiales bacterium
ACATCTGAATGCCTTACAGTGGCAGTTTGCATCTGTTCTCTTCTTTTACACCAAGTGCTTACATAGTTAATAAACACGCCACACCTGGAACAACGGATCCAGAGATCAGTCGGCGTCAGATGTCGGATGAGATGTCGTAAGTTCCGCAGATGAGTTTTTTAATTAAATTTTTGTGAACGATATTGAATGCAGACAGTCCATAATAATACCATAATACGTGCTATATCGTAGTTGAATATTAGAGATACTTCACTCCAGGTTAGGGATGAATTGAGTTTTCTAATAAAGGCAAGCAGCCGTTATGAGGATGGATTTAAGATTCAAGATCAGACACAGTCCAATATAACATCAGGCACTTGAGGCAAAAACATCCTTTCTAGCCCGATTAATCATACCCGTAAAGGTACTCAACAAAAAATTCTGCTGCGTCAAGTATGATGATTTTTGCCTGTTACCTGTTAATCATAATTAACAATTGAAATTTTTCTTGGTTAGCTGTCTGTCGTGTTTTACCGGTCAATTATACTTATTCATGGCGGAAATTTTTGAGGAGAATAATGTACGCTTGACCGCAGCCAGAAGGGTTGCGTCCAGTTCCCACCAATGAATGCATCCGGATGAAGAAATATGCCTCCACCTATAGTAATCATGCTACCTGTAAGTTGTCGAGCAAAATTTTGATTAAACTGAAATTAACGCCAATGTTACCAAAGTGCGCCGGAAATTAGGAACGCGATTGCCACAATCCCAACAGGTACTATGATGGATAAACTTTCTGCAAAGCAACAAAAGGTCATATTTTCTCTTTTTCGTTATTAGTAAGGGACCCTAACAGTTGTAGTTGAGATCTTGTCCAGCGAAGTATTTACGTTTAATTTGATCACTGCAGCGTTCATCTGAGAAACCGCAAGCGGGAACATCTGGCGGCATTGTCGAAGAACCGAGCCAGTCTGCCGCCATCGCGGGCGATACCACGGTAATGGTGCTGGCGATAAAGTGATGAAGCCACGTTTTCTAAGTAAAAAGTTTCAGTGACCTTTGAGATGAATCAATCTCAGTTTGAGGCATTTAGGTGATCCCGTTAAACTACCTCAAATCTTCCTGTGGTTCGGTTAAACTTTGCTATCCAAACTTCGCGATACCGCATGCCATTTGAGCCAATGTTGACCTCGCGGAAGCCAAGGTCGTAAGATTGATTCACAAATAACCTACTGAAGGACCGGCCATCCAGGCGATCAATCGATGACCAGGTTTTGTTCAGAGTCTGATCAGAAAAAAATGCCGAAGAGCCACTAATCACTTACATCGTTAATACGATTAAAAAAGTCATTGTAAGTTGGTTAATATGTTGTATTTTTAAGTTTGCTGATACGTATATATATATACCTGAGCAAGAACTTGTACGGCTTCATATTCCGATAACGAGACGTCGTTTTGCTGAAACATTAATGGGGAAAGCAGATATATTTAAGTGCCGGAAAAAATCTAATGATCTTTATTAGTTAATTCAAATGGACGTACGCAGGTAAGTTACGTATTCCTTTTATTTGTACCGTCACTTGCATATTTTTTTATGTG
>JBBQAH010000378.1:0-2898 GCA_038316145.1 Burkholderiales bacterium
ATTAACTGACGGATTCAGCGAATAATGATTAACACGGCTAAATCAAGCATACCTAGTGGATATTTCCCATTCATAAAAATTTCGTGCACTGGCTTCCGAGGCGGATAAGTCTGTTCCTTCGGCAGTGCAAATTGGGATGAACCCTGCGATGCTAAGCCGCGAATTTCCATGGCGGGCATGACAACTTCGCCAGCAGTAGGAATTGTCACAGCAGTCGAAGCGGCTTCCTTCCCTGCATCCACAGCCGTATTAACGTTGGCCAGACTATTCACATCTGCTACCGCCGCTTTCTTCTTCTTGTTACGCTTCCTCTTTTTCTTCTTAGCGTCCCCGGCGCCTGTTTCCTCTCCATCGGGGGCCTGCTCTTCGTCGTCATCATCATCGTCGAGCTCCGCCTCGATCTTCACAGCCTTTTCCACAGCTAAGCTTTCTCCGCACGTTTTCACGCAGGACATGATAAAACCTGCAACTATCCAAACAAAGAATCAGTAAATCTGCAATTTTCTAACCCGTAATTCCATGTCACTACCTTAAATTGGCACAAAAAAATAGGCCATGTGCTTGCTTACCTGTTCAATTAGCCTATGGAGAAAGCAAGTCGGCGAAATTAATCTTCCTGCTCTGATAAAATTTACCAAACGTGACAAAAATGCCATAAAATATAAATACAAAAAATATTTTTATTCACAATTATTCCCATTATCAGCTGTTTGAATGGCCGTCTGCTGCCGAAATCGAATTTTTCATTGGTGAGAGTTTAGAAAATTAATCAATCGCGACACACTACCCAGTTTCTAGCGGAAGCCGGAACGCCCCGGAAGTTATCCCCCAACCGGCTCAACGCATCGCCATTATTTTCATGCTTTTTGAGTTTTATGATTTTTAATTTATTTCATTATCATATCAGCTTTTCATTTAAAAATGGTGAAATACAGGATTTTGATTTTTTGAAGAAAAATAAGATGATTCAAGGCTGCCTGGGAGCTCCCCCAAACCGGTCAATACAACAATCAAGCAAATACTCTGCAGTATTGGTCACATTGCAAGGGCCCGATGCGTACAATATCGCGGGACCTGACCAGGAACTGAGCCAGCGCCCATGATGATGGGCTGTAAACACCCCGCAGATCCAACTTCATTAAGCAAGCCGGAGGGGATACAGAGGGCCGGCCAGCGCCATGCACAGTGCTATTTTCGATCGATCGGCATGTGCTCAACTCAAATAGGTTGCTACTTACTGACAACGAGAGGTTTACAGGTCCACCGGTGCATGCCACTTTTTTCCCCAGTCCCCCCTCCCCCCCAGCCCCCTCTCGTCAATAATAAACTTGACGCAGATTTGGATGGCCTGCCTGTCCCGTATTACACATCGATCTGTATGTAACGGGGCAAAGAAGCTAAACTAAGAGAAGGCAATTAACAGAGGGGCGCCCCAATTCGCCCCGTTTAGTCCCGCCCCGTGAAGTAATAACCTGACTGTTCTTTGCAAAATCCAGGGAACTTTCGACATTTTACATGCACGTCATGCATTGCCCGCCACCCAATCCATTCCAAAAAATATTTCAGGTAACCATCTATGATTTTCAGCCGGGGCAGGTCGAGGTTATTTTAAACTGTAGCGAAAAACGTTTTTGAAGTATTTTCTGTCCTACGCGACAGTTACCCCATTACCTCACGGGGCGGGACTAAAAGGGGCGAATTGGGGCGCCCCTCTGGTAATTGCCTTCTCTTAGTCTAGCTTCTTTGGTAACGGGGTGTGTGCTGACGCTGATGTTATATTATTGCAAGAGTACGGCTACAATAGTACAGTATACATACAATGCAAGGAGCCAAGTAATCGAAGCGCAGCTGGGAAGAGAGGGATCGACCTGAGCGCGGCGCCGCCGAGTCGGCCACACAGAGTACTCGTCACATTTATTGACAGGCCGCACTGAAATATCCCATATGCGCGCCAGCGCTGTTACATATGAAAAAAAGGGAAATGGGAAGAAAATAGAGAGACAAATGGTTTGGCACCCGGTGTCTGTCTGGGTGTGCCGCGCAAGCCAAGCCAGCCGGATGAACATCCGCTTAACGGGATACACTGCTACTCTTCATAGTTTTTCCAGCTGAAGCCAACAAAAAAAAACAGAAGCCACCGCGCCTCGTTTGACGTCTGCGGCGAGGAATAGAGAAACAAGGGCAGATATCGGTTGCCGACTTTGTTAAAATACGCAGTTTACGATACAAATTCTATGCAGTAGGGATAGAAAGCCTGCGTAAAACCTGCGTTTTGTGTGCTGGGGTTGATACAAAGCCCTTGGGAACAAAACGTGCCTTTAAGCACTACGGCACGTACCAGCCATTTTCTCTCCCCTCAATCTTCCTCCTCGTCTCTGTTCATTCCCAGACTCTTGATCTCTTCTTCCTCTCCTGCCCCTGCCAACCAACAACACACGATCGCAACACACAGGAATCGTGCACTCCAGATCTGTTGATTGCATATACACAAATAGACACTTTTCTCCCCCCGTTTTTTCCCCGTCTCAGGCGCGCTCGCGTATTGCTCTAATGACGCCAACGTGATTGTTCATTATTTTTTACGGATCCATCCCTTCCATTCCCGCGCCTCTTTTCTTCTCCTTGCCTTGTCTCCCTTTTGATGTGTCGAGTGTGTTGTTTATAACACACCAGACGGGGTCCCCGGATTACACCATGAATGCGGGGGCATTTATTCTTATCTCTCTCTCGTGCATGACCCGCCCGCAGGAAGGATGATGGCAAATTAAGAGGATGAGGGACTTTTGTTGGCTCCCTGCGCACGTGCTGTCGATCGCCGCATTCTGTGGTGAAGGTGATGTGTTGTAAAGACTAAAGAGCGGCGCATAATTGTGATCAAGGTACAATTGGACAAATGCC
>JBBQAH010000506.1:0-1805 GCA_038316145.1 Burkholderiales bacterium
ATTATCCAGTCTTCCTTGAATTATTCGTAAAATCTGTATTGTTTTCTGCAGGGAATCCTGGATGGTGCACCGTGGGAGTGTTTCTTAGCGTGTGAGGACGACGAAATGCTTCGGAATTGGATGACATCGTTGCGGTTACAAAAAGTACATACAGCTTGTGACTGATTTTAATTGTTTTATATAGGGAAGATTACCATATTACGTAATCAAATCGGGTGTAGGGGGACCTTGGCCGGTTACTTACGCTAATGTTATAGCGTGCAGTTGATTGAATGATTGATTGATTGAATGATCGATTGATTGATTGATTGTTGAATACGAGGGGGTGGGGGCCCAAAAATCTCGTTTTTCTGATTACGTAATATGTGTATCTTCCCTTATTCTGTCCGTATCACATTTGGAATATATCTGTGTCGATAGTATGGAGAACGGATGAAAGCCAACTTCTTATCAGCCGTCCAAGCCGACCATATGATCAACACCACCGATAATATCAAGGTTAACATTTTTGCCATTCTGTGTGTGTGTGTGGTGATTACCGGCCTGAGCTGATTGTAATTTTGCTTTTGGGATAGGATTTAGCCATTCAGGAGAAATCAAAGGAGCATATCCCGATGGATTTTTCGGGGGACTATGGTCGAATTGTCCATGATCCCAAAGAAGCCATCGATGCGCTAGTGACCGATGCTCAAGGCTGGAAGGTACAGTATTGTAGTACCAACAACGGTAATTTTCTGTTATATTATATATAACCAACGTGGAACAGTACAAATTTTGGAAGAAATATCAAGTTATTTTATAATTTAGCTGGTATTCTGAATTTTGTTTGCAGAGAAGACGGACTGACCGGTCCCTCGAGTCACCGTCCAGCAACAACAGCCTTACTAGCCTTCCGCTGCATCTCTCTCAGGCCTGGTTCCACGGCGGCATTTCCCGTGAGGAGGCGACCCGTTTGCTGGCCCAACAGGGTCTCGTTGATGGGTGAGAATTTTTACGTGAAAATAATCATGCAGAATAAAGTTCGTGCAATCCCGTCAACACGCGTCGTCCTCCAATAGCCTACAGACTGTTTCAAATTACGTATCAATCTATCTAAGCAAGAATGTATGTCTATTTAACTAGGAAAAAAGTTTTTAGAATAGGCCTCGCTCGCGCAAAAGGTGATTGTTTAGTAAAGATGGCAGAAATAAAATTGTACAGTTCCGATTTAGGGAATCGACCGGTATTCGGAACGCCATAGCCACGCACCTTCAAACCAATCATTAATTAGGCATAGTATAGCTAATGCAGTACTGTAGCCTAGTGTAATTTTAATATATTAATATTATGTTAGTATTGAAATGTTTTGGATTTTAATACTGATATTAAATTATAATGAAAATGGTACTTTTTCTGCTGTAAAAATATTAATATTAATATTAATAATAAAATATCGATATTAAATATTCAGTTAAAATGCCCAGATGAATATTAAAATAACACATACAAATACCTACAAATACCTGATGACCAGGAAGAAATTTTCGGCCTGTGCCACATTCGACTTAGAAAAGTCCTCGCCGCTGCGCGTCTCGGCCTGACTAACTTTTTTCGCCGTGGTGGGCACTCCCCTTCAAAGGATAACACTGATTTTTAAAAAACACAAACCGCTAACTTTCTTTCTCGGTTTTTGATTGTTTAAACTCAGAAGCAAACTATGTACTATTCGTCCCTCCGATTTTGATTATTTACGTATTGATCAATAGAGCGAAAAATAGTGTGAACTATGGTGCTCAAGACAGCGGCAGACATTCACTTTTAGATGC
>JBBQAH010000492.1:0-3170 GCA_038316145.1 Burkholderiales bacterium
CTTATAGGGTCCAGTTGATTGATTGATTGTTGATTACGATGGGGGTCTCAAAAATCTAGTTTTTCTGATTACGTAATATGTTTATCTTCCCTTACTGTAATATTTTTTCAGGCAGATAGCCATAATCAGTCGGATTATCCCGCTTCTCAAATCTCGTGGCTCACCTGCACTTTCGAGATGGTCGTGCCGCTGTCCGAGCCGCCCGAGAAAATTGACGAATTATCCGTGGACATGGAGGAGGACATGGTGGAGACTGTTGTATTGGTGCTCTGCGATGAGTTTGACGGTGTAATGCTGGGCGGGGAAAGACTGTGCATGGAGTTGTTGTTGAGGCTGGGCTCTTGTAGACGGGCCAGTCGGGTCTTGGCCTGGGACTTGGGTGATCGTTTGATGGTGCTGCTATTGTTGTGGTCGCGGTCGGGTGTGGTGTCGCGCGATGACACATCCGTGAAGACCTCCAACTCGGACAGCAGGTCGTCCAGCATGTCCTGCGCCTTACGATCGAGTCGTTGGGGTTTCGGCTTTTTCCCGCTCTCCTGGCTCTGCTCCGGCGCGATGCCGGGGACCGATAGGTCGGAGGTGGTGATGGTGGAGAGGGAGTCGCGTCGGGCGGGTGGCGCTGGCCCGGATGCGGACGACGATGGCGGACTGTGGGAGGTGGCTGTGTCTAATTGCGTTGGACCGTCCACGGAGACCTCACGGTAGTCCGGTTGCACGCTAGCCAGCCTGAATAAGTAAATTAACAGTAAATTTATAACTTATTATATTTCGTTATAAAAGTTATTGAATAGATTAATGAACAGCAAATTTACAAACTATTACGGTATATTTCGTTATAAAAAGTGATTGAATAAATAAATGAACAACAAAGTTATAATTTATTATATTTCGTTGTAAGAAGTGATTGAATAAATAAATGAACAGTAAATGTATAACGTGTTTTATTTCTTTATAAAAACTGATAGAATAAATAAATGAACAACAAATTTGTAACTTCTTGTATTTCGTTATAAAACGTGATGTAAAAATATAACACACTAATGTCGTGTACGGTAATTTATGCAGAATAATCTAATTACATAGCATTGTAATGTTAGTTATTGCAATGCTGTCACTGTACCGTAATATAAATATACAAAAATATAACGTAATCAAATTAATACAACAAAAGATGTTATAAACTATCATATTGGTGATATCTTATAATAGATTTTAGTATAATGTCATTTTGTAATACAATGTTATGTTAATACGGATGATTGATGGAGTAAATGAATGAAAGATACTGTTGGTAGTACGTAACAAGATAACGAATACAACTTATGAACTGAATGAGTAATTACGGAAGCATAAAAATTAGGAACAATAAGTTAATACAACTAGAATTATTCTGTGAACTGCATGGGATAATCGCTGGGCGTACTTACTTATTCAAGTTGAGCAGTGTTCCAGTGAGCTTTTTGCAGCGGCGTGCCATGTCTTCCAGCTTTATTGGTTCTTCTTTGATGAAGCTACAATAACCATGGAGAAATTTGTAATAATATGTTAGAAATACATGAAGTGTTACGTACATTTCATCATTGATGATCGTTTCCATGTCCGATGTCATCACAGCTTTCACCTTTTCTTGCAGATCCGGAAATTTCACTGTCAAAATGGAATCTATTAGTTTTTTGGCTGTGCCGTTATATTATTGTAACTGCAAACAGCAATGGACTGAAGCGGCTATGCTATCTGTTGTCAAAAGACTATATGCAATCTAGTAATTTTAGTAGCATTAAATTTTTTTATTAATTTTGCTTCTTGTTGGAGACAATATAAAAGGCACTATTTAGATCACATAAGTAGTAGTGGCTTCGATTCGATGACCTTTGTATATCAAATATACGAATATACCATATGTGTGCACCATTGAACTTACATATCCAAACAATTTTGACATGAACAATATATTATAATTCATGATTATATTACGATAATTTAAACGTATGTTCAACTATTTCATTTTTTAACATCTAAACATTATATTGACGAAAAAAATGTCATTTTATAGCGATCAGTTATGATACACTTACATCTCAAATCTGAAAGGCAATTGGAAAGGTCATTGAGCTCCGTGGAGAATCGGTCCACCTGCTGCAGCCTCACCATCCCCACCGAGGGCTGGCCTTGCTTCTGACCAACCGCCCCCGCCTTCGTCACATCCTCAATGGCCGTCTCCAAGTTGGCCACATCCCTGTGAAGGCGCGTGGCTTCCTGTTGGAACGCCTGGACGTCGTTAGCAGTGCGGGCGCGTGGGGAAGCTTCACGACGTTGTGGCTTCATCATGATCGGCTTCAGTTCACCACCACTACTTCCTCCTCCTGTCAGACTGTTGAACTGTCCCTTGAGCCGTTCAAAGTTCTCCTTGACAATCTCACGCATGGTCAAGGCCTGGGATTGATGCTGGCGCCTCATGGCCCTCGTGTCGCCGAGCATGTCGCGAATCTTGTGCTGGACATTCTCGAGATACTCCATTAGCATGGGGTCGGGGTAGCGCAGAAAGATGCCTGTGCACAAAAAATTCGAATTATTTGGCAAATTTTTTCTATTACAGCGCAGTATTTATTATTCGGGTGATTAAAGCAGTTTTAATGTTATTCAATGGACACAAAGTATGCAACGAACCGTTCTCGGATGGACGTAACGATTGTTGTGTAGCGAGGGGAGAAGCGAAGGGTTTGCTGTTAGTGGCGGTGGAATTCACGGGACCGTTCACAGAAGGCGTTGATTGGTCTGTTAAAAAGCATGGCAAACGTGAGGCTTTCTTGTTATGGTACTGGTTCAAAGCCGCTGACGTACGAAGGTTAGTTGTGCACGGGCACAGTTCGATATTATTGCTTTGACGTCATCCGTGGATTCTTAATTACTCGCCTGTCTCGGAAGCAAACTATGTACTATTCCCCCCTCCGATTTTGATTATTTACGTATTGATCAATAGAGCAAAAAATACTGTGAACTATGGTGGTCAAGACAGCGGCAGGCATTCACTTTTAGATGCTTGAAAAAAAGGTTAAAGTTTGACCATTTTCAATGCAAAGCAATATGATTGTTGGACGATTGATTGGTTGTTTGCTGGAAATGAAACGTCGATGTAATTTTGTACAGTCAGTTTCACCAATCAAACAATA
>JBBQAH010000517.1:0-1843 GCA_038316145.1 Burkholderiales bacterium
CGTCGGATCGGCGACCGCCAGCGCCGAGCCGGGGCGCTCCCCGGCCAGCTGGACGACGCTCTCGCCCTGGTCGGGCACGAAGGCGTCGACGAAGACGAGTGCCTTCACGTTGGCGAGGCCGGTAGCCGCGTTCGTCACGACTGCTCCTCCGTAGGAGTGGCCCACCAGCACGATGGGGCCGGCGATGTTCTTCAGGAAGGCGGCGAGGTACGCCGAGTCGCTGTGGAGGCTGCGGAGCGGGTTGGGCGCCACGTCGACGGTGTATCCCTCGTGCTGCAGGCGGCGTACGACGCCGGACCAGCTCGAGCTGTCCGCCCACGCTCCGTGGACGAGCACGACGGTCGGCTTGGCATGGTGGTGCCGGACCGCGGCGCCGGCACTCGGTGGTGAGCTCGCGGCCAGGGTGGAGACGGCCAGCGCCAACGTGGCGAGCACGGTGCCGGCGGTGCGGGTCCTGCGGGTGCGAGTGGTGGACATGCCGGGACTCTCTCTTCTCTGCGGGTAGGTGGACGGGACGGCTCGACGGGTAGGTGAACCGGGCTAGATGCGCTGCTGTCCGAGCCAGGTGAGCGTGAAGTCGGCGACCTCACGCCAGCCGTGGTCGATCGCGAGTGAGTGGCCGCGGCCCGGGAACTGCTTGAGCTCGGTGATGGCCGTCGAGTCGCCATACAGCTTGAACGTCGCCCGGGTGACGACGTCCGGGACCGTGTGGTCCTCCTGGCCCGAGATGAGGAGCAGCGGCCCACGGTTGGTGCGGGCGGTGTCGACCTTGGCGGGTGATCTCTTCGAGAAGTTCGCACCGGCAGCCTCGAACAGGGGGCGGCCGGGGGAGGGGATGGTCGTCCGGGAGAAGAGCTCGTCGGACTCCTCTGCCGGTAGGGCGTTGCCGAAGCCGTAGCGGAACTGCTTGGCGGTCAGCGAGACGGACTTCTTCTTGTTGCCCGGGTTGCCCAGCACCGGGAAGCCGGACCGCAGCTGGGCGAACGGCAGCGGCTTGACGCCCTTGATCTGTGCCGGGTCGATCGCGACACCGGCCCGGCCGAGGCCGTTGCCCAGGAGCTTCTGGGTGATCAGGCCGCCGAAGGAGTGGCCGATGATGATCGGCGCCTGGTCGAGGCCGTCGATGATGCCCGTGTAGTGCGCGGTCAGGTCGTCGATGCCGATCCCGGCGACGGCGGCGGGGTCGGCGCGAGCCAGCTCCACGGTGCTCGCCTCGTGCGGCCAGCCGGGAGCCACCGGGGCGTAGCCCTCGGCCTCGAACAGGTCGATCCAGGGCTGCCACGACGAAGCGTGCAGCCAGAGCCCGTGGATGAAGACGACCGGGACGCCGGTGGACGGTGTGCTCATGGGTTCTCCTCGGGTCCTCCCGGCGCTGTGCCGAGGAACCCGAGGCTCGTGCAGGACGAGTCGGACAGAATCAGGCATCTGACCTAGGGAGTGCGGGCGCCCGGACCGAGCACGTCACGCAGGGCCGCGCGCGAGGTGATGCCGAGCTTGGGGAACACCCGGTAGAGATGGGCGCTGACGGTCTTGGGTGACAGCGACAGCTGGGCGCCGATCTGCTTGTTGCTCAGCCCCGTCGCGGCCAGCTCGGCGACGACCAGCTCCTGCGCGGTCAGGGCATCGAGCCGGTCCTCGGGCCGCAGCCGGGTCGCCCCCGTGGTGGCGAGCTCGTCGCGGGTGCGGGTCAGCCAACTGTGGGCGCCGATCCGCTCGAACACCTCGGCGGCCTGGGTCAGCACGAGCCGGGCGTCGCCGACCCGGCGGTGACGTCGCAGCCACATCCCGTAGGCGAGACTCACGCGGGCGTGCTCGAAGGGGAGGTCGCGCGCAGCCGGGTGTC
>JBBQAH010000396.1:0-2337 GCA_038316145.1 Burkholderiales bacterium
CAGTGGATTCGTTGATTGAAATAATTAATTATTTCAATCAACGAATCCACTGAGCAACCATGTATTCAATCAATCAATCGCTCTACCAAATAGCAAAATGTAGCAAAACAGAACAAATAGTTGTGGCTTAATGTTCTTCTGAAAACGGTCGTTCATTGCTATTTCAGTTACTCTAATTCAAGTTACCGATTAGCAAACTGAAACTGTAGTTTATTTACAAGCTTTTAAAGACAGGTAGTGGCAGCTCTAGATTCGAGAATTATATCCGTCATCAAAAATAAACTTTTTTACGAGTCTCAATTATTTTTGCTAATTTTGGCCTGCGAGACACTAGAAACTTAATTCGCTAAATATTTATATAGCGCGGGACAAACCTGGACCCAGACGTTGTCAAGCTGGTGATCGAGAGGGCATTGACGACGACGGTGGCAGTGAGGGCGACATCACCCCGGAAACTCAGGCTGAGCACTCCATTTCGGACCTCGGAAACTAACTCGGCGTTGACGAGCGGGTTAGGGGTGCTGGCGACGAGGCCTTCATGGTCGGCAATGTTGAGTGTGACCATGATGGTACCGTTGACCTGGATCGACTGGTAACCGCTGACGGCCCGCGCCTCATCGTAGGCTGAAGCGACGGCGACCAGGCTGCAGAGGACTAGAATCATTGACTTGGAGAGGGCCATTTTGATAACGGCTGGAGACGGGAAATTGTAGGGGAAGAAAATCAAGATTTTAGGGGACAATTGGGAAAGAAAGAAACTCTGAGTTTGTAAAGGAGAAATGTGCTGAATATAATGTCAGAAACGAAGCTCTTATATTCGAAAATGGACATCATGGGGTTTTTCCCTCTTTTCTGGATTATAACTAGACTTGCAACCGGTGTCAAAAGAGCTTGGCCAAAATCACGCGGCAAAACACTTGACTAAGAAGCGACGGCTGCGTATAACAGACAGGTATGCGTAGTTGCATGTCCCACATAAAGCTGATTTCTCCCGACGCGTAATAAATGGGATCTTTCTGAGTACTGTATTGACACGCGACAATTTCCGATGCGAAGTTTATAGGCGAGCAATAGCTACAATATTCTATCCTTTCATTAATTTTGTGTTAGATTTATATCCAAAAATTCAAACCACGAACGAACATATTTTGATTTATTATAGACTGATCTACAGAATGGCGCAACCAAAAACTTAATATGTTGCATAGCGGCGCTTTAATCTGCTCGAGAATGTGGTCGGAAATTGGAACAAATGCATGATTTGGATAAAGCCCTCCTACTCGTACTGTCCTGAGTACCGTATTGACACTCGACTTGAAATGTGAATACCACGAAAAGTCCAATTGCAGTTTAACAAAGGGGCAATAAAGTACATCAGATGCTGTTTTACCAGTTGGGTTTACTCTTATCTTGTAATTTGCATGGAGTACAGTAACGTGCCGAATGGTACCGGATACGTATGCAGAAATGCAAGAAAATCGACCAAAATTATTTAGAACAGATAAACCTGTTGGCCAGTGGCCATACGCAACCACTTTCATCGGATTGCATGGTCCTCATAAATTTATGAAACTTTTCGTATTTATCCCACATTCTTATCCAGAAAAATGGTTAAAAACGTATTGTAAAGGGCGGCTAATTTATTTATTTATCATGTTGATCAGAATTTCGGTGTCACCTCTGTAAAGTTCATCACATACTGTGCATTGTTTAGAAAACTAAAGCGAAAAAAACAGCATATGTGTAAGTGAGCATGCAGAAACTCATTGATTCGAGGAAGTCCGGACAGTTTACGGCGAGTCATCAGCTGACATCGCTGCTTCGTTTCCTACCACATCCGCCGAGGCTTCTTTTCGTCCCAACAAGAAATCATTTTCACTGGCTTCACCGCTTCGTCCGACCAGCGCGGTTTGCGTAAAACGAAACAGCTCCGTACTGGGCTGCACCAACACGACTAGCGGTACCTCTGCCTACACAGATTAAAAATCAACACATGACAAATGCAGATCTGACGTTCGCAATATATTGAATATATATTTGTATATATCATATAAAGATTCTTCTATAATTGGTTCTCTCCAAAAAGGGTCATATACCGTAATTAACTGAAATTTGAGTTTAAAATTGCCGTGCTCAATTATCCGAACAGTCAGAAGTCTACTTGTCCCGAGTGAGATCTAAAACCGGTATATCCAAATTAGTGTCCTGCACCGCAGCGCGGCAGACCCGCGACACTGCACCGCAGGAAAAATTTGAAACCGCAGACTGCACCGCAACCGCACTGCGGTGCGCGGCAGAGGGCAAAACCGCACCGCAGCCATGCCGCGCAGCAGTTTT
>JBBQAH010000320.1:0-4685 GCA_038316145.1 Burkholderiales bacterium
GTCGAAAGAGGTGACCGGAACATGGTTAACTACACATTTTTTCCGAACGAAATCGACCACAAAAGCGTCCGGATTCAAATTGAGAACATTAATGTTTTCGCAACCTACTAATGTGACAATCCCACGGCTGCCGGTAAACAGCAGTGCTCAATCATTCGTTAGATAAACTGTCGCGCAATCGTTGTGAACGTCCAGACACTGTGGTATGTAAGCTGGGCAGGCGCCGCTTTGATTCCCCTCCACCTACCAGAAAGTGTTTGTTACCGGCCGCAGATGATTC
Organism: Burkholderiales bacterium; assembly: GCA_038316145.1. Taxonomy (GTDB): domain Bacteria; phylum Pseudomonadota; class Gammaproteobacteria; order Burkholderiales; family Burkholderiaceae_C; genus Pseudaquabacterium. The sequence goes on from JBBQAH010000320.1 coordinate 281, forward strand.
ATGCTATGATGTTGATTTTGTGTCTTATGTAGTCTCTCTAGTTTAACTCAACTGATGAGGTTTCAAGAACGATTTGTCGGTTGATTACAATGTAGTCATGTGGTTTAATGGGGGTTTATTGGGTATCGCCCTAATCTACGTAGTCTGTTTTTGAAACGGTTTTGCTACCCTCTGCTTATGATTTGCCCATCTGGCCTGTTCCTGTCTAGTGTTATATTAGTGGCTGGCCACGGTCAGAACTATATAGATATGTTTTATATACACTTAGTCGCAATAGATTGATTTTGAATCCGAACAGAATAAAAAGAATTTTCGTACCCTTCTTCGAGAGTCAATATATAAACTTTGACGGTACATCCCACATGTTGATTTTCCAGGCAATCGCTAGATTGAATAATACGTACAACTTGCTTACTGTAGTCTGCCAGTTGAGAGTCATCTACGTTAGCAAGCTAGAAAGGAGAGAGAGGTGGCAATGACAGACGCTATTGTTGTAGTTTGAAATAACAGTTTTCCCTAAGACACACGTACCTAGCGCGTATTCACACAGAACACAGCTTGCGTTTTTACTTTATGGTTTTTACGCGAAAATCGACATATATTTCGAGTATACGGAATCAGACAAGTCGACAGCTAAAACAGACGGCAAACCCCAGCAGCACACACGGAGGAGCGGAGATAATCGTACTTTCGCAATACTCCATCAATATAGCCAATTAAGGGGCAGAGCAAAACATATAATTCTTTCAAATTCTGAGCTGAAGACACCGTTCCACTAGCGGTCCCTTTTCCCGAATGAGATACCAGATGAAATCCACCACCAGCTTTGCGTCTCTCAAACTGACTTCCCAGACCATGCAGTCCAAATCGATCAATTGACCACCCAGCCAACCGTACTAGCTTATATGTGTGCACTTTGTACTTTAACGGTATGTCAGGGTAGAGGAATGAATCAAATACACAAACCATCTAACGAAATACATTTCGAAACTCTGACAAAACGTAGGAAGTGGTATCATCAGTAGCTTGTGGATTGAGTGTGGTCTTCAAAGCGAGAAAGCAGCCTCCCCATGTTTCGCTGTAGACAACGACGTTGCAGTCGGGGTAGATGTGACATAATGTAGGGCATAAATGGGCACTGTACGTACAAATGACACATTTATCGCAGAATAAGTCCCCACCTCCTGGGTAATTCATATGGCGCTGGACGCTGAATCGTTTTACCAACACGGCGAGCATGGAATATGACGAGGAGTCCCTGACTGGCACAGGTTTCTCAGCTCGAGTAAAACCTTCACACGCTCCTGTGTCCAGGTTGAAAGACGAATCGGCAGCCGCGTCTGACGCGCCACTGTTCCTCACAATTGACGCTGTCCGTACGTCCAATAGGCCCATCGTGCTGATTCTATTGGCTCACCAGCCTTGGAGCTCCACGACATCACGCAACCTAGCCGCAGTACCCGAGACTTCTGTAGCATGAGTGGAAAAACCTGAACAAAGCAGCATCTTTTGTAGTAAAACTTGTGATAGCTGTCACGATTATACGTGTCTTAGATATAGCGTTAATTGAGCCCGAACCACGTGATGCTGCCCGTACGTCAGCGGTTGATTCATTTCCGGTTTACTTTTCGTACCTGCAGCCGCAACATTGGCATCTCTCATTGTTGCCGGGGTGGTGGTCGTACTTGCAGTGGCATCTGTCCGAGATGCAAGACAATGAAGAATAAACAACAAATACACAAATACAATCAATGATGTTATTTGTCATTAGAATATTCACATTTATCGATGACCTCGATAATATATACTAACGAAAAACTCTACAGATTCTAGGAAGTTCGGTGAGCAGGTGAAATTTAGTTTGTGTATACTGATATCAAGCTGAGAACGTAATCGAAGTATACCACCGACTGCCACGAATCCTCTTAAATTCACTAAAGAAACAGAGACCAGACAGCTGTTTTCGTGACAAAGCTCTCTCTGCCACTCTTGAGTGGTAGAAAGAGCAAAAGCCAAAGAGACTGATTGAGACAGCGCCTATAAAGAAGGCTTGACTCATGAGTGAGGCCGCCTTGAAACAGTCTAGTTTCTATACCCGCAATCCAAATCAGACAAATCAATCAATAACCGACAGGTCTAAATGTGGCAGACCAATGAAAACTATTATTTCCCAGCAAATCAACTAAAGAAGTACTTTCGCGCTTCGCGCTCAGGACTGATCAAGTGCCATGCACTATATATGTGCACCACTTGCACCTTTTTTCAATACAATAGGCACCCCTGTATCCTTACTATTCTTTAACCAGCTCGGTTGTGACGTTCAAAATCAGATGTGCACCGGTCGGGTCGATGGATTCAATATAAATCACCAAGAATGCTCTTGTATGATAATCTATGGATATAGCTCTATGGTTTCACCGAGATTTTTTCCGATTTTTCTCGACAATGAACGATACGGAGACAAACAACCACAATGATCTTGAAGTGAGTGAACGTTTACTTATTAACTAAACCTAAATCAATTATTTCACGATCATGACAACCATATTGAAGATCAAAACATAAGGGTTAATCGAGAATACAGTAAAGGTTCAGACATCCTCTCACACCGTCGGTGTGTACGAAATATTGCAAGAAATAGCAGTGTGATCCGTGACCTTTGGGCATTGTGTGTACTGGATGACAACAGCGAGCGCATCTGCTTTGCCAAGAGACCAACATGTGATTGGATGTCTCCACTTAAAGTAACTGCAGTCACGACGACAGTTGGTACGTGAAATATTATGTATTGGTTCTGGAACAATGAACCGTACAAACATTTCTCTGCACTTCACAGTACAGTCTTGCGGTCTAGATTCAATTAATTATTGCCCACAGTTGGAACGTTTTACCCGGTTACTATCATAATTGCATTGATGAAGATGACGCATTTTTACTGTATGCGAAACTACTCTCCTGGAAATAAAAATTGGCTGTGCTATGTTTTCGGGAAATTAGAAGTATAATGCGAAGTAGAAGTCTCATTTGGGTTGAGTACTTGGAGACTGATGCTCTCGTATATCAATAGTTGATGGAAGTTATTCGCTATCGTCTAATTGTGTTATTCCAATCTAAATTATTCTGGATCGAATAGCGCGAGCAGAATAACATTTACTGGAAGTCGTCCCGAGCCATCACTTTTATGACCAATTAAACTTGTCACGATTTATTTTAAACTGAGTTTTCAAATAACCAACTTTCTTCAAACTATATTGAATTTTCCGTGTATTCCACTATCGTACTGACACTCCTAATTTCTCTTGAATTGACTTTTTTTCAAATTTCTGTCTGCGTTTTTGCGCACTACGCAGCCAGTTTTCCTTCTCCTAACGTGTGATTCAGCAAGTGCTACATTAAAACTATCAATGACGTACCGGTAATTCTAATTCATAAGACCGGCCTGAAAATGATCCATTACAACCATATTTCAAATAAGCCTAAACTTTAGCAAATCGCTAATGCAAGACAGTAACGTCCTCTCAGGTTTCAATTTATTTTGCCGTTATATTCTGCCAAAACAGGCACGACACGAACGACCACTTTTGGAGGTTGCTGCGCTGTTAATGCTGTCTACTGTGTATTAGATTGAATAATTACGGGAATGTGTCAGAAATTTTCGGATGCGAGCATCCGATAGGCCTTCTACCAATGTCGACCCCGCAGCAATCCCACTTTGATCAGCACTTGCCCAGTTACATGCGTCCATTACAAGGAAGGGAAAGATTTCTGCGCTACAAAAACTGACACTACATCCGCAAATATGTTTCCCAGGGACTAATTTCAGCAGGCAGCACGATTTGGTCTTCCAGCAGAAAGAACAAACTTGTCATGCAGGCCGACGGCAATTTCGTCTTGTATCATTTTGACCCGAATGGCGCCGAGGTAGTACTATGGTCTTTTCAAGACGGATCAGCTGAAACAGAAGCCAGTCGAAGCGTTGGTATTGTGCAGCGGTGACGTGGTGCTATGTAACAAGGTGGGAACTGTCGTGTCGCGTCTGCAAACCAACAGTAAACGACATGCCGGCGCCGCTCTATGGGTGGTTGACAATAACGTGGGGCAAATATGCTTGTCCAGTAAAGGCACGTGTTTTTGGTCTTCTCCGGCGGTACCAGTACCGGTAAAACGATTCTCACGCTACACTGTGGCTCAGCAATAGCTCGTGATAAACGAAAAATATTGGTTGGCATCGAACTTGAATTCCCAAGTTAGTGACAATAAAAAGACACATGACAATAAAGTATTAGTGATTAATTATTTAGTCATTTCAAAGCAGTTACGTCAGCATTATGCAATCGAGTACTCGATAGCTGAATTTCAATCACATTCATACCACATTTTCGTCCGCACTGGTACTTCAAAGTAT
>JBBQAH010000548.1:0-1875 GCA_038316145.1 Burkholderiales bacterium
CAAACTGAGATAAATCCAACGATAAGAATTTGAAGAAGTGGCAGAATCTCACAAGTGCGAGTTTTCAACTTGAAAATCAGGAAATTGTACGTCTCAAAAAACAAAAAACGAAGGGGGGCGGATATTTGAGATGAATTTGTTCGCGTTTTCTCATATTTAAACTTGGAAAACTATACCTTTCTTGATTTCTGAATTTGTATGTAAATATTCCAGTTCGATTAAGGCCAGTGTTGGCTGAATCAGATCAGAAATGAAGAAGCAGGCATAAAAAATGTCCGGAATCGGGATTTAAAACACGCTGTCCGGAATTGGGTGCCAATCCTTGTACATCAAGTTAATTATACTGAAACTGCATGCTTAACCAATCACACTTCTGTTGGAATGTCCTCTGTTAACACAATCCCTAGTCGTAAATCACCACTTTACCGTTAGTTGTCTTGTGATGTTATCCAACGTTTTGACCACCATTGAGTGGATATAATAATTCTCCAGCCGGTCCCCGCAATCATTCATCACAAAGGACGCGTCGGCCGACATGGCAAGGTCATATTCCGGCGGACCGATCGTCTTGGTGGACAGGTAGCTCGCAATGAGATCGTTGCGTGTCGTGCGATTGGTGGGTGTGGCGAGGAATTTGTTGATGTTTTCGTCAATTGTCATCTTTTTCACCACTCCCGCCAGGATCATTACAATATCATGGGTGTTGGCCATGTTCCAGTAGTGTTCCAGGCTCAACGGGCCGTGGTAGGCATACTGGATGGGCGGGTCGGGGCCGACGGCCACGGCGTCCACCGTGGCGTTGTACTTGCTGGCTACTTCCTGGGCCATGGCGGCGTTGAAGGCGAGGCGGCCCGGGTCGGTCATGTGCATCTCCACCGTGGCAAACATCATCATGGATAGGATCTGCTGCATGGCAGGCATGTCTGCCGGAACTGTCGAGTGTTGAAAATGATTAAGTTACGAATGGTTCTTGTTGCACTTACTTAAAAATGTTTTAGATCAGTGAAACTCGTAATTGCAGTAGTAGAATAAGTATTTAAATTGTGTGTTTTCGGAAACCGTGCATAACAATTCCTGCCGGATAATGGTTCAGATAAAAAGATCGAAAAACAATAAAGAGTTCGTTATAGTTGGAAAAAACTTGAATTGTGTTCAAAAAAAAGATGGAATCAATATTTTTAAGATACCGGTGAAGAAAAACGTGAAACGTTATATAAAATTAAATAAAAAATTAAATATTATATAAAAGATACCGATATACCTAATGCGTCGCGCATCAACAATTCAAATGTGTGGATGGTTTCACGGACAATTCGTAAAACGTATAGAAGGCGCGTGGCATCTCAATAAATAAATCAATTATTGAAAAATGGGAAGATAAATGAATAAGTTGGACACAATAATTTTCTTATCAACAAATACTGGAAAGTTGTTAGTGGGCTGTACTGTAGGTATCAAAGCAGGATGCACAAGCCGATTACCAAATTACATGTATTCCCTCTAACTATACATATCAATACGTTCTGTCAAATTTGTTGTTTTCTAATTGCGGTACATCATTTGGTACGGTACGAGGCTTGGCGCCTGGGATGGCCCTCTCCTGGAAAATGTGCCCTGGGATGGCTCCACCCTGTATCTTTCGAACTGTGGCAGCTACGACGAATCTGAATAGCGCATTCGATTCCCACACATCGATTTACCTAGTGGGATAACTATTAAAAACTGAAAATTTTCAAAAATGGATTTGTAGTTCAAAATGCAAAATTTTCAATGTCAAATTCTATTTTGCGAATAATAAGTTCATTTTTGAAAAGTTTTCATTTTTAATAGTCATCCCACTGGGTAAATCGATGCGTGGGAATCGAATGAGCTATT
>JBBQAH010000521.1:0-2073 GCA_038316145.1 Burkholderiales bacterium
CGCTATACAATATTGGGTTCTAATTTCATCCAGAAGGAAACGGGAGAGAGTCTCGAAATATACTCTTCACTCACGGCGAAGATGTTCTATAACAGTAGAACGTACAGAGTTCTGTAGAGTTTTCTGGGTCGAGCAGGAAATATAGCGTGGTGATGGCGCTCGCTGGCTGGCTCAGGATGCTTTTTGACAAAAGTATGCGGCCATGTACGCAGCGTCGTCGCGGGTTCTGTGTTTGCCCCCTTTCTTCCCTTTCACAAGGGACAACTAGGCATTTTACAGTGGTTGAAGGGGAAGACACGGGAATTGTATGGTCTACAATCATATAAGTCGAGAGAGGGAGCAGCGCGTGCCCGCGACGTCAATGCACACGGTCGGGACGTTTGACGTGGAAACGCGCGCCGCGATGGCAGGATGATGATGACTCACCCGCGCCGCCTCTTCCTCTTTTTCTGGAGCGGCGCGGTCCTGCCCTCGATATCCCTGTATATCGGGAGAACAAATGCACTAAAAGTGGACCTTCGTAGCAGATAAACGTTTAAATCCCGCCCATTTCCGCGTTTTTCCAGAGGACGCCACCGTGGTTCTGAATATACTACTTTATACGTGCTAATAACCGTCTTAATACTGGATTTAGTGCTGGGTAATGTACTGATTAGAGGGGATAGCCGGCGACCGTTTTTGGTAAATTGGCCACGGTACGGTTCACTGTAGAGTGTACAGCGAAGAGCCTGCTGTGGGACAATTCAATGGCACTCGATTCACAGATCAAAAGTATCGATCGGGTGAATATGAGGCAGTAATCGTGGAGTGATTTCGATTTCTTAATGGGGCACTGGCCGGCCACAGGCAAATCAGACAAATCAGCGGGATGCACGACCGGAATCGGTGAAAATATGTTACCTGGACTCATGTGCAACATTATTGCGGCATGGATTACTTATATATCTGTAGATTGTGCATCCTAGGCCCCGAAAAAAAAATCTTGAAATTCTGTAGAATTTAAATTTATCAGCTATGTATGTTTTTGTAAATGTCTTTCATACATAATATAGCTGACGCGATGTAAGATGGACGACACGTTTAAGTACAGGTTTAATAAAATTTAGCATTTAGTACTATGATTTTTTCATTAGATATTGACCGTCCACTGATACTGTACTAATGCATGTACGTACATTGCACATATTAGAGAAGATAAACATATTACGTAATCAGAAAAACGAGATTTTTGAGACGCCCCACCCCCATCGTAATCAACAATCAATCAATCAACTGGACCCTATAACATAAGCGTAAGCAAACGGCCAAAGACCCCCTCCCCCCTCTTTGATTACGTAATATGTTCATCTTCCCTTAAATGTCATTGGTGTATATCTTCGTCCAAGACCATTGTTGTCATTGAAAAAGTACGCAAACATTGTTAATTGTCAAGTAAATCGAATCTAACAAATGTTTTAAAATACTGTACGACCGCAGAAGGCCGATGAACCATATGCCGCCGATAGATTTAGTACTTTGAGTGCAATTAGGGGCCATAAACATATTACGTAAGACGAAAATATAGATTTTCTGACCCCCCTTCCCCATGTAAGACAAAATCAATCAATCAACTGGACCCTTAACAATGTACGTAAGATTCCGTAGACCCCCTCCCTCCCCCTCTCCGCCTTACTTAATATGTTTATGGTCCCTTAAGGTACTGCGCAAACACTACTACAATGGGCAACACAAACGGTAATAATAATTTTTGCGTTATCATTCCCTCGGCCCAAACATTGCTACATTTTAAATATTCTTGCCTAATCAAAAAAAGTTGCAAAACATATAATAATGCGCAATCGATGTATGTCATTTTATCCGTAGCAGCGCAGTCGATCGTGCATTGTAAATGCTTTCTGGTCAAGGTGGCGCCCTCTGTCGTGAAACGCGGTAAATCTGCCCGCCGGTGCTTGTACTTGTACGTATAACCATTAGGGACCACAAACATATTACCTAAGACAAAAATCCAGTTTTTCTGACCCGCCCTCGCCCATGTGAGGCAGGTGCAATCGGTCAACGGGACGGGGTACAATG
>JBBQAH010000531.1:0-1990 GCA_038316145.1 Burkholderiales bacterium
TAAACGGGTGTAATCGTGCAATATTATATTAGTGTTCAAATAGCAAAGTAATGTAGCACAGCATCTGTAAGTCTGTAAGTCCGCAGTCGCGGTGTAATAAATTTTACAAGCGATATCATTACGTTAATGGAGAGTATATAAATGTTAGTATGATAGTACGTACGGTTGAAGCACATGTGCTGCTGTCAGTGCCATGTCTTGACCTGTAGGAGAGGATATACTGTAATTTATGTAGCATCTTACAGTGTACTGTCTATATGTTGTAGAAAATTTTTCATCGAAATCTATATACAGTAAGGAACGCAAATCGTTCGTCCGTGACGAACGAACGATTCGTTAACGAAAATTTCGTCACGTTTCGTTAAATTTATTTGTCCATAAAAATCGTTATCGTTCGTTTCGTCATTCAATTTTTGGCCACTTATTAGTCATCGTTCGTTTCGTCATTGGAATTTGAGGCTCAAAAAAAATTTTCAAAGGGGGGAGTACATGAAAAAAGTTTAGTCTCATAAAAACCCATCGATTTCGTTCGTTTCGTCATTTTTTTTCGAAAATTGGCCTTGTCAAGAGTCGTTTCGTTAAAAATATTATTTTTTGGTTTCGTTATCGTTCGTTTCGTCGTTTTGTATAAGCTATTTCTCTCGCTTCGTCATGATTTCCATTACGATTTGCGCTCTTTAATATACAGTAACAAATTTGCAGCTGCAATCACAAATGTCACACATAAAAATATTGCTGTGTTGATATAAAACTATCAAGGTCAACTATGCTATGGCTTTACAGCACAAATAATGTGTGGGTTTTTTATTATATTTTAATGGCAAGTATATTGCAAGCAAGATTTACATCGCCGATTATACTAATATTATTTAAACTGTGCTAAGAAATCGCTGGGTAGAATAAATCAGTAAATAGCTCAATAGTTATGATACAATATTATGATATCTAAATTTATTCTTTGTTACTCACAGTTTTATATATTGTTCAATAATGAATTTTTATTATATATATTCCTTGTGAGAAAAGTAATCGTCGGTGACGATCATTCTTCACTTACCCACAAGGGAAGCGCCTCCGATGTAAATAGGCACAGCTGTCCTCGAGTTATTCTGCAGTTGATCAGTGTCCACCACAAACACACCACCCTGCAGAGCAATTCTGTGTCAAATGTGACTCCCGTATAATTGCTTATAAAATGTAAAAGTATAATATTTAACAAACTTTATATATTTTTTTACATTGTCAGTTATTTACAAATTGGACCTAATTATTTCGGAATAATCGGCCAAGGTTTCTCGCCATTTTTTTTTTATTTTTTCTGGAGCATTTTATCAAAGTGGTATCTGTATAAACAATTTTTCTCGTCGCCAAGAAAGGTATCCAACCTGCCAGCAGAATTCGAATTTGTCCGTAGCCGTGCCATTGACGATTCGCGAACTCCTTTCCTGCGCGCCAGCACTGCTGTCGCCCGACGCGGTGAGGCCTTCCCAGTCGTACTTACCATCGAGCTTGATGGCTTCGCTCTTGAGCTTCTGTCGCGTCTGGCCCGACACACCGCACCGCTGTGTGCAACTTCCGTCTTCTGGCCGCGCCAAACTCACACAGCAAAACTCATCTTGCGCACAGTCGCCGGTCGAGGTGTTGGCCGCGAAATAATTGGGGAAACCATTCTGAAAGACACAGTTGAACACGTTGGACGAGCACTTGCCCAATCCGTTCGCGCTGGAACACAGCTGGGCTAAAAATATAGATAAAGGCCATTACAGGGTTACCGGCAAATCAAATAAAAGCTAAAAAAGGAAAAATAATTTAGTACATCTACAGTAATACTTAATTATGCACCAACCGTTAAAATATAAATGTTTTTTGCGCATACGGTTTAATACCAATTTGGTTGTATAATGAGCTCCAACAATAAAACATTAATTATAATAATATTAACTTTTTCCGTTCAACGCTAATACAGTAATGTATATTCTGTTAAGCGGCA
>JBBQAH010000250.1:0-1520 GCA_038316145.1 Burkholderiales bacterium
CAATTTCTTCTAATTATAATCGTTCGTTTATTCTCAGTTTGAGCTGAATCAGTTGAGAAGTGAAACAGCAATCAGTGGCCCGAATTGGGTTCCAAAAGAGGGGTGGCCGGAATTGGGTTTCATCCCTGGTACTAATACTTATACACATATACACGCATATTTGCGTCACTTAATAGTTAATACAGAACATTACATAATTACTTCATAAACTTTAATGAAATCACCGTCAAAATTTCCTATGAAATACAACTTTCTATAAATTCGCTAATTTTATTAATTCTTCTATCTATTTTTCTGCATTTAGCAACGTTGGTACATTTCATAGAATATTAAACTTTAATAATTCAGTGATAGTGGAATACAGCATCTGTAGATCAGTGTTATTAGCCATGCCTATACAAACCGATGTACCTGTATGTAGGATATTCATCAAATCAAGTACAAATGTTGAATTTTATCATTTTCATGCGGGAGTTATCACGCTTTACCAAGATCAAATTACTACTCTGTTCGAGGCAAATGAACTAAAAATGCGCCGTCACCGACAAAAACTAATATTAATAATCGAGTTTTAGCGCAGTGCAGTAATACCTCCACACATTCCAAGAGTAATTAGAAAAGAGTAACACTGTAGCACGTGCTTCGTGTGGTAACTGTAAGAAATCACATATTCTTATATTTCCTATTTTTTCATTCAAGGAACTGTATTATTCTTTGTGATTACTAATTACAAAAGTGCTATAGACGCCCCTTCCACCAGACTTGGCCCGCTTTGCTTTTTAAGGTGCCCTTCCGCTTCCGTCCGCTTTTTCCGCTCACGTCCGCTTTCCGCTTCCCTCCGCTTTTTCCGCTCACGTCCGCTTTCCGCTTCCGCTGCCGTTTTACAAAAAATGTTTCCCGTTTCCCGCTCCGCTTTCCGCTTGGAAAGCTAAAAATTATCCTAGGGGGGAGTATTGCCTACTTTTTCAAGCGGCCCCATTTTAGCCCGCTTCTCGCCCGCTTATGCCATTTCAGAGTCCCGTCCGCTTTCCGTCCGTCTTTTATCAGTCCCGCGTTTTCCCGTCACGCGCTTTTGACGAAAAGCGGGAAAAAAGCGGAAAAGCGGACGGGCTTGGTGAGGCCGTCAAAAAGACGGGCCAAGTCTGCCTTCCACCCCTGTTGTACTATGGGCACCCCTTTTCACACCCCGTTTTACTATAGGCGCCCCTTTTATTTTATTTGGTTAATTCTCTAATTCAGGATTCCTATGGCGGCTGGAAATCGGAGTATCTCCGTGGCACGGGGATGGAAATGTATTCGGAAATATTGAGTCCCGCCTTCGTCGGTTTGACCTTTGCCGAAACCGCCGAGTAATGCTATCGTCTTGTGGGAACAATTACGTTACATATTAGATGCTAGATATAAATGACCAAATTTCACTAATTTACCCGGAATTAATAGTGAACATTTCTTTTCCGACACCTTGCAGGATATGTTTATTAAAACTTGACATACTATTGCTGGCCGTGTCCTTCTGGAAT
>JBBQAH010000182.1:0-5211 GCA_038316145.1 Burkholderiales bacterium
GTCAACACCGCGCGCAGCGCGGCCAGCCTGGGCGCGCAGCGCTCGAAGTCGAGGCTCTCGGCGTCCAGCCGGCCACTCACCAGCCGCAGGCGGGCCGCGCTTTTGCCGCCCAGTCCGCGCAACTCCTGCAGTTGCTCGGCAGTCTGGCGTTGTCGGTCGGTCAGCCGGCGCAGTGCGGCTTGCTGCAATGCGAGCACGCTGTCTTCGACCATATGGCCGATCACCTGGCCGCGCTGCGGCAGCAATTGCGTCAGCAACGCGGACTCAAGGGCCGGCAGGCGGCTGGCGGCCAGCGCTGTATCGTCGCCTTGCACCCGGGCCATCAAGGCCTGGCGCGCCGACAGCGGAAACACCCGGCCCGGCTCGATGCCCAGGGTTTGCGCGGCCAGTTCACATTGGCGCTGGACCTGGGCCTCGACCTGCGTGGCATCCAGCATCGGATCGGCCAGTGTGTCGATCTTGTTGAGCACCACAAAACGCTCGATGCCGCGATCACCCAGGTGGTCGCGCCAGACCGCCAGGTCGGACCGGGTAACGCCGGCGTCGGCCGCCAGCAGAAACACCGCCGCATGTGCCGAGGGCAGCAGCGCGAGTGTCAGCTCCGGCTCGGCGCCGATGGCGTTGAGGCCGGGCGTGTCGAGCACCACCAGCCCGCGCTTGAGCAGCGGGTGCGGATAGTTGATCAGGGCATGGCGCCAGGCCGGCACGTCGACACGGTCTTGCGCATCGCGCGGCGGGTTGTCGTCGGGGTGTTCGTCGCTCCAGAAGCCCAGCGCCCGCGCCTCGTCGGTCGAGACCTGGATGGTGCGCACCACCTGCTGCAGGGTTTGCGCCATCGCCTGGGCGTCGCCCACCGGCAGCGGCAGGATGCGCCAGGCCTCGGGCTGCTCGCGCAGCGCGGCCAGGGTCTGGCCGCTGGCACGGGTGCTGATGGGCAGCAGCGCCAGCGTGGGGGATTGCTGGTTGTCCCAGGCCAGTTCGACCGGGCACATCGTCGTGCGGCCGGGCGTGGCCGGCAGCACGCGGCGGCCGGTGTCGGCAAAAAACAGCGCGTTGATCAATTCGGACTTGCCGCGTGAAAACTCGGCAACAAAGGCCAGCACCAATTTGTCCGAGGCCAGCCGCTGCCGCACCGAGGCGGCCAGCGCCAGCGCCGCCTCGTCGAGCAGGCGGCTGTCGCTCAGTTGTGCCGTCAGCTGCGCCATGCCGCGGTCAAGCGCTTGCCGCCAGGCGGCAAAGGCGTCGAGGTGGCTGATCAGGGCGGTGGACATGGGCGGGGTGCGGCGGGCGGCCTGGGCCTGGGTTGGGGCAGCAATGCCCATCTGCACAGCTGCACGGCCGCAGGACGGCTGGCAGGATGCAAATTCATCCTAGCGCGGCCATGCCCCGGGCGGGGGCCCTGCACACACCTGCTGACAAGTTGGTCCGTGTCAGCGTGAACTACTCAACGCCGTTGGCAGCCGGCGCAAAAGTAGCTTGCGCGCTGACCCTGCACGATGCGCCGGATGGTGCCACCACAGCGGGCGCAGGCCTCGCCCTCGCGGCCGTAGACCAGTGCCTCGGTCTGGAACGCACCGCTCATGCCGTGGGCATCGCGGAAGTCCCGCAGCGTCGAGCCGCCCAGCTCGATGGCGCGCGCCAGCGTCAGCCGCAGCGCGGCCAGCAGGCGCTCGCAGCGCGGTTTGCTCAAATGGTCGCAGCGGGTGCGGGGGTCGATGGCCGCGCGGTGCAGGGCTTCGCTGGCGTAGATGTTGCCGGCGCCGACGACGATGTCGCCCGCCAGCAGCGCGGCCTTGACCGTGGTCTTGCGCCCGTGCAGCGCCGCATGCAGCAGCGCCGGGGTGAAGCGGCTGTCGAAGGGCTCGGCACCCAGCCGGGCCAACAGCCGGGCCGCCGGGTCCTGCGTCAGCGCAGGCGACCAGACCACGGCGCCAAAGCGGCGCGGGTCGGTCAGGCGCAGCAGGCCGCGGCTGGTCAGCAGGTCGAAATGGTCGTGCGCGCCGGGCTCACCAGCCAGCGCCGTCAATTCAGCTGGTTCTGTCAGTTTCAACGATCCTGACATGCCCAGATGCAGCAACAGCCCGCCTTCGTCGGCGTTCTTGTCGCCATCTGGCGGCTCGGCGTCCGGTTCGATTCGGCTAGCGGGCAGCAGCGTGGCTGCGCTGCCCAAGGGCATCCACAGGTATTTGCCGCGGCGCTGCAACACGCCGATTCGCCGGCCAGGCAGGCTGTCCGGGCTGACGCCCAAGGGCCAGCGCAGCGGTTTGCCCAGACGGGCTGAAAGCACCTCGGCGCCAAAAAGGCGGTCGGCCAGGCCGGCGCGGGTGACTTCGACTTCGGGCAGTTCGGGCATCGAAGGGAATTATGGGCGCCGCCTAGAATCAATTCTGTTTTCAGGAGTTTTCATGACCGGCAAAGCTGCCCGCCCGAGTTGGCCCGTGCTGGGCTCCAGGCTTACCCCGATCAGGGCAGCCGCCCTGGCGGTGGCCTTCGCCTGCGGCGTGGTGTCGGCCCAGCCAGCGACCCCGGGCGCGGCCAACAAGCCGGGCGCGGCCAGTGACGCTGCGGGCGCCGCCGCGCCGGCGAGCAATTCGTCGCTTGACACGCTGTTGTTCTACCAGTTGCTGATCGGCGAACTGGAGCTCAACGCCGGCCGTGCCGGCAATGCCTTCGGTGTGATCCTCGACGCCGCGCGGCGCAACGGTGACGAGGCGCTTTACCAGCGCGCGGTCGAGATTGCACTGCAAGCGCGGGCCGGCGACCAGGCGCTGGAGGCCGCACGCGCCTGGCGCAACGCCAAGCCTGGCTCGGTTGCGCCGCTGCGCTACCAGGCGCAGATTCTGGTGGCCTTGAACAAGCCCGAAGAAGCCGCCGAGCCGATGGCCGCCTGGCTGGCCGGCGTGCCCCTGATGGAGCAGCCCGGCCTGATCGCCGGCTTGCCGCGGGTATTGCAGGGCGTGGCCGACCGCCAGCGCGCGCTGTCCATCGTCGAAAAGCTGGTGCTGCCCTACCTGGACAAGCCAGGCACCCGAACCGCCAGCCGGGTGACGCTGGGCCGTGCGCACCTGGCCGCCGGCAACCTGCCACAGGCGCTGGGCTTGGCGCGGGCCGCGCAGACCGACGACCCGTCGGCCCCGGGTCCGGTGCTGCTGGCGCTGGAGATGCTGCCCGGAACGCCCGCGGCCGAAACCGTGGTCACCGACTACCTGGCGCGCCCCGAGGCCGAGCCCGCCGTGCGCATGGCCTATGTGCGCCAGCTGACGCAATCGCAGCGCTACGCCGACGCCGGCCGGCAGCTCGACCGCCTGACGACTGAGCGGCCGCAGATCCCCGAGCCCTGGCTGATGCTGGGCGCGCTGCGCCTGGAGCTCAAGCAGCCGCGTGATGCCGAAACGGCGCTGTTGAAGTACGTCGAGCTGGCCTCGGCGGCCACCAGTACGGCCACCAGTACGGCCACCAGTACGGCCGCCAGTTTGGCAACCAGCCCGGCACCCGGCGGCACGCCCGGGGCGCCAGACAAGCCAGGCCCGGCGGCAGCCGCTGCCAGCAAGGCCGAGCCCAAACCCGCCACCGCCGCCACCAACAATCCAGCCAGCGATGACGACGATGACGATGAGGGTCCAGCCGGCCCCAACCGCGCCGGCCGCGATCTGACCCAGGCCTGGTTGCTGCTGTCGCAGGCGGCCGAGCAGCGCGGAGATGTCAAGGCCGCCGAGGCCTGGTTGGCCAAGGTGGACAACCCGCAGCGTGCACTGGAGGTGCAGTCGCGCCGTGCCAGCCTGCTGGCCCGCCAGGGCAAGATCAAGGACGCGAGGGCACTGATCCAGGCCGTGCCCGAACGTACCGGCGACGATGCCCGCGCCAAGCTGATGGCCGAGGCCCAGATGCTGCGCGACGTCAAGCGCTGGCGCGAGGCGGCCGAGGTGCTGGGCGCGGCCAGCCAGCGCTTCCCGGACGACATCGACCTGATCTACGAGCAGGCCATGATCGAAGAAAAGCTCGACCGCGTGGCCGAGATGGAGCGCCTGCTGCGCCGGGTCATCGCGATCAAGCCCGACCACCCGCATGCCCACAACGCGCTGGGTTATTCGCTGGCTGATCGCGGCGTGCGCCTGCCCGAGGCACGCAACCTGATCGCCCGCGCGCTGGAGCTGTCGCCGGGTGATCCGTTCATCACCGACAGCCTGGGCTGGGTCGAGTTTCGCCTGGGCAACCGGGACGAAGCCTTGCGCCTGCTGCGCCAGGCCTACAACGCACGGCCCGACACCGAAATCGCCGCCCACCTGGGCGAGGTGCTGTGGGCCGCCGGCCTGCAGGCCGAGGCGCGCACGGTCTGGCAGGACGCCCGCGGCCGCGACGCCGCCAACGAGGTGCTGCGCGAGACCTTGGCCCGGTTGAAGGTTGGTTTGTGACCCTGGGCGGACGTGCCGCAGCGGTCGTCGTTTGCGGTGTCGGTGCAGCGGCGCGTTGGTCCGCCACCGTCGCGGCAGCCACGCTGCTGGTGGCCTGCGCCAGTGTGGGCTTGCCAGCGGGTGAGCCAGGCCAGACGGTCAGCGGCCGGTTGTCGGTCCGGGTCGCCGACCAGCCCGAGCGCGGTATCAGCGCCGGCTTCGAGTTGCAGGGCTCGGCCCGCCAGGGTCAGTTGCTGCTCAGCGGGCCGCTGGGCACCACGCTGGCACGGGCGGTGTGGTCGCCCGGCCAGGCCGTGTTGGCCAGCGCCGGCAACGAAACCCGTTATGCCGATCTCGATAGCCTCACCACCGCCGCGCTGGGCGAGTCGGTGCCGATGGCGGCGCTGTTCGACTGGCTGCGCGGCCGGCCCTGGGCCGGTGCGCCATCCCAGGCCCGCGGGGATGGTGTGCCAGGGTTCGAGCAACTCGGCTGGCAGATCGATCTGGCGCGCTGGTCCGACGGCTGGGTCGAGGCCCGCCGCGCTGCGCCGCCCGCAGTCACCGTGCGGGCGCGCCTGGAGCCGGCAGGTTGAGCCTCGCGGCCATCTACGACGTGCCGGCGCCGGCCAAGCTCAACCTGTTCCTGCATGTGGTGGGCCGCAGGCCGGATGGCTACCACCTGCTGCAGTCGGTGTTTGTGCTGATCGACTGGTGCGACACGCTGCACTTCGAGCGGCGCCACGACGGGTTGCTGCAGAGACACGATCTGGGCCCCACCTTGCCGCCGGACGACCTGAGCCTGCGCGCGGCGCGTGCGCTG
>JBBQAH010000117.1:0-9804 GCA_038316145.1 Burkholderiales bacterium
TTGATGAGGGTGACCTTGAGCCCGCGCGATTCGAGGATCGCGGCCAGCGAGGCCGATGCGATCCCTTTGCCGAGGGAGGACACCACACCGCCGGTGACGAAGACGTACTTGGTCATGTCGTGCAGCATCCTTGGCGCGGCCGCTGGTGGGCCGCAGGAATGCCCCTGTGGAAACCGCAATTATAGGGGCCGCGATGCCTGCGGCCCCGCGCCACCGGCGCCGGTTCAGGCGGCCATGCGCTGGTCCTTGGCATCCAGCACCACCTCGGGGTCGTCCGCCTCCAGCGCGGTTTCACCCGCCAGATGGGCCTGCATGCGGGGCACGTCCAACTCGCCGCACCACTTGGCCACCACCAGCGTGGCCACACCGTTGCCGACCAGGTTGGTCAGCGCCCGCGCCTCGGACATGAAGCGGTCGATGCCCAGGATCAGCGCCAGCCCGGCTACCGGCACATTGCCCACGGCTGACAGCGTGGCCGCCAGCACGATGAAGCCCGAGCCGGTGACACCGGCCGCGCCCTTGCTGGTCAACAGCAGCACCGCCAGCAGGGTGATCTGCTGCATCAGCGACATCGGCGTGTCGGTGGCCTGGGCGATGAAGACCGCCGCCATCGTCAGGTAGATCGAGGTGCCGTCCAGGTTGAACGAATAACCGGTCGGCACCACCAGGCCGACCACCGGCTTGCTGGCACCCAGGTTCTCCAGCTTGACCATCATGCGCGGCAGCACTGACTCAGAGGACGAGGTGCCCAGCACGATCAGCAGCTCTTCCTTGATGTACTTGACGAAGCGCCAGACCGAGAAACCATGCACCCGGGCGATGATGCCCAGCACGCCGAAGACGAAGATCAGGCAGGTGGCGTAGAAAGTGGCCATCAGCTGGCCCAGGCTGATCAGTGAGCCCACGCCGTACTTGCCGATGGTGAAGGCCATCGCGCCAAAGGCACCGATGGGCGCCACCTTCATGATGAAGCCGACGATGCGGAACAGCACATGGCTGGTCTTTTCGATGAAATCGAACACCAGCGTGCCCCGGCCACCAAAGGCGTGCAGCGCAAAGCCGAACATCACCGAGAACAGCAGCACCTGCAGGATCTCGCCCTTGGCAAACGCATCGACCACGCTGCTGGGGATGATGTTGAGCAAAAAGTCGGTGGTGCCCACCAGCTTGCCCGGGCCGGTGTAGGCGGCAATCGCCTTGGTGTCGAGCGCCTTGGGGTCGATGTGCATGCCGGCGCCCGGTTGCACCAGGTTGACGATGACCAGGCCGATCACCAGCGCCAGTGAACTGACCACCTCGAAATACAGCAGCGCCAGGCCGCCGGTCTTGCCCACCTTCTTCATGTCCTCCATGCCGGCGATGCCGACCACGACGGTGCAGAAGATGATCGGCGCGATGATCATCTTGATCAGCTTGATGAAGCCGTCGCCCAGCGGTTTCATGGCCTCGCCGGTGGCCGGCCAGAAGTGGCCCAGCAGCACGCCGATCACGATGGCGGTGATGACCTGCAGGTAAAGGGATTGGTAGAAGCGGCGGGGTTTCGGCGCGGGGACGGTGCTCGGCGCAGCGTCTGAGGTGTGGGTGGTCATACGGGTTTCCTCCAGGTTCCGCATGATCTGCCTCACCGGCCGGGCTGGCTTCCGTAGTTCCCACAGCCCCCAGGCCAAGAGCCGCCGGCCTTGATCTGGCTCAAATCTCAAACACCTGGATGCGCGGCCAGCGCCGGCGCATCAGGCCGGGGTCATCGTCGCCAGCAGGTCCAGCACCGCCTGGGCGGTTTCTTGCGGTTTTTCCATCGGGAACAGGTGGGTGCCGTCCAGCCACAGCAGGCGCTCGCCGGCCAGCCTGCGCACCATCTCCAGCCCGCCGTGGCGGATTTCAGTTGAGCGCAGGCCCGCCACGAAGCCAACCGGGCAGCGCAGCGGGTGCCGGCGCAACACCGTGCCCAGCTGGTGCGGCAAGGTGTTGTAGATGCGGGTCTCCACCGCGCGGTCGAAGGCCAGCACGGTGTGGCCGCCACGCCGCAGCGTGCCGGCGGCGATGTAGTCCGCCAGCATGCCCGGCGCCCAGCGGGCAAATATCGACTTGGCGGCGTAGTGGTCAAACGCGGCCTGGCGCGACGGCCACTCATGCCTGCGGGTGATCGCCACCTTGCCCGGCCCCAGCCGCTGCATCAGCCGGCTGCGCTTGAGCACTTGCACGGTGTGGGCCCGCCAGCCGGTGATCACCGGTGAATCCAGCATCACCAGCCCCAGCGCCAGCTCGGGCCGTTTGGCTGCTGCCTGCAGGCTGAGCAGGCCGCCCAGTGAATGGCCCACCAGGTAGGCACCCTGGGGTGCCCGGTCGGCGATGAAGTCGATCAGCTGGTCTCGCAGCCGCGGCCAGTTGCTGGTGACGGGGTAGCGCGGGTCATGGCCAAACTGCGGTACCGCCAGCACCTGCCAACCTGCCGCCCGCCACAACGCAAAAAGTTGGCGGTAAGTGGCGGCCGGGTAGCCGTTGGCGTGGGAGAAGACGAGGGTGGGGCGCATGGCGTTGTCGGGCTTTCGGGTTATCCCTGGATTTTGCCCGGCTACAGCGGGCAGGGTTGCCTGGCTGGCCTGACTAGACTCACGCACTGTCCGATCAACCCGCCCCACCCACGCCCATGCTCAACCCCATCATCTTCGCCGTGCCGGTGTTCCTGGCGATGATGGCCATCGAGTTTGCGGTGGACCGGCGCCGCCAGCTGGGCGTGTACCGGGCGGCCGACACGGTGGGCAGCCTGTCGCTGGGGATCATCAGCCAGCTGGTGGGGGTGTTCACCAAGCTGGCGGCGCTGGGCATCTACACGCTGGTCTACCAGCACGCGGCCTTGTGGCAGCTGCCGGTTGAAGCCCCGTGGGTCTGGATTGGTGCGCTGCTGGGCTACGACTTTTGTTACTACTGGCTGCACCGCATGGGCCACCAGGCCAACCTGCTGTGGGCGGCGCACGGCGTGCACCACAGCAGCGAGGAATACAACCTCAGCACAGCGCTGCGCCAAACCGCCACCGGCCATTTGTTCGGCTGGATCTTCTACCTGCCGCTGGCGGTATTGGGCGTGCCGCCGCTGGTTTTTGTCGTGGTCGGGCTGGTGGACTTGCTCTACCAGTTCTGGGTACACACCCGGCTGGTCGGCAAGCTGGGCTGGTTCGACCGGGTGTTTTGCTCACCGTCCAACCACCGGGTGCACCACGGCCAGAACGACTACTGCATCGACCGCAACTACGGCGGCCTGTTGATCGTCTGGGACCGGCTGTTCGGCACGTTTGCCCCAGAACGTGACGACGAGCCCATCGTCTACGGCATCCGCGGTGCCTTGCGCAGTTTCAACCCGGTGTGGGCCAATGCCTACGGTTATGCGGCGATGTGGCGGGACATCCGGCTGACACGCACGCTGGTAGACAAGCTGCGGGTGCTGTTCATGCACCCCGGCTGGCGGCCTGCCGATGCCGCAGCGGCACTGCCGTTGCCAGCCTTTGAGATCAACCGATTCGAGCGCTTTGCGCCGCCGTTGCCGCCTGCGCTGGCGCTGGATGCGCTGCTGCAGCTGGCCGTGCTGATCGCCTTGGCACTGCACTTTCTGGCGGTCGCGCCGCAACTGGGCGCGGCGATGGCGGCGGCCTACGCGGCAGCCCTGATCGTGCAGCTGGCCGGCCTGTCGCGGCTGACCGAGCGTGGCCTGGATGCTGCCGGATGGGAGGCGGCACGCTGGGTACTGGGCGGGGTGCTGCTGCTGCTGTCACCGGTGCACGGCTGGGGCTGGAGCGCATTGTGGTTGGCCGCTGGGGCCGCGGCGGTCTGGGCAGTGCACACCGCCCGAAAAAACCGGTCCGTCGAGGTTGGTGCGGCCGGGCAGGTCGGTGCGCCGGCCGGGGGCCAGCGCCTGGCTGGCGGTGGCGTCCAGGCTGCCCATCAGGATGTTTCCGCCAGCCAGTCTCCGCCGGGCTGGTAGCGCCAGACCCCCGCATCGTCGCCCAGCCTGAACAGGTGCAGCCAGCCGTTGTCCAGCAGATGGCGCACCGTCTCGCTGCTGGCCACGACGTTGTTGATCGCCGCCTGCGGCGCCTGGATGAACACGCTCAACCGCAGCGGGGTGTGGCGGAAGCGCTGGCCGTCGTGCAGCGACTGCATCGGCAGACCTGTGCGCAAGTCGCCACCGTTGCCTTCGAAGACGCCGATGTTGCCGCCCACCACGTTGTGCAGCACCTTGTCGCCGCTGCCGTAACGCGCGTTGTCCACGGTCGAGGCGTGGTACTGCAGGTTGATCCAGTTTGTCACCACCATCGGCGCGGTCATGATCAGTTCCAGCACCTTGAAGCCGTCGTCGCGCTGCCAGGCGTAATCGTGCAAAAAGCTGCGGCCGGCCAGATTCAGGTGCCGGCTGCGGTTGCGCGGTGCCACGATGAACGATGCGCAGTCGGCCAGGCCCCACTCGGGCCGCACCTGCGCCCAGTCGGTGCTGCGCTTGTCCACCGTCTTGCGCAGCGCGGCGGCGTCAGCGGCACTTGCGGCCAGCCCGAGTGACGCGGCGCGCTCGGCCCGCGCCCGGCAGCCGGCATCCGTCAGCCAGCTTTGCAGGCGGGACAGGTCCCGGGCATGGCTGGCGGGCAGCAGGTCGCAATCAAAAAGTTGCATCTCGTCGGTCGTGGTGTTGTGCAGCCCGGCCAGGAACCAGGTGCGCTCGGGCACCACCACACCGCGGGCCAGCAGGCCCTGGCGCACCAGTGGCGCGTTCAGCAGCAAAGCCAGCGCCCGGGCGTTGACCTCGCCGGTCTGGCCGCCACAGGCGCCGCAGTCCAGCCCGGCGGCGTGCGGGTTGTTGGCGCTGGTGCTGCCGTGGCCGGCCAGCAGCACCAGGCGGGCGTGGTCGGTGGTCAGGCCCATCGCGCCCAGCGCAGTGGCGGCAGCATGGATGCCGGCGTCGAGTGCGGCGCGGCCTTCAGTCGAGGACTCGGGGCCGCCCGCCGGCAGGATGCGCGGGCGCAGCAGGCTGCGCTGCGCCGCCGACAGGCCGGTCTGCTCGACAGGAACCGGGTCGGCCTCACCACCCAGGCTGTTCTTGAGCAGCTTGCCGGCAAACAGCAGGCCGCAGGACTCGACAAACGAGAAGCTCGACCCCGCACCGCTGCGAAACGCCTGCCACTGCTGTTGCCACTGCAGCTTCTTGCGCCGCTGCCGGGCCAGCACCTGGCCCAGGCCCGGTGCGTCGCATTCGTCGGTGATGCACAGTGCGGGCGCCAGCAGGCCGGGCAGTTGCGGGCGCACCATGTCAGTGCCCAGCGGCCGGTAGGCGACGAACAGCGCAAAAAAGCCGGCAAAGCCCAGCGTCTGCACGGCAGGGCTGCTGGCTTCCAGCGCGCGGCGGTAGACCTCGGAGCGCACGTCGATGCAGAACACCGCCTGCACCGCCGGCGGCGTGGCCGCAGCGGCGGGCCCGGCCGTGGCGGCCGGAGCGTGGTGCAGGCCTTCGCAGAGTGGCGCCTGGTAGCTGCGCTCCAGGGCGGCCTGCCACAGCCAGTCGGTCTGCCGGGCGCGTTGTGCCTGTTCGATGCACAAACCACTGCCGCGCCAGGCGCTGGCCAGGCTGCTGGCCACGCCCAGCCCGGGGTGTCCCTCATGCAGCAGCCACTCCCAGGCCAGCCGCACCGCCAACAGGTGCACGATCTGCGCGTCGTCCCGCTGGTCCAGCCGGGCCTGCCAGCGCTGGTAGGCACACCAGGAGGCCCAGCCGTTGATGCTCATCAGCAGCGCGCTGAAGTAGGCCTCATGCGCGGCTGCGGGTACTTGCAGTGCCTGCATCGCAGCAGCGATCAGCGCCTGCGGCTCGGTGGGCAAGCGGGCCAGGCGGGCGCTGAAACCGGGGTAGCCCATCAGCATGCCCGGGCCCAGGTCATGCGCCGATTGCCGCAACCAGCTCGGGTAGAGCCCGCCGTGGCGGTCCGGGCCCCAGGCGCCCTGACCTTGGTCGAAGAAGGCAGCGCAGCATTGGCTGATGTGGTGGGTGATGTAATCGCGCCAGGCCATGGCGTGGCCCAGGTCGCGGTGGGCGTCTACCAGGTCGGTGGCCAATGGCAGGCGTGCGGGCAAGGCGGGCCGGGCGTCCAGGCTGGCCAGCAGCGTGTCCACGGTCTCGGTGGACCCGGCGGCGGCAATCGCGGCCTGAAGGTGCTGCCGGCCCACCTGGCCAGCCTGCCACTGCTGGCGGAACCCGTCGCGCGACATCAGCATCGGGCTGCCCGACAGTGCAGCCAGTTGGGCTGCGGCGGCGGCGATGGGCCGCTCGAGATGGCCCCAATAGGGGTTGACCGCGATGAAGCGGTCCAGAGGCCAGGTTGGCGCGATGCGGGCGCAGGCATGGTCGATGGCGGTTTGCAGCGTGGCGGCGGCAGGCGCCAGTGGCGAGGTGTCGAGCGTGGTGTTCAAGGCAAATCTCCGGTGTGGCATGAGGTCTTGATCGGCGGTCCGCGATCAAGACAGGGTTTTTGCGTCGGGCTGCGGTGCGTCAGGTCGGGCCAGCGTGCCCGGCATCGCTGGCGCACGCGCCGGCCACAGGCGGAAGGTCAGCCGGGTGAACAGCTCGTCGAGGTACAGGCCGGCAAACAGCGTGGGGTAGAGCCAGCGTGCCAGCGCCCCGTGCGGCCAGACCCGCACGGCGCCCTGCACCACAAACAGCAAGGCAAAGCTTGCCAGCACCCAGATCACCAGGGCCGGGCTGGCCCGGCTGACGCCTGATGCGCCGGCCACGCCGAGCCAGCCGCTGAACACGGCATGCAGCCCGAAGTAGGCCAACGCGATCACCGACGCGCCGGCCAGGCCCAGCAGTGCGCCCAGCGCGCCGGTCCGCAGCAGCGGCCCGGTGAGCAGCGGCGCCAGCGCCAGGATGCCGCCCAGGGCCCAGAGTGCCGGCTCGGCAGCCGGCTGGAGGCCCCAGGCCAGCCCGGCAGCAGCCACCACGGCCATGCCGACCAGCGCGCCCCCGCCCCAGGTCGCCGCGCCCAGCGGCGGCGCGGGGGGCGTCATCTGCCGCAGGCGGTTTTGCTCGACCGCGCCACCGGCAGCGAGAAAGGCATGAGCCTTGTACAGCGAATGCGCCACCAGATGCAGCAGCGCCAACGCGTGCAGGCCCAGGCCGCACTGCATCAGCATGAAGCCCATCTGCGCGCAGGTGGACCAGGCCAGCGAGACCTTGATGCTGACGCGGGTCATCATCACCAGTGCTGCGACAACCGCCGTGATGCTGCCCACCACCACCAGCAGGGCCTGCGCCCCGGGCACGTCGGCAACCAGCGTCCCGACGCGGATGAGCAGGAAGCCGCCCAGGTTGACCACGCCGGCATGCAGCAACGCCGACACCGGCGTCGGTGCCTCCATCACCTGGATCAGCCAGCCGTGCACCGGCAGTTGTGCGCACTTCAGCAGCGCGCTGGCCGCCAGCAGCAGCGCCGCAGCCTGCAAGCTGCCGGGCATCGACGGCAAGGCGCGTGCGGCGGCAATGGCGCGGTCGATCTCCAGCGTGCCGAGCTGCAGCCCGATCAGCGCCACACCGCCCAGCAGGCACAGGTCAGCCACCCGGCTGGCCAGAAACTTCTTGTGCGCCGCGATCAGCGCCTGCGGCCGACCACCGAAGAAGGTCAGCAACCCGTGCAAAGCCAGGCTGGTGGCTATCCACGCCAGCGCCAGCACCGCCAGGTTGTTGGTCAGCGCCAGCAGCGACACGGCGGCCAGCGTCAGCATCAGCCCGCGGATATAGCGCGGCTGGCCCGGTGCGCCGCCCAGGTAGGGCTGCGAATAGCCGGTGATCACCCAGCCGATGAAGCTCACCAACACCCCCATGACGCTGCCCAGCGCGTCGCTGCGCAGGCCGAAGTGCAGGGCGCCGGCGTCCCCCAGCATCACCAGCGCCGGCCCGCGCAGCAGTGCCGCGCCGCCCGCCAGCAGCCCGACCAGCGACAGCAACGCCGCACCCAGCGCCAGCGCCGCGCACCAGCGGGCGACCCGCCAGCCGGCGTCGGGCCGCTGGCCAAGCGCTGTGGCGGCCGCAGCAGCCCCCAGGTAGGCCAGTGGCACCAGCGCCAGCAGTGCGGCGCGCCAGGGTGAAAGGTCCAACAGGTTCGGTTCCATCAGGCAAGTCTCGCAAGCTTTGGTTGGCCGTGACTGTGCCGCTGCGGATGAGTTCTGTAAAATTCATTGTTTCTGACAAAACGTTCTGCAAAACAGATAATTAGGTCGATGTCACGCCTTAACTTTCACCACCTGCATTACTTCTGGGCCGTGGCCAAGGAGGGCAACCTGACACGCGCCGCCGCCCGGCTGCATGTGTCGCAGTCGGTGCTGTCGACGCAGATCAAACGGCTCGAAGAGCAGCTGGGCCATGCGCTGTTCAACCGGGTGGGCCGCAGCCTGCAGATCACCGAGGCGGGCCGTTTGACCTTGACCTACGCCGAGTCGATCTTCACTTCGGGCAACGAGTTGCTGGCGATGCTGCGCGACGGTGCGGTGCAGACGCGCCATGTGCTGCGCATCGGCTCGGTAGCAACGCTGTCACGCAACTTTCAAGAGAACTTCGTCAGGCCGCTGCTGACCCGCAGCGACGTCGAGCTGGTGCTGCAGTCCGGCAGCCTGGAGGAGTTGCTGCAGCGCCTGCGGGTGCACACGCTGGACGTCGTGCTGTCGAACCGCCGGGTGCATGCCGACGCCGACCACCCGTGGCGTTGCCGCAGCATCGCGCGCCAGCCGGTCAGTCTGGTGGGACGACCTCGGCCCGCGGGCCCCGCTTTTCGGTTCCCGCAGGAGCTGGCTGAGGTGCCCTTGCTGCTGCCCGGCCGCGACAGCGACATCCGCGCCGCCTTCGATCTGCTGTGCGAGCAACACGGCCTGCGCTGCCGGGTGCTGGCCGAGGTCGACGACATGGCCTTGCTGCGCCTGCTGGCGCGCGATTCGGGCGCCGTGGCGCTGCTGCCGTCAGTGGTGGTGCGCGACGAGCTGGCCAGCGGCCAGCTTGTCGAATACTGCGTCGTGCCCGACTTGGTCGAGACCTTTTACGCCATCACCGTCAAGCGCCACTTCGAGCCGCCCTTGCTGCAGGACCTGCTGCGCCGTGACGAGATCGACGTGCTGGGCACGCCGGCTCATGTGTGACGGCGTTGGTGCGTCCGGAGACGCAGCCGCTGCATGGCCTACCCTGGGCAACAGCGGGCAAACGGCCGGTCAAACCACCCGTTCCTCGGGCCGGCTGATCTTGCGCAACGGCTCGTAGCGCGACAGGGCGGAAAGCAGCGGTTGCGCGGTGGCGCTGCCGTCCCAGACCGGGTCGGCAATGCCCTCGAACACCTCGCGCAGGCGCTGCCCCCAGGTGCTGTGGATCATCTGGAAGTAGGGGTTCTGCTCATCGATGCAGACGATCTGGTCACTCTGGAACCTGCCCTCGCGGTAGACCAGCAAATCCAGCGGCAGGCCCACGCTCAGGTTGGACTTGAGGGTGGAATCCATGCTCACCAGCGCGCACTTGGCGGCCTCGTCCAGCGGCGTGGTGGGGGTCAGCACCCGGTCGAGGATGGGCTTGCCGTACTTGCTTTCGCCGACCTGGAAGAAACAGGTCTCGCGGGTGGCCTCAATAAAGTTGCCGGCCGAATAGACCATGAACATGCGCATCGCCTCGCCCTTGATCTGGCCGCCGAAGATCATCGTCGCATTGAAGTCGATGCCTGCCTGCTTGAGCGAGTGGCCGTCCTGCTCGTAGACCCGGCGCACCGCGCTGCCCAGCACGCGCACGGCGTCGAA
>JBBQAH010000503.1:0-2910 GCA_038316145.1 Burkholderiales bacterium
TAGTTCACCAGCACCGGAGACTGACCGCGACATCCTGCTCGAGTCGCAGGCCGTGGAAGAGCTCATTTCAGAAGCCAATTACGAGCATGACGAGGACAGTCTTGCAGAGATTGGCGACAATATCTGGGACAGCTCGTTGGCGGAGGATTTGCGACGCACATCTCATGATACCATCGTAGGGGAGGCCGATAAGCGAGCCCAAAGAAGAGTACGTATCGAAGAAACACCGGTGATTATTGAGGACAGCCAGCAGTTCACGTCAATTTCCGAGTCGCGATTCGACACGGAAGATTTATCAGTCTCAGAGGAGATGCTGGAGCTGGACGATGACGAGATTCCAGGGTCAGAGTTGGACGCAAAGTTTTACGAATCATTTGCACCGACCACTGAACAACATGAGGATTCGACCACGGAGCCACTGGTTCCAGCGGAAAATTGTGTTTCGGCCACGGACTCTAAGGTTCCTGACAATTTGACATCAGTTGCGGCCGCTGTACCTGCTCAGTTGCCGGAAAATGTCCTGAGAGATGCTGCAGAAACCAGTGAAATCTTAGAGGAACAGTCTGGCGAAGGAGAAAATGTGACTTTGTTGGCCGAACCGGAGGAATTGACCAAACTTGATAAAATACCCTCAATGGTCGAAGAAAATACGGAAGTTCGTACTATCGCGCCTATCGAGGTACTTGACAAGCAGACCATATTAAATTCAGAGATGATTTTATTATGAACCGGCATATGGTAGAATGCAGATTAAAAAATGTAGTCAAGTTGATGAAGTTCGAAATACTAATATATTACACATAATGAACCCTATTTTAATGTTTGAATATTATATACCGTATAACTGTCTAGATAAGTTAAGATTGTTAAATGACAGGCATTATGCTGATTCTACCTGAAATGTAACGCGGTTTATTTTTCAAGTCATAGTTGCTGTTCTATTCGATATTTAAATAAACACGCAATATAAATACAGAACTGTAAATTCGGAACTTCGATTGAACCTTGCCTTGTATAGCCTTTGTCCTTGGATTTAATTAGGAAACCGAAAGTCATTCGGCAAAAGTAAAACTGCGCCCTCGCAAAATCGTTGAAGACGATCAACCCAGTTCCGCGCTGAAACTAGCCCCAAAGAAGCCAGTCACAACCGATGAAGGGGATCAGCCAGTCTCAGAACTAACATTACCGGTACAAGACACTGCCGTGGAGGAAGCAAGCGATGATGAGGTTTCCAACACGTTCATACCTAGCCGACTGAAGGCGACCGTCAAAGAGCAGAGCCCAGACGAGTCGAACACCAGTTTATCCATCAAAAAGACCTCTCCACTCCGTGAAGTACCCGCCGCTGCCACTCCCACAACGACCGACATTTTCATACCGGCTACTGAAGCTGTCCAAGAAAAGACCATTAACACACCAAAGATAGTCGAGGAAGAAACTGTCGTGAAAACCATCGAAACTTCAAGTACGGAGGAAATGGCAGACGAAATCCAGGATGTGTTGGAAAAGGCTGAAATAGCTCAATTGTCAGAGTACATTGAGCTTCAACGACCGACTGAAGTCCTAGAAGCAAAGATGACAAAGGCACACGAAGGCAAGTTGGAAGAGGTCATACTCGCCTTGGAACCACGCGATCGAAAAAAGCCTACCGACGAAGCTCCAATCGTTACTGCGCAACTAAATAAGCCAATTGGAGTTCCTGTTCCGGAAATGGCCACTGAGGCCAAATTCAAGACACTAAAGGCCGAGGAAATGGCTGAATTGCCTGCTGATCATGATGCGTCCGTGAAATTGGGCCTACCGAACAAAAGGAAACCAGTCACAGAAAGCGCGCCCACTGATGAGGATCGAGGAGCTGCATTTATATTTCCCAGCAGTAGAAATCAGCCAGACCTGGTTCAGTCACCGGAAGTCGAGTTTAGGTTAGCTTCCCAACCATCTTTCAAACTCGACACGGATGAAGAACTGTCGGAAAGTCTCTCGCTGTCAAAACCCCGTCCCAAGCGTCGTTCTCTGGATGAGGAAATGAAGGAAGTGCAGTCTGCAGAAAACTCGTTGACTTTGCCCGGTGTAAAGGCGACGCCGGTGGATGAGCCTGTCGTGGAGGCCCTAGTCTTTACTAAAGGAATTTCAGAACGGATGGCCTACGAAGAAGAGGAAGACGTAGAGATTGTCGTTATTACGAATGGTGAAACATCAGTGCAGTGGTTTTTTGCTGGAGAGGTCATTACACAGTCCGAAAAGTACACCATTTTTAAGGATGGTGTGGTGCATAAGCTGATCATCAGGAAGGTGAGGAAATCCGAGGCTGGACGATACACTTGCAAGTCGGAAACCGTGGAGACAAGTGGGACGATTGTGGTCCATGAAAAGCCGGTCAAATTCGAGGAACCCCTGGTGGATCAAACCGTCACTTTAGGTAAATAAATAGAATAACAAGTATACCGTTTTAGTCGGAACTCCATTTTAGTCGGGACGCAAATGAGGCAGGATGCGCCGAATGCGATAACGTATTTCTCTTTGTCACGCGTGAGACACAGCTCCGCCTGCCTCGTTCGCGTCCCGACTAAAATGGGGTCCCGACAAAAACGGTTTGTTGGGTAATAGACTAATTAAAAGTTTTAATAAATTGCATTTGAAACCAGACCTGACTTACACCTGAACCGAATTACAAGCTTGTAACACTACTGTCAGTGAGTGATAAAAACTTCGTTTTGTTACTAGCTAGCCCGCAAATTTCATAAATAATTCCGCAACATGTGCGGGGCTAATTCAAACACTACTAGATCTACCTAATATATATACAGTATACAGTATATATACAGTATATATACACGTATAGATAAAGTAGATTTACTGCATATACAATATATATACTTGGATTAAAATGGTAATATCCATCACTATATA
>JBBQAH010000342.1:0-1776 GCA_038316145.1 Burkholderiales bacterium
TTACCGGGAAATAAATCGGAAAGTTTACCGGGAAATAATTCGGAAATGATTAATGTTTACCGGGAGTAAATGATTATCTCCCGGTAAATTAACCGGGAAAGAAATCGGAAATGTTTTGAACCAATCCGCGCTCCATATATCCCTAAAGTAGTTTTACAACCATTTAAAAGATGTGAAACATTACTTTTCCAGCTTGCTGCAATTTTTTGCAACTGTTTTTTATCGAATGAGACCATCGCGGCTTCGATCGCTTGCGAAATGAAGGAGTGTATTACGCAATACGAAATCGTCCATAGTGATACAAAAAACGCTTTGTCCATATGAAATTCGAATCCCTGGTACGGTACAAAGTACAGTAATGTGATATTTATTTTTTGGCTGATTCTTCCCTGTCGTGATAAAATTATTCTTTCATGCATTTTTATATATTCAGTTGCAGATTCTTTTAAGATTTGAACTTTTTTATTTTTTAAATTTTGCATTTTAATTAAAATAAGTTCGTACCAGGACAGCCCCATCGCAGGAGTCGATGAATGCGAAAGATGGTCCAGTACTCCGGGATGCCCTTGGCGCCGTCAGGGTCCTGCGGGACGAGGCCGTTATTTAGCTTATCCTTCGGATTGTAGACGAACGCTTCGGGGTAGTAATCGGGCTGTTGCGGCTTCATGCGTGTTATGCTCTTGTCCTGAAGCTCCTCAAGGGTCGGTGGTTCGCCGCCGGTTTCAGGGCGCAACAGGGAAATGATTCGGTTTTCCTCCCTCGCTTGCTCGTTAACTCTCTTGATCTGACGCCCGGGCCGGGGATCATCCTTGTGCGCCATCGTGTAGTACAGCATCTTATTGGCGGAGTGCTCGTTCTTGTGGACTTGGCGGAGATACGACCAGTAGCCGGCCTTCCTAGGAACAATACGTGTTAATGTTTAATATTTTAATACATTATTAACTACTATTTTGTATTGCAATGCAATTTTTTCATTACTACGAGGTAAAGAACGCAAATCGTCATGAAAATCGTAACGAAACGAGAAAAATAGCTTTTACAAAATGACGAAACGAACGATAACGAAACCAAAAAAATAATATTTTCAACGAAACGACTTTTGACAAGGCCAATTATCGAAAAATAATGACGAAACGAACGAAATCGATGGGTTTTTAATGTGACTAAACGTTTTTCATGTACTCCCCCCTTTGAAAATTTTTTTTGAACCTCAAATTTCAATGACGACACGAACGATGACGAATAAGTGGCCAAAAATTGAGTGACGAAACGAACGATAACGATTTTTATGGACAAATAATTTTAACGAAACGAGACGAAATTTTCGTTAACGAATCGTTCGTTCGTCACTGACGAACGATTTGCGTTCCTTACTACGAGGCTTGGCGTCTGGGATGGCCCTCCCCCGGAAAATGTGCCCTGGGATGGCCCTCCCTGTATCTTTCGAACTGTGGCAACTACGGCAAATCTGAATAGCTCATTCGATGCCCACGCATCGATTTATCTAGTGAGATGAATATTAAAAACTGAAAATTTTCAAAAATGAACTTTTTATTCGCAAAATAAAATTAACATTGAAATTTTTGCATCTTCAACTACAAATTCATTTTTGAAAATTTTGTAATTTCAATATTCATCCCACTAGGTAAATCGATGCGTGGGCATCGAATGAGCTATTCAGATTTGCCGTAGCTGCCACAGTTCGAAAGATACAGAGAGGGCCATCACAGGGCACATTTTCCGGGGGAAGGCCATCCCAGGCGCCAAGCCTCGTAC
>JBBQAH010000558.1:0-1802 GCA_038316145.1 Burkholderiales bacterium
GGAAAGAAATCGAAAATGTTTTCAACCAAACCGCGCTCCATAAACACCGCGGGGGCATCCAATTTAATTAATATGCCTGTCCGAGGACTGAAATTGTTGCTACTTCGTGGACGGACGCTCGGCGGCGAGTTAGACATGCCGGAACCCGTGATTCGAATACGACGAGAATTCCACGGAATCCTTCAGCATGTCTGCTTATAATTATTATTAATCCAAATATTTTTTGCTAATTTAAGCGTAAAATGGTCCATGCAATTAGGTAAGGTCATGAAAAAAAAAACTAAATTCTACATCACCGGCTCACCACAAAGGGTCATCATTTAGTTTAAACCACGTCGTCCATGACTTCGTGTACAAAACCGCGTGGCAAAATGCGATCTGGACGGACGGCTTACATTTTTTTGAAAAGCGGAACCGAACTAAGCGGTCCGAATCCGCAAAATGTTTAAGCGGAGCAGAGCGGTTTTTCCCAAAATGTTAAGCGGAGCGGAGCGGTTATCGTTTTTCCTATTCTTTTTATGTAGCCCCCCTCCATGAAAAAATCAAGGCTGCCTTATTTTGAGTCAAAGAAGCTAAACTAAGAGAAGGCAATATCCCGTGGGGCGCCCCAATTCGCCCCTTTTAGTCCCGCCCTTTGAGGTAAGTGAAGATAAACACATTACGTAATCAAAAACGCAGTTTTTTTGGGACCCCACCCCCCTTCGTAATCGTACAACTCTGCCTGGTGCACTGTCTCCGTTTGCTTGTTGTACTTAAATTTTTCAAGACCCCCTCCCCCCCTCCTTGATTACGTAATATGTTTATCTTCCCTAATGCGGTAACTGTTGCGTGGGGGAGAAAATGCTTCAACAACGTTTTTCGCTATAGTTTGAAATAACCTCGACCTGTCCCGGCTGAAAATCAGAGACGTTTACTTGAACTATTTTTTAGAATGGATTGGGTGGCGGGCAATGCATGGCTTGCATGTAAAATGTCGAAAGTTCCCTGGATTTTGCCAAAGAACAGTCAGGTTATTACTTCACGGGGCGGGACTAAAAGGGGCGAATTGGGGCGCCTCTCTAGATATTGCCTTCTCTTACCGTTAGTCCAGCTTCTTTGGTTTTGAGTAAGCCGAACCAAGCGGAGCGGTTTCTACGATCCAATAAGCGGAGGCGGGCGGTTTGGACCGCTCGGTTCCGCTCGGT
Source organism: Burkholderiales bacterium (assembly GCA_038316145.1). Taxonomy (GTDB): domain Bacteria; phylum Pseudomonadota; class Gammaproteobacteria; order Burkholderiales; family Burkholderiaceae_C; genus Pseudaquabacterium. The sequence continues at coordinate 1,185 of JBBQAH010000558.1, forward strand.
TCCGCTTAGCGGACGGCCTTTGTACACTAAATTATATGTACAGATATAATAATACAACCAGGTGAGTAGAACTATAATGCGCTGACCGGCTGATATATATGATTTTGTGAGATCACATGTCTTTTTTTTCAGCCAGAAAGTAATAGTCAGAGATTATATCATGGTGCGGACGTGAACCTTGGTCGTCCAGCTCACATAGCCTGAGTAGGGATCAGACACACGTTAGTGTATATACGGCTTACTGTGAGTCCATGGTTCATACATAGCACAATTAAAAGCCGAGCTTAGGGACCATAAACAAATGACGTCAGCCAAAAACGGGGATTTTTTGACCCCCACTCCCCTCCGTCAGCCTAAATCAATCAATCAACTAGACCCTATAACACTAGCGTCAGTATTCCCGGGAAGGTACCACTCCCCCTCTTGGCTGACGTCATTTGTTTATGATCCCTTATCTCTTTGTCCACACAAATACTTATTACAGCTGTGCTGGTATATTTGACAGCCCTGAACTTGGGCCACCCCAATGCCTAATAGCGGTGCACCAAATTTGGGACATGTAGCAAAGTGGTCGATTGATTGCTTGATTGACCGTCACATCTTTTCCTAATTTTCGAT
>JBBQAH010000340.1:0-2757 GCA_038316145.1 Burkholderiales bacterium
GGTATGTCAAAATCGATCAATCTGGACAGAATCAACAAATAAAGTGACCGAATCAACAATTTTCCGCACTTGATGACCCATATTCGACAGTTTTCTATCAAATTTAACGATTTTTTGAAAAAAATTAAGAAAAAAAAAAAACAATCGTCAAAATCCCATACATTTTTAGGGATTTTTCATTCCACCCATTTCAAAAAAATCCCACCCATTTTTATCCATTTCTCTCCCCTCCCAGCCACTGCCCATTCCATTAGAAAATGGAAATGGAATGGAAAATGGGGTCCATTGACCCATCCCGTTTAAATGGGGAAGGTCTGCTTCCCACTCAATTACATAGTTAAATGTTATTGTAATGGGTGAATGTAGTTAATAGTGCACGCACGTACAGTTTTCTCAGCAGACCCGCCGGCTGAATGCCCCCTGGAACGGAGGTGAGACCGGTGTTGGAGCAGTTGACGGTGACCCCGTACGTGCAGGTACAGTTTGCAGGGATCGAAGTCATATTCAAAGCTATTTAACGGAAATGATAATGAAAATTAATTTCAGCGAGAAATATCATTACAATATGTCATGAAAATATTCATAATATTCAGTAACGAGGGTAAAAATAAAAGTCGGGACACAAGCAAACTTTTTTTCCAAACAATTCTGTCTTTGGTATCATTGAATCGGGCTTAAATTCCTTCACAAACCCCGATAATCAAACCCGAGCTAAGTTTGAAATCTGAATTTTCAAAAACAAAAAACGGTCTGAAAAATTGGTTCACCGAAAAGCATTCCGTTTTTGATTTTTTAAAATTCAAACTTTATTCTTTGCTGGATTTTAACAGCTGGAATATTTAAAAGAATTTAATTTTTTTGAAAAAAAGTCTCCTTGCGTTCCGACTTTCATTACTTTTTTCCTTGTGTCCCGAATGTTATTTTTACCCTCGTAACGATAAACAAGATCGCTATACTTGTAAGTTGTTGTTGCAGAAATATCTATTAACGTTTCTTTTACCCTCCATCAGTTTAACGTTTAAACATGTTATATTGTATTCAACATTTATTATAAAAAAGGTGAAACATAAACGTGCGCATTATGTTCAATCGAAAACTTACAACAGTCCCCCGGTTCGACCTTTACGGGGGTCTTTTCGGAGAATTTATTGAATTCCTTGAGGAAAAAGCCGGTGGGATTTTCTAAAATGGATAATGCAGTAATCACATAATCGTTCATTGTAAAAAAAAGTAATGTGAGTGGTACAGGCCGGCTTCATTGCTATCTTTTGTTTTAGAAAATCAGGAAGTTCTTTATCGCCGTTGGAGTTTCTCCATTTCAAACTGGGATGACTGATTATTTTGGGTTCCATATGCAGGTATGGGTAATTTATAAATGTTCAAGACAAAATAAAGCGAGCTGTCTATAACGAATTGTAAGCTACATGACTATGGTAATGTTTCATTATTAGTATAGTTCGACTTACTGCAATTATCCTCGTCGAATCCATTAGGGCAGTCTATCGTTCCGTCGCACCTTTATTAATGCAAAAATATTTCCATTATTCAATTTATATGATAATTTCATTTCGACAATGCATATTTTTGTATTAAAGGAATTATGAGATACATTACATATAACTAACTATATACATAGGAATATATAAAAAGAGAAAGAGAAAAAAATTATAAATATGAGGGTAAAAATAAAAGCCGGGACACCGTCAAAAAGTAATGAAAGTCGGGACACAAGCAAACTTTTTTTCCAAACAATTCTGTCTTTGGTATCATTTAATCGGGCTTAAATTCCTTTAAAAAGACGAGCTGTTAAAATCGAGCGAAAAATAAAATCTCAATTTAGAAAAATAAAAAACGGAAGGCATTCCGCTTCACTTTTTTTTCAGACCGTTTTTTGTTTTTTAAAATTCAGATTTGAAACTTGGCTCGGTTTTGATTATCGGGGTTTTTAAAGGAATTTAAGCCCGATTAAATGATACCAAAGACAGAATTGTTTGGCAAAAAAGTTTGCTTGTGTCCCGACTTTCATTACTTTTTGACGGTGTCCCAGCTTTCATTTTTACCCTCGTATGGACTATAATTATAACATACTTTCATCCGATAATGTGATATATTACCATAATTTTTGGTGTAGGCAAGTGTTTGCCTCGTCTTGGCAAGAGTGCTCCATTAGGAACGTGGAGCATTGTTCATCGCCGAGATTCGGCATTTCCGTCGCATCACAAAAGCCTGAACATAATTACTTTAAATGTGACTATCACGAAGAATATATGTAACCCAAGCCAAACTATTCTTAGTTGACTGGAGTTATCTAGTCAGGGCCAAATCGATTCGTAAATAATTAAGATAATACGTAAAACAAACGTGTCAAATACATACGGGCAAAAACGGCCCTGTTAAAAAACATGTACCGCTGCTTGTACATATATTGCGTTGAAAAATCATTTAACATTCGGTCCCAAAAGTAACTTACGATATAGAAAGCGCTCAGTTCTGTTCAGTATTAGAGGCCCTGTTTAGATTTATGGCGGAAACGATTGATGTTAAAGTTAACAGGTCATTATAGATGAATATATTAAATAGGCTTCCCAGAAAGATCATTTTTTCATCCCTAACAGGTCCATTCTTGTCTAACTTTGTCTGGCACTTTCCAATTGCAAGCCAGCTAAAAATACGGCACAGCAATAAAAACAACCACTTTGCCATTCACTGTTTTGCGTTGAGTAATCACAACATTACTAAATATGCCTCATTATTCTC
>JBBQAH010000257.1:0-1539 GCA_038316145.1 Burkholderiales bacterium
CGAAAACCAGGGCAAACGGACGGCGGGAGTAGACAGGGAAACCTGGGGCACTCCTGAGAAGAAAGCGACGGCCATACACGCCCTACGGCAGAGAGGCTACAAAGCCCAACCCCTTCGGCGCGTGTATATCCCCAAGAGCAACGGTAAGATGCGCCCTCTTGGCATTCCCACAATGCACGACCGTGCCATGCAAGCTCTCTACTTGTTGGCGCTGAGTCCAGTAGCGGAAACTATCGGAGATCCAAACTCCTATGGCTTCCGATCTGAGAGATCGACCGCAGACGCAATTGAGCAATGCTACATTGACCTGCGGCTCGGAACCTGTGCGCAATGGGTGCTGGAAGGTGATATTCGCTCTTGCTTTGACAGGATTAGCCACGACTGGCTGCTGACCCATGTCCCAATGGACAAGGCGATGCTGCGCAAGTGGCTAAAGGCCGGGTTCATGGACAAACGCGTCCTCTATCCAACCGAGGATGGCACCCCGCAAGGCGGTATCATTTCTCCGGTATTAGCAAATCTGGCCCTTGACGGATTGGAACAGCGGTTAATCAACCACTTTCCGAGTGGCAATGCCGCCAAACGAGCTAAAGTGCATATGGTCCGCTTTGCTGACGACTTCATCATCACGGGCGTCACAAACGAACTGCTAGAGAACGAAGTCAAGCCTCTTGTGGAGCAATTCATGAGGGAGCGTGGCCTGGAACTCTCGCAGGAAAAGACCAAAATCACGCACATAGAAGACGGGTTCGATTTTCTGGGTTGGAATGTCCGGAAGTACCGGAGTAACAGGCAGGTAAGACTGCTCATCAAACCGGCACACAAGAACATCAAAGCCTTCCTGACTAAAATCCGGAAGATCGTGAGGGGAAACTGGTCGGCAACAGCGGGAGAATTGATTGCAATGCTCAACCCGGTTATCCGAGGGTGGGCTAACTATCACTGCCATGTGGTCAGCAAGGTCACCTTCAGGAAAGTGGACCGCGCAATCTTCATCAGTTTATGGCAGTGGGCGAGGCGCAGGCATCCAAACAAACGAGCACGCTGGGTACGAAACAAATACTTCGGCACAGTGGGCGGGAACAATTGGGTGTTTCACGGAAGTGCCAGGCGCAAAGACGGAACAACGCAAGACCAGTGGTTATTGCGAGCAGCAACAGTGCCAATCCAACGGCACGTGAAAATTCAGGGTAAGGCAAACCCGTTTGATCCGGAGTGGGAAATGTACTTTGAAGGCCGTCTTGGGCTAGAGATGTCCAGAACCCTGGAAGGGCGGCGGCAGTTGCTGTACCTGTGGAAGGAACAAAGCGGAATATGCCCTGTTTGCAACCAGAAAATCACCAAGCTGACTGGCTGGCACAACCACCACAAGGTTTGGCGAAGCCATGGGGGTAAAGACGGTGCTGAAAACCGAGTGTTGCTGCACCCGAACTGCCATAGCCAAGTTCATAACAAAAACCAAAGGTTATCGGAATGCATATGCGTTACCGTGTCCCGCAAGGGGCATTAGAGAGGCTTGAGCCGGATACTGGGAAACTG
>JBBQAH010000254.1:0-1534 GCA_038316145.1 Burkholderiales bacterium
CCTTTCCAAATTAGCACGCAAGTTTTCGCCGTCACTCCGATACTGAAATCCCACTACAAAGTCATCTGCATAGCGCACCACTGAAACCAGTCCTCTGGCCCAGCGCTGCCGCCATTTCTGTATCCAACGATCAATCGCATCGTGAAGGAAAATGTTCGCCAACAGCGGCGAGATCACCGCACCTTGCGGCACACCCTCCTTGTTCGCTTGCCATTTGCCACCGTCCATCACGCCCGCCTTGAGCGTCTGCTCAATCAGGCGCAACACCCGTCGATCCGCTATCCGACGCTTTAACACCGCCAACAATTTGTCGTGCTCGATGCGATCAAAGCACGCTTCAATATCCGCATCCAACACCCAGCTGACTTTCCGAGTTGTGATCGCCATGTACACCGCATCCAGCGCATCGTGTTGACTGCGGCCGGGACGAAATCCATAGCTAAAACCCAGGAAATCAACCTCATAAACTGCCTGCAATACCGAACTCAGTGCATGCTGGACAACCTTGTCCTCCACACACGTGATGCCCAACGGACGCAACCTGCCGTCCGCCTTCGGTATCCACTGCCGACGCACCGGCTGCGCACGATAGCGACCCGAATGTAGGGCATCGCACAATCGCGATAACCGTGCATCCAAATCTTCCCCGTACGTGTGCCAATCCATGCCATCCACGCCACTCGCCGCGTCTTTCTTACAGGCCTCATAGGCCTGCTTCAAACGCGATACCGTGACATGATGCAACAGGTTGTGGAAAACCTGGACACCCAACGGAGGAAAACCTGGACACCAAACGGTGCGAAAAGCTGGACACCCATCCGAAAAGCTGGACACCCATCAGGTGAAAACCCGAAAAGCAGGGCGAAAAGCTGGGCACCCATCGAAGTGGCTATTTCTCAGGTGAAAAGAGTTCGGGCGACTGCGGGCAGCCTGCCTGCCCTACCCGTAGCCAAAGTTCTAGATCAACAAGACAAAAGCCGGAATCTGGCCATTTGGGCGAGTTTTTCGATACCTTGAGAGTCGGCGCCCCGTTTTTCAAGCCGCGTGACGCGCCCCAAAACAGTCCCATGAAGCGGCTCCAATCAGCGCGTAAGTTCAGCCAGACCCAGCAGCCTGACGGCAATCGCTCAGCAGCGCTCACCCCGCCCTCACCACCAAAACCGGCCGCCCTCGCTTCACCCACCGCTGCCGCAGCCGTTGCGCCAGTTCAAGCAGCTTGGGCCCGCTGCCAATCGCTCGGTAACCCAGGCGAATGGCGTTGAGTGCGTCGTGCCAATCGCCGCCTTCTCGCTCCATCTGCTCAACCAATGCGGGCTTTGCGCGGAGCGAGGCCTTGCCAGGACGATATTGCTGGCCGCTGTAAGCGACCAGATCAATGTATGCCGCCTGGGTAATCTCAAGCAGCGCTAAGCTTTGCTCGCCAAGCGCGGGCTTGAGTGTTTTCGCTTGCGCTTCAACGGGTTGAGCCAGGCGCTGCTGGATCGAGGTGTGATCACTGCCTTCCAGCGTGTCAGCGACGCCTGCGCGCACGGGA
>JBBQAH010000460.1:0-1676 GCA_038316145.1 Burkholderiales bacterium
ATTATATATTTATATATTATTAATATATTATCATTATTATTATTATTAATATTATTAATATTATTAATATTCTCTAATGAAATTAATAAAATTTTATGGCATATGAATATATTGAATATAACATACATTTATTTGTAAATGTGTATTTAGTATATTTATATGTTGTAGAATTTTTATTAATATTTACTGATATAAGAAAATATAAATAAAATTTTATAGCATGAATACTGTATATTGAATATACCATACATTTATTCATATTCTGTTAGTTGTATGGGAGTTATTTTTGACTTTTAAAAGTAATACTACATGTACACGGTGAATATTGTAAATATTATATTTTCAAGTACGAGGGTAAAAATATAAGTCGGGACACCGTCAAAAAGTAATGAAAGTCGGGACACAAGCAAAATTTTTTTCCAAACAACTCTGGTTTTGGTATCATTAAATCGGGCTTATAGTCCACTATATACTTTGATAGTCCAACCCGATCTAAGTTTGAAATCTGAATTTTCAAAAACAAAAAACGGTCTGAAATATTGGTTCACCGAAAAGCATTCCGTTTTTTATTTTTTGAAAATTCAAATTTTATTCTTTGCTGGATTTTAACAGCTGGAATATTTAAGGGAATTTAAGCCCGATTTAATGATACCAAAACCAGAATTGTTTTGAAAAAAAGTTTCCTTGTGTCCCGACTTTTATTTTTAGCCTCGTATTATTTATTTACGTGGTTTTTTTTCTTCAGGCGATACAACGGGCACGGAATCCATCTACACCGTCTACGAAGGACACGAAATAATGTTCCACGTGTCCACCTTGCTGCCGTACTCGGAGGACAATCCCCAGCAAGTGGAACGGAAACGACACATTGGCAACGGCAAGTGCCAACCGGATATTTGTTCCATTCCTCTTCATTAAAGTGCCATAATGGATCATATATGTTTAACGTTTCGAAATAACACGGCCCTAATTCGCGGTTATTACAGATATCGTCAACATCGTCTACTGGGAATGTGAACGAGGCGAAGTGCCGACATTCAAGCCGCAAATGGTCCGATCGCAATTCACACGTATGTATTTTTTCGGTCGGAACTGGCAACAGTAATAACAACCTGAAAATTAATTTTTGCACCGGTTTCACGTTCCGTTATCAAATTTTGTCTTCTATCTTTACAGACATTTTCGCGGTGGTTTCGTGGGACTATGAGGCGGAAGCCTTCCGCGTGCAGGTGTTCTCGGAGGAGAATGTGCCGCTGTTTGGCCCACCGCTGCCGGTCCCGTCGCGTTTTGAGAGACCCGAGGAATTTCGCGAGTTTCTTCTTGTCAAATGTACGCATATTGTGTAATTCTTGTAATGCAACACACATTTTTGCAGAGGATTAAATTAGCCGCCATTTTGGACGGATTGCGAAACAGCAGCTGCTGTGAATAGGGAGTTTATATGCCGTATTAGGTCGTTGCCATTCACGACTAATACAGGTTGAGGCGCTAACATTCGAACGATTTCAACCCTACGCGGTACATACGGTTTTTACAATGGTTGTAGGCTTTCATTAGCTTGTTTTTTATATTTGGTTGTTCTGAAATTACTTGATCCGAACTTTTCGAAGCTTGAAATTGCTCAGGATAAAGCTTTTGCATGGTACTGGTAATAAAAAATATGCATCAGAAATAAT
>JBBQAH010000380.1:0-4916 GCA_038316145.1 Burkholderiales bacterium
CATAATGCAACGTAATGTATGCTAATTTAATGTAATGCATTGGATGATGTAATAAAAGGCAATTGAATTGTAATGTAATTTAAAAAAAATGTAATTAATGCAATTGTAATGTAATACAATTCAATCTATTTAATGTAGTACAACTCAATGTTGTACAGATAAAAGGGTACAGGTAATAGCCTACCTATACAACCTCTGGGATTGCGAAAATGGTTGGGTTTTACTAGCCGGAAGTGCTATTTTCTGTATGCACTTTGTAGTACCAAGTGGCGTTATTAACTAGTTAATTGTGGCTCAGGATATTGGCGGTATAGATTTACTTAGGAAGTGTTAACGAACAACTGTATTTATTATGTCTCGTATATCTGTGTGTGTGTTCCGGAATATTCTTTACTGCATATACCCGGTATGGCTGCTCCCGTTTTTGGGAGGAAGCACATATTCTGAAGTGGAACTTATTATTCGGACCGGCAATTGACACTGCCAATGGGTCATGTTTGGTTTGCGTGTTGGCTATGAAACGTTTAGACGAGACCACACGTGCTACTACACCTTCTCACTTTTACTGACACAAAAAAACCGACTAATTTTACGTAATAATAAAAAAGAATAAAAAAAATTTCATAAATAACAAAAGATTTTTTAAATAAAAATTAATATATAATACGATTTAATATAATAATGTATATACAGTCATGGTATATGTGTAACAATTTGTAACATTTTTTTTTAATCTCTGGAATAAAAGTTTGCATCTAATACATATACAAGATCCCGGCTCCCTGTCGTACTTCCGGCAGTTTACACGTGCGTCACGAAGGGCGAAACCCATTATGTCGGGGGCGGGGTCGATTTTTTTTCCACCAGAAGCGGGCCGGCATGGGATGATTCTCAAGGCACTGGCCGTTCACTCTGACGCTTTCAATTAACTCCTCATGAAACGCGCGTTTTGCCGGAAGGCGCGCTTGCAAACCAAACCGATACATCCCCGTCAAAAACACACACTGCCTCTTTATGGACCATATTATTATTGTTATTTGAATGTCGATTTGTCCCCCCCCCCCCCCTTGGGCCGTACGTTCTGTAATAATAACACAGAACGAGATGAAGACCACAAAGTGACTGCGATTTTCTGTGTTTATAAAAGACTACCTAGAAAAAAAAGAAAAAAAATGCATATGGATGGATAAAATTCCACTTTATGACTATATACAGACACAGAGTGTATCTACGTGCCAAGTAACATCCCTGTTATCAAAAGGGCATAAGTTCATCAAAGGAAAACATCCGCCGGCCTAAAAGCTATCGTGCAGGCGCTTTCAGTGCGCTTTATTTCAGCTTGACATAATAAAAACATACATTACGAAGATACATTATGTATATAATTCTTATATTGAATTGAAGTTGTCTACACCAGTGATGATTATTTTTTCTTCTTGACTTATTCGTTCAGCATTCAAAATCTTGTAGGGATCGAGAATTAAAGAGCAAAAACTTGCTGCAAAAATACAACTACAAAAAATATACCGGTATATATAAAATATATGTAAGACATCTAGAATATATATTGAATAATATATAAATGATATAAACTATCATGTATGGTTTTATAGTTTTGCATTGTTATAGATTTTATATAAAGTAATGGGATGTAATGTAATGTAATGTAAAGTAATGTGATGTAATGTAAAGTAATGTGATGTAATGTAATGTAATGTAATGTAATGTAATGTAATGTAATGCAATGTAATGTAATGTAATGTATAATAATGTAATTTAGTCATGTTAATAATGATAAGTATAATTTTTATATCAATTGTACATTAGGTAAAATTCACGTGATCGGAATAAATAAAATTAACCTATAAAATTTTACCGGCAATGAAATGCATATTTAACTTTTCCTTCACGATAAATCTCACGGAAATGCACTACCGTAATGTATTCTACACAGATCTATGCGCACATCCGTGATACGGGGAGTAAGACGAATTAATCGAAACACGCGTCTGTCGTTTTCTCCCCCAAAACTTTTCATCCGGCCCCCTGTTCATCCCCGGCGAGAAATGTATTTAGTAACCGGTTGCCGGTTGAATGGCGCGGCTAATTCGCTTTCACTAAACCTAAATAATACTACATTACAGTACGCCAGTCTCAATCTACAGTAGTGTTCGGGGAAGATAAACATATTACGTAATGAAAGAGGGGGGAGGGGGTCTTTGGCCGTTTGCTTACGCTAATGTTATAGGGTCCAGTTGATTGATTGATTGTTGAGGGTGGGGGGTCTCAAAAATCTAATTTCTCTGATTAAGTAATATGTTTATCTTCCCTTGTGGCAACAGAGGGGCAGAAAAAAGTAGGTTACGGACTTGCAAATGTGATGCCGTTAATCTTATCGGAAGGAAGCCAGGCGATGTCGTTTGATGTGTTTGATGCGCGAAGAACGGGAAAAGAAAGAAAGAAAGAGGGAGAGATAGTTAAATGATCCTCCCCAACGCTGTATGTACGATGTATAACCGAGAGACCTCTCGTAATGTTGTTCAAGATCGCATGTGCCGGGGATTCCGCGATGATGATGGAAATGAAGCATACAAACACACAGCGATTGCTCTTCTGTCTTCCCCGTTCTTCTCTCTAACCAGCAAAAAAAAAAAAAAACTCATCCATCCCACATTAACCCAGCAACTTAACTGGGTCCAATTTTTCAATCTGCCTCTTTTACTTACTTAAAGGGGAAGACGAGGGGGGGGGGTGGAGAAAAGATGAGCGCCACACGAGGGCTTAGTACTTTGCATATCAAGCGGAAGAAACAATTAAGTGCCTCCGGCGCTTCCTTTTTTCATCGATTTTTTTTTTCATTTTCGGCCTACCGTATCTTTCATCTGACACAATGTCTGGGATCGTTATTTTATTCCCGTGATTTTTTCTCCCTAGCTGGTTGGTTTTTTTTACTCCTCACAGTCCAGAAGTGTGGGATCAAATCGCCTCGTTTTTTTAAGTGGCGGGGCTTCAACGATGTCTCACAACACCAGCCAGTTCCGCCTGATTGGGCAGACAAGACGGCTTGAAAGGGGGAAAAAACTAGGGGGGAGAACTAAGTTACTCTGATTTTGTGGCTGATTATTGTAGTGAGGATGATGAGGAGATACCGCGTCCAAGTCCAACCCACTATTTATCGGTCAGTGAATGACGGACGGTCACGCTTTGGACTAAATTTTTTTCGGCGCACCATTGTGTAATAATAATCAAGCGCGTAAAAGTTAAAAGTGCGTGGCTCGTATTCCGACTAAAGTGGCGGGCTTTATATACGGGTTGCGCGATAGTGCTGTTTCCGGAATTTAATGGGGAATACATCAGTCGAGGCATAGTGACTAACTGACTACAACATACAGTATATGTCTATATTGTATATTGTATTATTATATTGTATATTGTATTCTTATATATTATATTATATATTGTATTATTATATTGTATATTGTATTATTATATATTATATTGTATATTGTATTATTATATATTATATTATATATTTTATTATTATATTGTATATTGTATTATTATATATTATATTGTATATTGTATTATTATATATTATATTGTATTATTATATATATTATATTGTATAGTGTATTATTATATATTATATTTTATTATTATATATATTATATTGTATATTGTATACGCAGTATCTATAATGTCGAGAAAATGTATGGGAAAATCTAGTTAGACCATTAAATGCATTCCGCTACTGTAACAACCACGATATATTTCAATATATAAACGTATAAAATCTTCTAGATCTAAACTTCCAAAACGGATAGTATAGAATTGATAACTTTGCGGTGCTGTAAAATAAAATTCTCTATACACTATACATCGTGAAATTACGTTAAGTGCTATTCTAAATATAAAGTTTAGTTTATAGTTTATAGTATAATTTATAGTTAATGTTTTATAGTTGATATACATTTAATACTTCATAGTGTTTCAAATAGTTGATTAAATGAATATTTAATGGATTGTTTTTAGTCTTAATTATATAATTAATCAGAGGTTGTAGTTATAAATTTAAAGTTTAGTTTATAGTTTATGCTTCATAGTAGTATAGTTGCAGTTTATTTGTAAATAGTTAATAGTTCATTGTGCTGTATGCAGTTAATTATTCAGAGTTTTTTTAGGCTACTGATATAATTACTATAATTTAGGCTTCACTAGTTGAAGCAGTTGTTCGTTTTTCCATTTTAGCCGCCGCTCCGCCGGTTCACATTTGATCGGATAAATGCGGCAAATTAAAGACACAATGCGCCGGCCTAGTTCGCGGTCCACTTCGTCCCCATGCGTTGGGGACTGCGGAACGAGCGGCATGACACAAGTCCATATAGTGGCGGGAAAAATGTGTGTGTTAAGAGTCCTGAACTCGTGGGCCGCCCCCCGCGCGCGTCCATCCCACCGGGGGAATTGCGAGTGCAGAGGCCCCCTCCCCCGGATTCAATCATGACAATCGACGTCGCCGCTAATTAATTCTCTAATTCCCTCATCAAAAACGGCCCGTCTCTGCCTTCTAGCTGCTCCGTACTATCCGGACAGCTGTAGAGTAGCAGAGGAGAACATAAAAAGCGGCTAAATGGCCTCTGAAACTGGCAAACATCCACAAACACATTATGTTACAAAAATAACGAAAAACTGTAATATATAATGTAATGAATGAATAGATTATCATGTACGTAAATGCAAATTGTGCTACATAATCATGTAATACAATTTATCTGATACACGTAATGTAACGTAATATAAATATAGATATAAATATAAATATATAATATATATATATAACATTTGCATGTATTCCTGCAATATATAAATCTTGAATTGCAGAACAATTCAGTTTAATGGCAAATCATTTGCCATTTGTA
>JBBQAH010000493.1:0-3134 GCA_038316145.1 Burkholderiales bacterium
CTACCCCGTGGACAACGGTTACCGGGCCTGTAGCCGGCCCCCCCGCTTCGCGGGTCCCCCCGCGGCTTCCTTCAGCAAAGCTGAAAGGGAGCGGGGCCAGGAACGGGGAGTGCGCTAAGGCCGCGCGGGCCTTTTTCACTCCCCGGGGTGGCTGCGCCCCCCCCAGACCCCCCAGCCCCACGCCTGCGGCGCGGGACCCCCTCTCTCTTTTTGGACTTCGAATTTTTCTCTTTCTTGGGCGCGGAGCGCCCCCGGCCGCACGCTTGGCGGCGGCCCGGGCCCGCGGGCGTTGCACCCAGACCCCTTCCTCTTGCCAGACGGTATTCTGGCGCGGAGCGCCAAGGGTCGCAGGGGGCTTTAGCCCACCGATCACCAGTCTTGCGTAGCAAGACTGTAGTAAGTTACTACCCTTGCGGGAAAAGACTTGCAGCGCTCCTCTCGCGGGGGCAAAATGCGGGGATGGGCTACGCCATCCTCCGCATCGCAAAACGCAAAACCGGCAGCAGTGCAGCAGCGATGAGCCGCCACGCATTGAGGGAGACAGAGGTGCCGAACGCGGTCGCTGGCGCACCCAGGCCCGAGGTGCTGGCGGGTGCAAAGACGACACCTGAGCTGATGGCCAAGCTGCATGCAGGGATCGCGCTGGCAAAGCTCAAGGGCGGGCCGCAGGGGTACACAAAGGCCAGTACGCCGGTGCTGGACATCCTGGTGACCACCAGCGCAGACGACACAAAGCGCATGGGCAAAGCTGGCCAGGACGACTATTTCCGGCGTGCCCTGACGTTCATCGCCGACAAGTTCGGGGGCATGGACAACGTCCTGACCGCCGCTATCCATCGAGACGAGACGACGCCGCACATGCAAGTGCTCGTTATGCCCCTAGACCGCACTACAAGCCGGTTTTCGGCGTCAAAGATGATCGGTGGCCCCGTGGACCTATCCCAGCTCCAAGACGCATTCCACCAGGCCTGTGGTGAGCCTCACGGGCTGCTGCGGGGAGAGAAGGGCAGCCGTGCGAAACACGTGCCGGTCAAACACCTGTACGCTGCCATGAATGCAGATGGCGGTGAGGTACCTGCATTTGTGCCGGTGCCGCCAGCTCCTGGCATGACAGACAGGCTCCGACCTGGCTATGCAGAGAAAAAGCAAGCCCATGCAGACGCACTGGCCAAGAACGAGGCCACCCGCAAAAAGCTGGCCGCTCAAGCAAAAACGGGTCGGATGATGCACCCCGAGCTGGTCGCTCGAAACGCTGAAAAGTACCGCGAAGGTGTGCGCCTGGCAGCAGTTGTGAAAGGCGCTCAAACCTCGGCTGAGGCCGACTTAGCCAAAGCCCAAGCCGTGGCACTGGCGACACGAAATGACCTGAGGGAAGTGCAGGCCCAAGTGCAAGCAGCCGATGGTTTCTGGACCAAATCCGGCGCTCAGATGCTGGACAAATGGACTGCAACAATGGCCCCGGAGATGGTCCAGCGGGTGGCCAGGGCGCTGAATATCGAGCTCGTGGCTGGCAAGTCATTGCTTGACCAGATGCGACGCCAAGGGCGAGGCCAAACGCTCTTGGCGTGCGCCCAGCTGCTCGATAAGACCTTGGACGGGGCAATGCAAGAGGTGGTCGAAAAAGGCCCTGTAGAACGCTCTAGGGAGCGGTAGAGCGCTCGGCCCGGCGCTCTGCCATCTGGCGCTCAAAAAGCTCATCTTCCAGGCGCTCACACACCGCCTGAAGCTCTGCACCGGCCAGACCCTCGGCATCGCTGATATCAACACCAAATTCAAGATTGAGGCGTTTGAGAGTCAAAAGCGTGGATTCGTCGCTCATGCCAGCTCCAATCGTTTTTCAATGCGCTCAAGCCGACTGTTGAAGCCATCGGCAGAAACTTGCTGCTGGGCGTCTGCTGAGGCCAAGTGCCCAATGTATTGAATGATGGAAGCTTGACCAGCCTCCAGGTTCGACAGACGCCGGGTGATCTCGTCGAGCTTGCGCTCGATACGGTCCTGACCAGCCTGGAACCGCTTCAGGTGCTCAAGCATGAGGTTTTCGGTGGTGTCGGTCATACGGTCTCGCTTTCGGTAATTCGCTGCTGGCCAGCAGCCTCTAGCTCGGCCATGCGGCGATCTGAGATGACGCCATCAGCGTCCACATCGGGTGTCGTGGCCACGCATGGAGGGATGCCGTCAAGGTCGGGCTGACTGGGTGGGTCAAGGCCTGGGCCTTGCATCAGTGGGATGTCGTCAGGGTGCAGCATGGGCACATGCCTGATTGGCGGTGGACTGATCCCCATCGCGTCCTGCTCACTCCTGGATGCAATCACCGTAGCGCCAAAAACAGCGTGCTGAATGTCGTTGCGTGGACCAACCCAAGCGACCCTGTAATTGATGGCCATGGCGAACGCGCCGCCTATCCGCATCCGCTGAATCCACCCTTCCTCGGCAAGCAATCTGAGCGCGCGATCCACTGTGGTCAAGCTGCTGGAGATCAGTTCAGACATGGCTGTCCTGCTGGCCACAACCACACCCCCACCGCCCGGCTCCATTTTTTCAATGAGGGCCAATATCAGCTGAGCGGCCTTTGGCTGTCGGCCAATCAAGCCTCTCAGGTCCTCGCTGGCTGCGAGGTTGAGTTGTGCCCACGTGATAGGACGGCCTGTCACCTGGGATGATTTAAGACGCACAGAAGATGATTTTGTAACCATTGCAACATGGTAACAGGATCGCCACACATGACGACAAAGTAGGCGTAGATGATCCATCGAAGGATCACGAGTTGTCACCAGCTATGACAACTCAAGTTGTCACCAGCTATGACAACTTGGTCGAGCCGTTTTCATAGGAGAAGCCGATCTCTGCTCTCTAAGTATCTCAATGCGGGCACGGGACCGGGACCCACAGCCCCCCACGGGGGGGGGTGAAATGCCCCCGCCAGTGGCGCGCTTCGCGCTTCTGGCTGGACACCGTTGCCCACCGGGTTCGGCTTCGCCGACCGGCCTGCCGGCCTACCCCGTGGACAACGGTTACCGGGCCTGTAGCCGGCCCCCCCGCTTCGCGGGTCCCCCCGCGGCTTCCTTCAGCAAAGCTGAAAGGGAGCGGGGCCAGGAACGGGGAGTGCGCTAAGGCCGCGCGGGCCTTTTTCACTC
>JBBQAH010000449.1:0-2149 GCA_038316145.1 Burkholderiales bacterium
CATTTCACAGCCGAGGATCAGAGCATCCGTCAAGCGTTCGTGATCCCATCCTTGAGGCAACAAATGCTCCGCCGCGTGGGAAAAAGGGAGATGGCCTATGTCGTGGCACAGCGCGGCCATCCTGACGACCCTGCGCCAGTACGGCAGATCGTTCGTCGGTATCACATCGCGAACACTCGCGTGGGTTACGTTCGATGAATTCGTGATGACATCAAACACCCGACCCGCCAGTTCCATGACACCCAAGGAATGCTCGAATCGCCGATGGGTTGCTCCCGGATAGACCAGATAGGTCATTGCCAATTGATGAATGTGTCGAAGACGTTGAAACGGACGGCTATCGAGAATCTTCCTCTCGCCCGATTCGATTCGGATGAAGTTATGAATCGGATCACGGATTTCATGAAAATACTTCGCCATTGGTCACTTTCCTCAATCAATCCGCTATGTTGCCGCAAGAGAACAATGATCGCATATTACAACGCTTATCCTATGGCGTCTGGGTCGTGTGGCAGCGTGGTGAGGCGAATTGCACCGTCTTTGGCGATCAAGTAATCGTCTTCGAGGCGGATGCCCGGTCACTTCTGCAATAGCGCCTTTCGATCCGCGTCGAATTGTCGGACTTCAGAAAGTGCTTGCATGGCTTCTTGGACTGTGACGTGAGGTTTGAGGCGATTCATTTCCAAAGCCAACGCGTTATCGTCTAATTCGGGCATTTGTAGGCGAACATACAGGGCGGTCGACAATCGTTCGAGTTCCGAGACGTTTTTCTTGGCCAACTTTTCTGCAACGAACTCCGTCGCTGGCTGGAACGATCCAATAGTCGTGTTGAACCTGCTCAGATAGGCACCGGAGGATTCAGACGCATGGAGGTGGGGCCCGTAGGGAGGATGGGAGCGGAGTTCCACCAAACCGTTGCCGCGGAGGGCGGTCAATTGGTCGCTGAGTTCAAAGGAAAACGGGCCATGTTTGTAGAAGATGTAATTGAGGGAAAGGGGAACCCCCATCAATTCTTGCAGGAAATAAATCGACTTTTGGATGTGGGTTTCCCCGCACCAGCTTCCTTGTGATTTCAGCTTGCGGACGAATTCGAGTATCAATGCTTCACGTTGCGTATCGTTCATGGCTTTTCCTCCGTGGGGGGTTCAATGATCTTCGCACTCTCCTTTTTCAACAACGCCAGAGCTTCCTGCTTCCGGTCGGATGCAACGAAAACGAACTCGGCCATGACCACGGGAATACTCTTGAGAACGGTGGATTCGTCTATGCTCGAACTGACATTCCCATCCATCTGGCGCACCGGAAAATCGAATCGTTTGTTCGCCTCGGTGTGTCTGTATAAGTGTACATCATCCTTGCCAAATTGGCAAATCAATCGCTTGGCCACCGCCTCCGCAGCATGAGGATTGACCAAAACGTCTTGGGGTTTCCTTTCGTACACCAGTCGGAAGTGATCCCTGCAACAGATCGCCCGTGCATGGCGATGGCCGGGGGAATCCGGGGAATACGCGGCTTTCGACATTGCCGCATTGACTTCGTTGTCGGTCATCGACAAGTGTTGTTCGGTGACGATCTCGAATTGACCACCGGGGAGCCAAGCTTTCAGAAATTCGGTGAGGTGGTGGTCGTAGATCCGCCGCACCGAGTGGAAGTAGAGTTGCGTGTACATGAAATACCGGGCCAGCAACAATGCTTCCGCCGAATGGAGTCCGCCAGATTCGATTCCCAAGGTCGGCTCTTCCGTCTGCTCGTGCGGAAGGATTCGCAGCGTGTCAATCAACCGATAGTGGTCGAATTTTCCATACGCCACGCCCGCGTGGAATGAATCGCGGAGAAGGTAATCCATTCGATCCACGCCGAAGGCATCGCCGACGATGATCTCGGAGAGAATCGCTTCCCAAGGCGAGAAGGTTTCGATTCGATGCTTTTTGGGGCCGAACTTTTTCGGCCCCAAAGCGAGCTTCGCCACGTCGTTCGGCTGAACCTTGATCTGATCCCAGAGTGACTTCATTTCACAGCCGAGGATCAGAGCATCCGTCAAGCGTTCGTGATCCCATCCTTGAGGCAACAAATGCTCCGCCGCGTGGGAAAAAGGGAGATGGCCTATGTCGTGGCACAGCGCGGCCATCCTGACGACCCTGCGCCAGTA
>JBBQAH010000177.1:0-5515 GCA_038316145.1 Burkholderiales bacterium
GACGCCGGCACCGATGGTGGGCAGGCGGTTGGCCTCGGTGGCGGTGAGCTGGGCCTGGGCGCGCTGCACGTTCAGCATCGCCACCCGCAGGTCGCGGTTGTTCTTCAGGGCCAGTTCGACCCAGGCCACCAGGCGGGGCTCGCGCACCCAGTCGCGCCAGGCGACGGGGGGCAGCTCGGCCGGTGCACCCGCGCCTACCGGCAGGGTGGCCGGCACGTCGGCTTGCAGCAGCAGCTGATCGGCCGGTGTTTGCGCCGTCGGGCCGCTGCTGGCGCAGCCGGCCAGCAGCAGCACCAGGCTGGCGGCTGCTGCCAGTGGCGCCAGGGGCGCCAGGGGAGCAAGACGTGGCCGCGGGCTGCGGCGCAGGCGGTGGTTCGAGGTGGCGCTCATGCGGGGCCCCGGTCGACATCGCCGGGCAGCGCGGGCAGCGCAGGCAGCGCAGGCGGCACCGGCGGCGGTTTTGGCGGGGCGATGGTGTGGCTGTGTGGCGCCACGTGCTTGGCCGGCAAGATCCGGCGCACCACGACGTAGAACACCGGCACAAAGAACACCGCCAGTACGGTGGCGGTGATCATGCCGCCCATCACGCCCGTGCCGATGGCGCGCTGGCTGGCCGAGCCGGCGCCGGACGACAGCGCCAGCGGCAGCACGCCCAGGATGAAGGCCAGCGAGGTCATCAGGATCGGCCGAAACCGCAGCTTGCAGGCCAGCAGCGTGGCCTCGATCAGCTCCATCCCCTCGGCCTGCAGGTCCTTGGCAAATTCGATGATCAGGATGGCGTTCTTGGCCGACAGGCCGATCACCGTGATCAGGCCGACCTTGAAGTACACGTCGTTGGGCATGTCGCGCAGCGACACCCCCAGCAGCGCGCCCAGCACACCCAGCGGCACGACCAGCAGCACGGCCACCGGGATGGCCCAGCTCTCGTAGAGTGCTGCCAGGCACAGGAACACCGCCAGCATCGAGAACGCCAGCAGGATGCCGGCCTGCGAGCCCGAGAGTTTTTCCTCGCGCGACTGGCCGGTCCACTCGAAGCCGAAGCCCGGTGGCAGCTTGGCGGCCAGCGCCTCCATCTCGTCCATCGCCTCGCCGGTGGACCGGCCGGGCGCAGCGTCGCCGGCCAGACGCATCGCCGAGTAGCCGTTGTAGCGGGTGGTCTGCATCGGGCCGTCGATCCAGCGGGTGGTGGCAAAGGTGGACAACGGCACCAGCTGGCCGCGGTTGTTGGGCACTTGCAGCTTGAGCAGGTCGTCGGGGGCCATGCGCGCGCTGGCGTCGGCCTGCACCACCACCCGTTGCAGCCGGCCCTGGCTCGGAAAGTCGTTGATGTAGCTCGACCCGACGGACGTGGACAGCAGCGCGTTGATGGCATCGAAGCTCACGCCCTGGGCATAGGCGCGTTCGCGGTCGATGTCGATCTGCAGCTGCGGCGCGTCCTCCAGCCCGTCGGACCGCACGCCGGCCAGCAGCTTGCTGCCGCGTGCCATGCCCAGCAGCTGGTTGCGCGCGGCCAGCAGCGCGTCGTGGCCCAGGCCGCCGCGGTCTTGCAGCCGGAAGTTGAAGCCGGTGGCGGTGCCCAGCTCGGGGATCGGCGGCGGGCTGAGCGGGAACACAAACGCATCCCGGATGCCCATCATCGCGCCAAAGGCCCGGCCGGCCAGTGCCTGCGCCGAGTTCTCACGGCCCTTGCGCTCGTCCCAGTCCTTGAGCGGCACGAACACCAGGCCCGAGTTCTGGCCCTGGCCCGAGAAGCTGAAGCCCAGCACCGCCACCACCTGGTCGACCTCGGGCTGGGCCATGAAAAAGCCCTCGACCTGCTGCATCACCGCGGTGGTGCGCTCCAGCGTGGCACCGGCCGGCAGCTGCACGTTGACGATCAGGTAGCCCTGGTCCTCGTTGGGCAGAAAGGACGACGGCAGGCGCACGTACATCCAGCCCACCACCGCCACCACCACGCCGAAGGCCAGCATCCAGCGCCCGGCGCGTTTGAGCACCCGGGCGGTCAGGCTCTCGTAGCCGGCGGCGGTGCGGCGAAAGCCCCGGTTGAACAGGCCGAAAAAGCCGCCGCGCTGGTGGTGGCCGGCCGGGATGGGTTTGAGAAAACTGGCGCACAGCGCCGGGGTGAGGGTGAGCGCCAGGAAGGCCGAGAACAGGATGGCCGAGACCATGGTGAGTGAAAACTGGCGGTAGATGCTGCCCACCGCACCGGCAAAAAACGCCATCGGCACAAACACGCTGACCAGCACCACGGTGATGCCGATCACCGCACCGGTGATCTGGCCCATCGCCTTGCGGGTGGCCTCGCGCGGGCTCAGGCCCTCTTCGGCCATCAGGCGCTCGACGTTTTCGACCACCACGATCGCGTCGTCCACCAGGATGCCGATCGCCAGCACCATGCCGAACAGCGTCAGCACGTTGATCGAGTAGCCCATTGCGAACAGCATGCCGAAGCTGCCCAGCAGCGCCACCGGCACCACGATGGTGGGGATCAGCGTGTAGCGCAGGTTCTGCAAGAAGACCAGCATGACCAGAAACACCAGCGCGATCGCCTCGGCCAGGGTCTCGACCACCTGCTTGATCGAGATGCGCACGAATTTGGAGCTGTCGTACGGCACCTTGTAGTCCATGCCCGGCGGAAAGTAGGCCTTGAGCTGCTTCATGCGGGCCTTGACCGCGTCGGCCGTGGCCAGCGCATTGCCGCTGGGCGCCAGCTGTACGCCCACGCCGGCGGCGGGTTGGCCGTTCAGGCGCTGGAAGCTGCCGTAGCCCTGGCCACCCAGCTCGATGCGCGCCACGTCGCGCAGCCGCACGGTCGAGCCGTCGGCATTGGCGCGCAGCACCACCGCACCAAACTGCGCCGGGTTGGCCAGCTGGCCGTTGACGACGATGGTCGCACTCATCGCCTGGCCGGGGATGCCGGGCACGTCGCCCAGGTTGCCGGCCGAGACCTGCGCGTTTTGCGCCCGGATGGCGCTGTTGACATCGCCGGGCGACAGGCCGAACGACACCAGCTTGGCCGGGTCCAGCCAGATGCGCATCGCGCGCTCGGTGCCAAACAGCTGGGCCTGGCCCACGCCGGGCACGCGCTGCAGCTCGGGCTGGATGTAGCGGGCGATGTAGTCGCCCAGCGCGATCGGGTCGTCGGCCGGGTTGGTGGACGTCAGCGAGACAAACAGCAAGAAGTTGGAGCGCGCCTTGTCGATGCGCACCCCTTGCTGCACCACCGAGCTGGGCAGGCGCGGGGACGCGCGGCTGAGCCGGTTTTGCAGCTCGACCTGGGCCAGGTCGACGTTGGTGCCGGTCTCGAAGGTGGCAGTGATCGTGCCCGAGCCGTTGGCCTGGGCGATCGACTCGACATAGATCATGCCGGCCGAGCCGTTCAGCTCGCGCTCGATGACCGACAGCACGCTGTCTTCCAGCACCTGGGCCGACGCGCCGGGGTAGAACACGCTGACGACGATGGACGGCGGTGCGACCGACGGGTATTGCGCCACCGGCAGCTTGTTGATGGCGGCCGCACCCAGCAGCGCGATGAACAGCGCGATGACCCAGGCAAAGATCGGCCTGTCGATGAAAAATCCGGACAGCATCGGGGCGCTCCGGGCTTAGCGGCTGGCGGCCGGCGCGGGCGCCGGGGCGGCAGCTGGCGCTGGCGTAGGGGCCGGGCTGGCAGCGGCGGCATTGCCCGGCTCAGCCTTGCCCGGCGGCGACCACGGCACTGGATTGACCGGCGTGCCGGGCGGCACCATCGCCAGCTTCTGCACCCCGTCCACGATCACCCGCTCACCGGCGACCAGGCCGCTCTGCACCACCCAGTCGTTGCCCTGGCCGCTGCCGATGACGATCTTGCGCAGCACGGGCTTGTTGTCCGCACCCACCACCAGCACACTGTCGCCGCCGGGGCCGCGGGTGACGGCCTGCTGCGGCAGGCGGATCGCCCGCTCGCTGGTGGCCTGCACCAGCCGCACCCGCACAAACAGGCCGGGCAGCAGCAGGTCCCTGGGGTTGGGCAGCTCGGCACGCAGGTTGACCTGGCCGGTGGCGGCGTCCACCGTCGGGTCGGTGAACAGCAGCTTGGCGGGCAGCGGGTACTCACTGCCGTCGTCCAGCAGCACCCGCAACTCGGCCGCCGCACCGGCACCCGCGCGCTTGAGCTGGCCCGAATCAAAGGCCCGGCGCAGCCGCAAGGCCTCGGCGGCCGACTGGGTGAAGTTGACGTACAGCGGGTGGGTTTGCTGGATCACCGCCAGCTGGGTGGCCTCGCCCTGGCCCACCAGTGCACCTTCGGTCACCAGCGATCGGCCGATGCGGCCGGCGATCGGCGCCTTGACCGACGCGTAATCCAGGTTGATGCGGGCGGTCTGCAGCGCAGCGCGGGCGGTGGCGGCATCGGCCTTGGCCACCGCCAGTGTGGTCTGGGTCACCAGCCACTCTTGCGCGCTGATGGCCTTGGCATCGGCCAGGGGCTGGTTGCGCTGCACCTGGGCCTGGGCCTGGGCGACATTGGCGTCGGCCCGCGCGACGGTGGCCTCGACGCTGGCCAGCGTGGCGCGGTAGGGTGCCGCGTCCAGCTGGAACAGCGGCTGGCCGGCGCGCACCGCCGCACCTTCGGTGAACAGGCGTTGCTCGACGATGCCGGGCACCCGCGCCCGCACCTGCACCACGCGCCAGGCCTCCAGCCGGCCGGGCAGCTCGACGCTGAGCGAGACATCGCCCGGCTGTACCGTGACCACGCCCACGGTCGGGCCGGGCATGCCGCCACCGGGTGGGCCGGCGGCTTTGCCGGGCGGTCCACCGGGCTTGGCGCCGGCGTCCGCAGCGCTGCCGGCCTGCGGGCCGCAGCCGGCCAGGGCCAGCAGCAGGGTGACAAGCGCGCCCGCGGCAGCGGTGCGAACAGGGCGAGAAAAGCGGGCAGGTGTTGGCATCGGCGGCTTGGGCAGGTCGGCCGGCGGGGGCGCGCGGCGGGGGTCGGAGCGGGTCCGGCAGCCGGCGATGTTGGCACATCGCGGGAAACCCGCCGTCGCGCTGCGCCAATGGATTTGTGACTACAGGGCGGCGACAGTCGCGCCGCGATCGCCCTTGGATCACCGCGCGGTCAGGCTCACCACTTCAGCGCGCCGCTGCCGATGTCCATCACCATGCGGGCCGACAGCACCAGGCGCGGCGCGATCGACGGGATCACGATGTACTCGTTGTCGTTGGAATGGGCGCCAAAGCCGCGCAGGCCAAAGCTCTCCAGCACGCCGCCCTTGGGCCGCAGGCCGGCAAAGGCGGCATCGGTGCCACCGCCGGTGGCCCGGTCACGCACCAGCAGCGGCAGGCCCATCTGCTGGAACACGGCCTGGGCGTGTTGGGCCAGCACCAGCGACACCGCATTGGCCTTGAAGGCCGGCCGGCTGCGGTAGAAGTCCAGCTCGATGCGGGTGTCCGGGATCAGCTTGTCCTGGATGGCGGCGCGCAGCGCGGCCTCCATCTTGTCCAGGTCGTCGTTGCTCAGCGAGCGCACGTCGGCGAT
>JBBQAH010000025.1:0-23338 GCA_038316145.1 Burkholderiales bacterium
CACTGGAGCTACGGCAAGGAGTTCATCAGCACCGAGAAGAACTACAAGCGCGGCCACATGGGCCTGGCCTACGAGATCGTGATCAACAGCAACCCCTGCATCAGCTACCTGATGGAGGAAAACACCCTGCCGATGCAGGCGCTGGTGATCGCCCATGCTGCTTACGGCCACAACAGCTTTTTCAAGGGCAACTACCTGTTCCGGATGTGGACCGATGCCTCGTCCATCATCGACTACCTGGTCTATGCCAAGAACTACGTTGCCGAGTGCGAGGCGCTGCACGGCCTGGACGTGGTCGAGGAGTTTCTCGACAGCTGCCATGCACTGCAGAACCACGGCGTTGACCGCTACCGCCGGCCCACCCGCAAGTCGCTGGCGCAAGAACTGGCCGAGCGCAAGGACCGCGAGGCCTACGCCCAGCGCCAGATCAACGACATCTGGCGCACCCTGCCCAAACGCAGCGACAAGCCCGACGGGCCGGCCGAAGCGCGGCGTTTTCCCGACGAGCCGCAAGAAAACCTGCTGTACTTCATCGAGAAAAACGCGCCGCTGCTGGAACCCTGGCAACGCGAGGTCGTGCGCATCGTGCGCAAGGTGGCCCAATACTTCTACCCGCAGCGCCAGACCCAGGTGATGAACGAGGGCTGGGCCACCTTCTGGCACCACCATTTGCTCAACCAGATGTACGACGACGGCCATTTGACCGACGGCATGATGATCGAGTGGCTCAAGTCGCACACCAACGTCGTCTACCAGCCGCAGGTGACCGACCGCGGCTACTCGGGCTTCAACCCCTACGCGCTGGGCTTTGCGATGTACACCGACATCAAGCGCATTTGCGAGCGCCCCACCGATGAAGACCGGCTGTGGTTCCCCGACATCGCCGGCGCCGACTGGCTGCCCACGCTGGACGCGGCGATGCGCAACTTCAAGGACGAGAGTTTTATCGGCCAGTACTTGAGCCCCAAGCTGATGCGGGACTTCCGGCTGTTCGCGATCAACGACGACGACAAGCAAAGCGAGCTGGAGGTCAGCGCGATCCACGACGAAGCCGGGTATCGGCGGGTGCGCGAGGCGCTGTCGCACCAGTACGACCTGGGCGCGCGTGAGCCCAACATCCAGGTCTGGAACGTCAACCTGCGCGGCGACCGCAGCCTGACGTTGCGCCACTTCCAGCACAACAACCGGCCGCTCGACGACAGCGGGCAAGAGGTGCTCAAGCACGTCGCCCGGCTCTGGGGTTTTGGGGTGCACCTCGAAAGCACCAACACCAAAGGCGAGATCAGCAAGCGCTGGTCGGTGGGCGCGCCGACCGCTTGAGGGGCGCCGCGGCGCCGCCGCCGCCGCCGTGAGGCCGCGGCGCGGCGGCTCAAGTTCACCGGGGCGTGGCCGATACAGCGGCATACCGCCGGCACGTTGGGTGTCGGCGGGTCGGAGCCCCCGTTGCCGCCATCATCCCCTTTGAACAACGCGCCAGACCGGGCCGCCATGCGCACGGGGCGCAGCGCGCGGCACCGCACAGCCGAGCAGGCTGAGACGCTGCAGCGGCTGGCCACGGTGGCAGAACACGCCTCCGTTGCCACGGCCGTGACTGACCCGCAGGGTCGGATGGCGTGGTGCAACCGGGCCTTCCATCGCCTGTGCGCGGTCGATCCGGGCAATCTGGTCAAGCGCCCCCTGCCCGAGGTGCTGGCCTTGTTGGGCGCCGATGCCGCAACGCTGACGCAGGTGCGCAACGCCACCGGGCAGGGCTGTGGCCTGCACCAGGCGCTGCAACGGTCTGCCGCCGATGGCGGGGTGCAAAACCTGGCCCTCGACCTGCAGCCTGCGCTGGACGAGGCCGGCCTGCCGGTCGGCTTTGTGGCCACATTGACCGACATCACTTTGCAAGTCACCCAGCAGTTGCGTCAGGCCGCCTTGCTCACCACGTTGCCCAACGGCGTGGTGATCCGAAACGCCGAGGGCCGGGTGAGCGACTGCAACCCGGCGGCTGAATTGCAACTGCGGCTCAGCCGTGCCCAGATGCTGGGCGAGGAACCCTTTCCCGCAGGTTGGCACACGGTGCATGAGGACTTGCGCACCATGCCGCTGCACGAGCGGCCGGCACTGCGGGTACTGGCCGAGGGGCGCGGTGTGCAGGGCGCGGTGATGGGCGTAGTCTCGGCCGAGGGACACCTGGGCTGGTTGCTGGTCAATGCCGAGCCGGTGCGCGACGCGCTGGGCTGCACCATCGGCACCGTGGCCTGCTTTACCGACGTCACCCCGCAGCGCAACCAGCAGGCCGTGCTGGCGCACACGGTAGACGCCGCCGGCCTGGGCACCTGGCAGTGGGACATGCAGACTGGTGCGATGGTCTTCAATGACCGCCTGCTGGCGATGCTGGGCTACCGGCCCGGCGACATCGGTTTGACGATCTCGCACTGGAGCGCGCTGGTGCACCCCGACGACATCGCCGGCTGGCGGCAGGCGCTGCGCACCCATCTGGCCGATCCGACCGTGGCCTGCCGCTGCGAGCTGCGCATCCGCCGGCCCGATGGCGAGTGGGCCGCGGTGCTGTCCTGCGGCGTGGTGATCGAGCGCGACGGCTCGGGCGCGCCGCGCCGCATGGCCGGTATCAACATCGACATGACCGAGCAGATGCAGATGCAGGCCATGCTGCGCCATGCCGCCCGCACCGATGGCCTGACACAGCTGCCCAACCGGGCTGCGGTGTTCGAGCAGGTGCAACTGGCGGTCAACCGTGCAGCGGCGCAGCCGGGATTCGAGTACGCGGTGCTGTTCATGGACTTCGACCGCTTCAAGCAGATCAACGACACGCTGGGCCACTCGGCCGGCGACGAGCTGTTGCGCCAGATCGCCCAGCGCCTGCGGGGCGCGTTGCGCCAGGGTGATGCGGTCTCGCGCAGTGCCAGCCACCGGCCCAGGCCGGCGGCCTTGTTTGCGGCCGCGCAGACCGCCGGCCGCATTGGCGGCGACGAATTTGTTGTCGTGCTGGAGGGCGTGCAGGACCGTGACGAGGCCTGCGCCGTGGCGCGCCGCCTGATGGACGTGCTGGCTGCGCCCTACCGCATCGGCGGTCAGGTGGTGCACTCCAGCGCCAGTATCGGCATCGTCACCTCCGAGCACCCGGCCAACGATGCCAACACCGTGATGCGCGACGCCGACACCGCGATGTACGAGGCCAAGCGCGCCGGCCGCGGCCGCTACGTCGTGTTCGACCCGGCGATGCATGAGCGCGTGGCGCGCAGCGTCAAGACCGAGAGCGACCTGCGCCTGGCGCTGCAGCGTGGCGAGCTGTTTGTGGTCTACCAGCCGGTGGTCGAGCTGCAGCAGGACGGCCCGGGCGGGGTCGAGGCGCTGGTGCGTTGGCGCCACCCGGTGCGGGGTCTGGTCAACCCGGTGGACTTCATCCCGGTGGCCGAAGAGTCCGGCCTGATCGTCGAACTGGGCGCCTTTGTGCTGCAGACGGCCTGCCGCCAGTTTGTCGCCTGGCAGCGCGCACTCGGGCCGCTGGCACCCAGCTCGCTGGCGGTCAACCTGTCGCCGGTGCAGCTGCGCATGCCCGGGCTGATTGCCGAGGTGCAACGCTGCCTGGGCGACAGCGCGCTTTTGCCGGGCTCGCTGCAGCTGGAGGTGACCGAAAGCCTGGCCGCGCAGGACGACAACGCGCGCGCCAAGTTGCGCGAGCTCAAGGCCATGGGCATCCGCATCGCACTCGATGACTTTGGCACCGGGTATTCGTCGCTGGCCTGCCTGCACCAGCTCCCGGTGGACACGGTCAAGATCGACCGCTCGTTTGTGATGCACGCCGAGACCAGCGACTACCACCGGGTGCTGATCGAAGCCACCATCCGGGTGGCGCAAACCCTGGGCATGAACACCGTGGCCGAAGGTATCGAGACCGAGGGCCAGGCCACGCTGATGCGCCGCCTGCACTGCGACAGGGGCCAGGGTTATCTGTGGGCCAGACCGCTGGAGGCCGATGCCCTGGCCCTGTGGCTGACCCAGCGCGCCGCACCGTTGGCCGCCGCAGCCTGACCGGTCAGCCCCCAGACCCCGCCGGCGTCGTCAGTGCGCTGTCACAGTGCAAAAATCTTGCCCGGGTTCAGGATGTTCTTCGGGTCCAGCGCCCGCTTCAGCACCCGCATCATCTGCACCGTCGCCAGCCCGGTCTCGTCGATCAAGAAGCCCTGCTTGTGCAGGCCGATACCGTGTTCACCCGTGCAGGTGCCTTCGAGCTTGAGCGCGTGGTGCACCAGCTGCTCGTTCAACCGCTCGGCGGTTTCGCGCTCGGCCGGCTGGGTCGGATCGATCAGGTAGGCGATGTGGAAGTTGCCGTCGCCGACATGGCCGACGATGTAATACGGCAGGCCGGCCTCATCGACCTCGCGCACCGCCAGGTCGATGCACTCGGCCAGGCGTGAGATCGGCACGCAGGTGTCGGTGGTCACGGTGCGGCAGCCCGGGTGCGACGACATGCCGGCAAAGTAGGCGCGGTGGCGGGCGGTCCACAGCCGGGTGCGCTCCTCGGGCGTGGTGGCCCACTCAAAGTTCTCGCCGCCGTGTTCACGCGCCACGTCCTGCACCACCTGCGCCTGCTCGGCCACGCTGGCCGCGCTGCCGTGGAACTCCATCAGCAGCATCGGCGCCTCGCGCAGCGACAGCTTGTCGTGCTGGTTGACGGCCCGCACCGCGTTGGCGTCCAGCAGCTCGCAGCGCGCAATCGGCACGCCCAGCTGGATGATCTGGATCGTGGTCTTGACGGCTGCGTCGATGCTGGGAAAGTGGCAGATCGCCGCCGACACCGATTCAGGTTGCGGGTAGAGCTTGACCGTGACCTCGGTGATGATGCCCAGCGTGCCCTCGCTGCCCACCATCAGCCGGGTCAGGTCGTAGCCCGCGCTGGACTTCTTGGCCCGGGTGCCGGTGCGGATCACTTCGCCGCTGGCGGTCACCACCTGCAGCGCCAGCACGTTCTCCCGCATCGTGCCGTAGCGCACCGCATTGGTGCCGCTGGCCCGGGTGGCGGCCATGCCGCCCAGCGACGCATCCGCGCCCGGGTCGATCGGGAAGAACAGCCCGGTGTGGCGGATCTCGTTGTTCAACTGGTTGCGGGTGACACCCGGCTGCACCGTGACGGTCAGGTCCTCGTCGTTGATGCGCAGCACCTTGTTCATGCGCGACACATCGATGCTGATGCCGCCCTGCACCGCCAGCAAATGGCCCTCCAGCGACGAGCCGACACCAAACGCGATCACCGGCACGGCGTAGTGGTCGGCCAGCACCAGCACCTCGGCCACGTCCTCGGTGCTCTCGGCAAACACCACCGCGTCGGGTGGCGCCACCTCGAACGGCGACTCGTCGCGGCCGTGCTGCTCGCGCACCGATTGCGCCGTGCTGCAACGCTCGGCAAAACGGGCCTTGAGTGCGGCGATCATCTCGGCAGGCACGGGGCGGCGTTCGATCGCGAGCAGGTGGGCGGGCAGGGTGGCGTTCATGTGGGGGGTCTCCGGCAATCAGTGCCGCCAGCCGGGCGGCATAGCGCGATGGTATGACGTTTGAGCTGCCCGGTGCCCCTGGGGGTGGTCGGGCAAACGAGGTCGGCCGAGGGCGAACCCGCTGGCGTGGCGGCGGCGACCTGCGTCGCGGCCCGACTTCCGTCGGCAGGTGGCCCGGAGGCTGCCACTGGTTGCGCTGAGGGGGCGGCGGCGCTTGCGAGCCATCAGCGACATTCAGCCAAATTCAGCCCAATTCAGCCACATCCGTCACGCCACTTTGCTTGCCCCCCAGCAGACGGTCAGGCCTGCGCGGACGCCTCGCCCGAGGGTCCAGGGCCTGCTTGCGGCGCGCCGGTCAATGCAGCAGCAAGCGCAGGGACACCTGATCCACGGGCCCTGCATGCGCACCCGGCGTCACGACTTGACGCAGGCGGGTGTTGTCGTCTACGGGCAGGAAGAAGGCCGTGAAGTGGTGCGGAAGTCCTGCTGCGCGGTCATACAGCACTGTCCCACGGCGCCGACAGTCTCACCGCGCCATTGATGATGCCGACCATCGAGTAGGTCTGCGGGAAGTTGCCCCACAGCTCGCCGGTGCTCGCATCCAGGTCTTCGCTGAGCAGGCCGACATGGTTGCGGCGCGCCAGCAAGGCCTCGAAGGCCGCCCTGGCCTCGTCCTTGCGACCGATGCGCGCCAGCGCATCGACACGCCAGAACGAGCACACGTTGAACGCCACCTCGGGCCGGCCGAAGTCGTCCTCGGCCTCGTAGCGGCGCATGAAGGGGCCGTCGCACAGCGAGGCCTCTATCGCCTGCACGGTGCTGATGAAGCGCGGGTCCTGGCGCGGCAGGAAGCCGACCTCGGCCATCAGCAGCACGCTGGCGTCGAGGTCGCGGCCGCCCAGACTCTCGACGAAGGCTTGCCGGTCCGTGTTCCAGGCGCGCGTGGTGATGGCAGCGTGGATGACGGCGGCGCGCTGTTGCCACAGTGCGGCGCGCTCGGGCAGGCGCAGCACCACCGCGATGCGGGCCAGCCGGTCGCACGCCGCCCAGCACATCAGCGCCGACGACGTGTGCACCCGGGCGCGGGTGCGCAGCTCCCAGATGCCGGCGTCGGGCTGGTCGTGCAGCGCCCAGGCCTGCTCACCCATCACTTCCAGCGCCTGGAAGTCGGCAGTGTCACCGCGGCGGAACAGCCGGTGGTCGTGGAAGGCCTGCGCCGCGCCGAGCACGACGCTGCCGTACACATCGTGCTGAAAGTGCTCCTGCGCCTGGTTGCCCACACGTACCGGGCCCATGCCGCGGTAGCCGGCGGCGCGCGTCACGACCGATTCGGGCAGTGACTTCTCCAGGCCGATGCCGTACAGCGGCTGCACATGGCCGCCCTCGGCACCGCGCACCACGTTGTAGAGCCAGTTCAGGTAACCCTCCATCGTGCCCACCTCGGCCAGGCTGTTCAGCGCCCGGACGACGAAGAAGGCGTCGCGCAGCCAGCAGAAGCGGTAATCCCAGTTGCGGCCGCTGTTCGGTGCTTCGGGGATGCTGGTGGTCATCGCGGCGACGATGGCGCCGGTCTCCTCGAACTGGCACAGCTTGAGCGTGATGGCCGCGCGGATCACCGCGTCCTGCCACTCCAGCGGCACTGCCAGGCGGCGCGACCAGTGGCGCCAGTACAGCGCGGTCTGCTCCTCGAACTCGCGCGCCGTGTCGTCGATGCCGCCGGCCAGCGTCTCGTCCGGGCCCAGCAGCAGGCTCACCGGGCCCGCCAGCGCAAACCAGGTGCCGTCGAGCAGGTAGGTCAGCGGCACGCTGGTGTTCAGGCGCAGTGTCAGCTCGGGCATCACAAAGCGCAGGTGGTGGCTGCCGCGTGTGAGCGTGGGCGGCGCCGCGCCCCAGTCGCCGTGCGGACGCACCGTGAAACGCACCCGCGGGTGCCCGGCCAGCGGCCGCACCCGGCGTACCAGCTGGGCGGGTCGAAAGACACGGTCGCGGTTGACAAAACGGGGGCAGAAGTCCACCAGCTCGATGCCTTGTCCGCGGTCGTCCCACAGGTGCGTGCGCACGATCGCGGTGCCGGCGTCGTAGGACTGCTCGGCGCGCACCAGCCCTTCCAGCTCCACGGTCATCGCCCCGTCCAGCGGCAGGCCATCGGCACTGTGCAACAAGGCGTCGAAAACCGGTGTACTGTCGAAGCGCGGCATGCAACACCAGACGATGCTGCCCCCGCGTTCGACCAGTGCGCTGACCGTGCAGTTGCCGATCAAGGCCAGATCGAGGCCGGCGGCGGGACGCGGCGCAGCTGACAGCTCTGTCATGGGTGACCTTTCCTGGTGAGGGCCGATGATGCCTGCGTGTTGACGGTTTCATGTATATTTGTCGAAATATACACAAGGATGACGTGATGACCCTGCCTTGCCTGCCTTGCCTGCGGCAACCGCGACGCGCCGAAGGGCGGCGGTGGCCTTGAAGACCTTCCGCCTCCAGCTGCGCTTCCTGGTCCCCTTGGTGGCAGTGCTGGTTGCGGCGTCCTACCTCGCCGTACCGTTGATGGACCAGGTGACGCTGCGTTGGTTCAGCCGCGACCTCAACAGCCGTGGCGTGCTGGTTGCCAATGCGCTGTCGGACTCCGTTGCCGAAGCCCTGGTCGCGGGCAAGCCAGCGCGGCTGCAGCCACTCTTCGACCGCACCGTCCAGGATGAACGG
Source organism: Burkholderiales bacterium (assembly GCA_038316145.1). Taxonomy (GTDB): domain Bacteria; phylum Pseudomonadota; class Gammaproteobacteria; order Burkholderiales; family Burkholderiaceae_C; genus Pseudaquabacterium. The sequence goes on from JBBQAH010000025.1 coordinate 8,199, forward strand.
CTGTTCGCCGTGGGCCTGTGCGGCGCGGACGGTCGGCTTGTCCAGCGGACCGACAGCTTCCCGGCGACCCTGACTTGCGCAACGGCCACCGAACTGGCCGGCAAGGCCGAACCGCGGCTCGCGCTCACGGGTGGCGCGGTGCATGTCGGCGTGCACGACGTGATGGGGCAAGCGCCGCCGCTGCCCATCGTGCTGGTCAATCCGGCGCCCGGGGTGATCCCGGACGATGCCATGCCCAGCCTGGAGCAGGCAGCGTCAGCGTCGCAAGTGCTGCCTGCGCCGGTGCTGATGGGCCGTCTGGTCCTGCTGCACGACATGAGCTTCATCGAGCGCCGCAGCCAGGACACACGCCGCTACCTCATCGGCTTGATCGCCGGGCTGGGCCTGGTGATCGCCATCATCACCGTGGTGGTGGCGCAGCTGAGCTGGCGCGGCTGGGTCAACGGCGCGCGTGCGCTGATGCGCGGCGAGGGCCTGCTCAGCCCCCTGCTGTCGGGCCCGTCGTCGGCGCCCGAACTGGCGCCGTTTGCCGCCGACCTGCGCGCCCGGCTGCGCGACATGGAAGACGAGTTCCGCCGCTCGCAGGGGCCCGAGACCGAGTGGACGGCCGAGCGCTTGCGCACGCTGCTGCACACCCAGCTCAGCGGCGATCAGGTGATCGTGGTGTCCAACCGCGAGCCCTACATCCACGAACGCGGCGCCGAGGGCATCGTCGTCAAGCGGCCGGCCAGCGGCCTGGTCACCGCGGTCGAGCCCGTGATGCGGGCCTGTTCGGGCACCTGGATCGCCCACGGCAGTGGCGGCGCCGACCGCGAGGTGGTGGACGCGGGCGACCGCGTGCTGGTGCCGCCCGGTAACGCCGATTACTGGCTGCGCCGCATCTGGCTCACAGCCGACGAGGAGCAGGGCTACTACTACGGCTTCGCCAACGAAGGCATGTGGCCGCTGTGCCACGTGGCCCACGTGCGGCCGGTCTTCCGCGAGTCCGACTGGGAGGCCTACAAGGCCGTCAACCAGCGCTTTGCCGATGCGGTGGTGGCCGAGGCCCGCAGCGAGGACCCCGTCGTGCTGGTGCAGGACTACCACTTCGCGTTGCTGCCGGCGATGGTGCGCAAAATGCTGCCCCAGGCCACCATCCTGACCTTCTGGCACATCCCCTGGCCGAACCCGGAATCCTTCGGCATCTGCCCCTGGCGCCGCGAGATCCTGGAGGGCATGCTGGGCAGCACGATCCTCGGCTTCCACACGCGATTCCACTGCAAGAACTTCATCGAGACGGTCGATCGCTACCTGGAGGCGCGTATCGAGCACGAGCATTCGACCATCGCCTTTCACGAAAAGGAAACGCTGGTCGAGAGCTACCCGATCTCCATCGAGTGGCCCGGCGAGGCCGAGGTCGCGGGCTGGTCCAGCGTCGATGCCTGCCGACAACGCGTGGTCCAGCGCCTGGGCCTGCCGGCCAACGTCTGCCTGGCCGTCGGCGTGGACCGTTTCGACTACACCAAGGGCATCCTGGAGCGGCTGAACGCTGTCGAGCGCCTGCTGGAGAAGTGGCCCGACTGGATCGGCCGCTTCGTTTTCGTGCAGGTGGCCGCACCCACGCGTACCGCGCTCGACGAGTACCGCAGCTTTCAGGAGCGCATCCAGCGCGTCACCGAGCGCATCAACCAGCGCTTCGGCCGAACCGGCTACCAACCCGTGCACCTGTTGGCCACGCACCATGAACACGACGCCGTGACAGAACTGTTCCGCGCCGCCGACATCTGTGTCGTGACCAGCCTGCACGACGGCATGAACCTGGTCTGCAAGGAGTTCGTGGCGGCGCGCGACGACCTGCAGGGGGTGTTGATCCTGAGCCGCTTCGCCGGCGCCGCGCGCGAACTGGCCGAGGCCCTGATCGTGAACCCCTACCACGTGGAAGAGACCGCCGACGCGCTGCACCGTGCCGCCACCATGCCCGCCGCCGAGCAGCGCGAGCGCATGGCCAGCCTGCGCAGCACGGTGCGCGAGTTCAACGTCTTCCGCTGGGCCGGGCGCATGCTGGCCGACGCCGGACGTTGGCGGCTGCGGGCCCGCATCGAGGCGCGCGTGAAGCGGCATCAGATCGGCTGACGATGGCAATGCAACATTTGTTCACACCCGACGGTGAGTCCGCGCTGACGGCCGTCTTGCGGCTGCAGCCGCTGATGGCTTTCGACTTTGACGGCACGCTGGCGCCGATCGTGGCGCGGCCCGACGATGCACACATCGCGGTGGCCGTGGCCGCACGCATGAAGGCACTGTCGGCCAGACTTCCCGTGGCCATCGTCACCGGGCGCGCGGTGGCCGATGTGCGCCAGCGTCTGGGCTTCGAGCCGCAGTTCATCGTCGGCAACCACGGCGCCGAGCAGGACACCGCTGCGGCGACCGGTGGCGTCATGGCCGGCATCCTGGCCAGCTCACTGGACGGTTTTCGCGCCACCTTGCGGGCGCACGCCGACGCGCTGCAGGCGGTGGGCGTGGTGGTGGAGGACAAGGGCCTGTCGATCGCGTTGCACTACCGCCTGTCCCGCGACCGGGCGCAGGCGCAGCGGCTGATCACCGATCTGCTGACGCCTGAACCCGCAGGTCTGCGCATGTTCGCCGGCAAGATGGTGGTGAACGCGGTGGCCGCGGATGCGCCCGACAAGGCGCAGGCCGTGCACGCGCTGGTCGCGCGCCTGGGCGCGGCCGCGGCCTTTTTTGCGGGCGACGATGTCAATGACGAGCCGGTGTTCGTCTCCGCGCCTGCGCACTGGCTGACCCTGCGCATCGGGCGCGAAGACCCGGCCAGTCGGGCCCGGTTCTGCCTCGAAGGGCCTCAAGAGATGGCCATGTTGCTCGAACGCGTGCTGTCGACCCTTGCTTGAGTCGGCGCTGAGGGATCGTCAGTGCGGCCACGCCTGGTGTGAAAAGCCGATGCCTTTGAGTTTGTTTATGTATTTGTCGGAATGTATTTGCCTTATGATCCGGTTCGGGACGCGGGCATCGGCCCGTCGATACCGACACTGGACGACAACATTGGAGATTTCTCAGTGACCCACGCCAAGTCAACCCTCGTCATGACCGCCCTGGCGGCGCTGTTGGCCGCCTGCAGCAGCACACCGGTGGCGCCGCCGCCAGCGCCAGCCCCGATGAAGGCCGCTGCTGCACCCGCGCCCACAGCGCCGGCCCAGGCCCCAGCGGCCACACCCCGGCCGATGCTGCCGTCCGCCAACGTGGCCGCGGTGACGCTGCCGGCCTACCTCGATCCCAACAGCAGCATTTCCACCGAGCGCAGCGTGTACTTCGACTTCGACGGCTTCTCGGTCAAGCCCGAGTACACCGCGCTGGTGCAGCGGCACGGCAAGTTCCTGGCATCGAATCCACGGGTCGCGATCAGGATCGAGGGCAACACCGACGAGCGCGGCGGGTCCGAATACAACCTGGCGCTTGGACAGAAGCGGGCAGAAGCGGTCGCACGGGCGTTGCGGATCCATGGCGTCAAGGACTCGCAGATGGAGCCCACCAGCTGGGGCGAAAGCAAGCCGAAAGCCACTGGCCATGACGAAGCGGCGTGGGCGCAGAACCGACGTGACGACCTCCAGTACCCGACCAAGTGAGGCGTCGCGGGCCGCCGACCGCGACCTGAGCGCACCCGAAGTGCGTGTGCTGCGGCGCTTCCGCCTGGTCTTCAATGCCGTCAAGACGCACTTCCAACAGGTCGAGAAGAAGGCCGGCGTCGGTGGTGCGCAGCTCTGGGCGCTCAGTGTCATCCAGGCCCATCCGGGCATCGGCGTGAACAGCCTGGCGGCCTTCATGGACATCCACCAGACCACGGCCAGCAATCTCGTCAAGGCGCTGGTGACGGCAGACATGCTCGCGGCCGAGAAGAACGCCCCGGACCGCCGGGCGGTGCAGTTGCGGGTGCTGCCCGCCGGCGTCGGTGTGCTGCGAAAAGCGCCAGGCCCCTTTGCCGGCGTCTTGCCGGACGCGTTGGCGACGCTGGACGCCGAGACGCTCGAACGCCTGGATCACGACCTGGCACTGCTGATCGCAGCCTTGCATGCCGACGAAAGGGCTGCAGGCATCCCGTTGGCACAGATGTAGCCGCAAGACAAATCACCGACGACCCGGCGCAGGCAACTTGGACCTTGGCCACCCCAACCCGCCCTTGGGCGTTGGCGCCGCACCCGGCTGCAGGCTTGGGGCAAGATCCAGGGTTTTGCCCCACCGCACCAGGAGACCCCCGCATGGCCAACCGCCTTACCCAGATTGCCACCCGCACCGGAGACGACGGCAGCACCGGCCTCGGTGACGGCACCCGGGTGTCCAAGGACCACCTGCGGGTGCAGGCCATGGGCGACGTGGACGAGCTCAACTCCGGCCTGGGTGTGCTGTTGGCCGAGCCACTGCCGGCCGATGTGCGCGAGCTGCTGGTGGTCATCCAGCATGAGCTGTTCAACCTGGGCGGTGAACTGTGCATCCCCGGTTACAGCCTGCTCAAGGACAGCGCGGTAGCCCGGCTCGATGCCGCGCTGGCGCACTACAACGCCGCGTTGCCCCGGCTGGCCGAGTTCATCCTGCCGGCCGGCACCCGCAGCGCTGCGCTGGCCCATGTCAGCCGCACCGTGGCGCGCCGGGCCGAGCGGGCGGTGGTGGCCTTGAGCGCGCAAGAGGCGGTCAACGACGCGCCGCGCCAGTACCTGAACCGGCTGTCCGACCTGCTGTTTGTGCTGGCGCGGGTGCTCAACCGGGCCAACCTGGACGGCCTGGGCGGTGATGACGTGTACTGGCGCAGCGAGCGTCTGGCGGCGCAATCTGACGGGCCGGCCGCGCAGGACGGGCAAACCGGCGCAGCGGCGCCCGACCTGTCGGTCGATCAGTAACTGATCGCGCCGGCCTCCACGTCCACCCGCACCAGCGGCCGGCCCAGCGCGGCCAGGGTGGCGTGGGCAAAGGCTGCAGCCCAGACGGCATCACTGGCAAAACGGGTCGGACCCACCGTGCCGGCCAGCACCAGCACCTTGTCGGCGATCAGCACCTTGCCGCTGGCACGCAACGGCTCGCAGTCGTTGGCGACAAACTCGTCGTCCAGCCAACGGCGCGCCTGGTCGGCGGCCAGGTCAGCGCTGGCCTCTGGCAGCAGCAGGGTGTAGCACTGCTGGGGGTTGAAGGACACGATCACTTCCTGGCGCATGGCGGGTCTCCTGTAGCGGCCAGCATACGCTGCGCCGGCCGGCCCCACCCCCGGCCAGATCAAGCCGCCGCCGCGCCGCCCAGATCGCGGTGCAGCCAGGCGCGGGCCAGCGTCCAGTCGCGCTTGACGGTGGCCACCGAGATGCCCAGCACCTCGGCGATTTCGTCGTTCTCCAGGCCGCCAAAAAAACGCAGCTCCACCACCTTGGCGGCGCGGGCGTCTATCGTCTCGAACACCAGCAGTGATTCGTGCACCGCCACCAGGTCACGGTCGGGCGCGGCGCCCAACTGCTCCAGCCCCGACAGCGTCAAGACCACCAGTTCGACATCGCGTTTGGCCGCGCGCCGCGCCAGCCCGTGGTTGACCAGGATGCGCCGCATCATGGTGGACGACACCGCCAGGAAGTGGCTGCGGTTCTTCCACTGCGTGCGGGTCTGCTCGGCCATGCGAAACCAGGCCTCGTGCGCCAGCGCGGTGGCCGACAGCGTGTGCGCCGGGTTCTCGCGCCGCAGGTGGCCACGTGCCAGCCGGCGCAGGTCGTCGTAGAGCAGCTCGAACAGCCGGGTGGCGGTGTCGGGGTCGGTCACTGCCGGCGCGTCCAGGCTGCTCAGCCACTGGGTCACCTGGCCGGGATCGATGGCTGGCGCGGGCATGCAGACCGGCTCGCCCGTTGCGCTGGGACAGGTGGTGCTCAGTTCCTCGGTCGGCATGCGCCGTATTTTGCGGCCTGACCGCCATGGGCAGGCGTGAGCCCTTTCACGCCAGCTTGTGGCGTATTCGGGCAATGCGCCCTGCAAATCGGGGGGTAAGGCCGGACCGCACGGCCTGAGAATTCCGGACTGACACGGCCGGTTGTCCGCGTCGGTCCGGTCCAGCGCGCGGTTTGTGCGTCCCCTGCCCCCTCTGTCCTTCCTGCGCTCTCAGTGCCGCCCATGACCCCGTCGCCGCTCGACCCCGCCGATCCTGCGTTTTGGGCCGCTGTTCGGACTTTGTTCGATCAGCTGTCGTCACTGCCCGCAGCCGAGCGTGCTGCGGCCTTGGCCACCAGCAGCGCCAGCCGGGTGGTGCAGCAAGAGGTGCAATCGCTGTTGGCCCATGCCGATGACGACCCGTCCAGCCCGTCGAGTGATTTCCTGGCACGACCGGCCGCCGCCACGCCCGGCCTGCTGACGCCGGACCACCCGGCCATTCCGGGCCTGTTGGTGTTCGAGGGCAACGAAGCCGCCCCGCCGCTGCGTACCGGCCAGCGCCTGGGCGCCTGGATGATCGACGGCTTGCTGGGCCGGGGCGGCATGGGCGAGGTCTGGTCAGCGCACCGGGCCGATGGCGCCTACGACGGCCGCGCCGCCATCAAGGTGCTGCACACCGGGCTGGATTCACGCCGCGTGCTGGCCCGCTTCGGCCAGGAGCAGCAGGCGCTGGCGCGGCTGAACCACCCGCACATCGCCCACCTGCTGGACGCCGGGCGCACCGGTGACGGCCAGCCCTACTTTGTGATGGAGGCGGTGGACGGCCTGCCCATCGACCGCGCCTGCAACGGGCTGGACATCGACCGGCGGCTGGCCTTGTTCCTGCAACTGGCCGACGCCGTGGCCCATGCACACCGCCAGCTGCTGGTGCACCGTGACCTCAAGCCCAGCAACGTGCTGGTGGCGGTGGAGGGCGGTGTCAAGCTGCTGGACTTCGGCATCGCCAAGGCGATCGACCCGCTGGATGGCCGCGACGGCCAGCACACCGTGGCCGGTGACCGGCCCTTCACCCCGCACTACGCCAGCCCCGAGCAGGTGCGCGGCGAGCCGGTGGGCACCGCCACCGACATCTACAGCCTGGGCGTGCTGCTCTACGTGATGTTGACCGGCACCCGGCCCTACGGCCGCACGGCCAGCACCGCGCTGGAGGCCGCGCGCAGCGTGCTGCACGACGAGCCCACCCGGCCCAGCGCGCTGTCGCCCGGGCTGGTGGCCGACCCGCTGTGGCTGGCCCACCGCAAGCGCCTGGTCGGCGACCTGGACAACATCCTGCTGAAGGCGCTGGACAAACGCCCCGAGCACCGCTACCCCAGCGTGGACGCGCTGGCCGCCGACGTGCAGGCCCATCTGGCGGGCTACCCCGTCAGCGCCCGGCCGCAGGGCGCGGCCTACCTGCTGGCCAAGTTCATCCGGCGCAACAAGGCCCTGGTGGCGGCACTGGCGCTGGGCGTCAGCGGCCTGGCGGTGGGCCTGGGCGTGTCAGTCTGGCAGGGCCGGCAGGCGGCAGCCGCGCGCGACCTGGCACAGGCCCGGCTGACCCAGATCCGCGACATCACCCACGACGTGGTGCTGCGCTACGGCGACGCGATGACTTACCTGCCGGGCGGCCTGGCGGTCAAGGAGGACCTGCTCAAAGGCCTGATCGTCAACCTCGACCGGCTGGCCAGCGAGATGGGCGACGACCCCGAATGGCAGGCCGACCTGACGGCCGCCTACGCCCGCCTGGCCGAGCTGCAGGGCGACGACACCGGCGTGTCGCTCAAGAAGCAACCCGACGCCGTCACCAACGCCGCCCGGGCGATCGCGCTGGCTGAGCGGGCCTGGCCGGTCAAGCAGGGCGACGCCCGGTTTGTCGAGGCCTACCTGCGGGCGCTGCAAATCCAGGCCCAGACCCTGCGCGCCGCCGGCAAGCCGGCCGAAGGCGTGGCCATGCTGCAACGCGCCCGCACGCTGGCCGACCAGGCGCTGATCACGCTGGCGGGCCTGCCGACAGCGCAACGCCGGCCGGTGGCGCTGCGCCGCGCTGCGCTGGTGCTGGCGCTGGGCATGTTCCACGACCATCAAAGCGTGGCCAGCCTGAACCAGCCTGAGCTGGCGCTGGCGCTGCTGGCCGAGGCCGAGCAGCAGCTCAATGCGCTGGACGCCCAGCAAGCAGACCGCCTGTCGGGTGATTTGCTGGGCACGCTGCACGGCTCCCGCGCCATCTCGCACGCCCGGCTGGGTCAACTGGACGCGGCGCGTCAGGACGCCCGGCAGGCCATCGGCTACCGCGAGCGCACGGTGCTGCAAGAGCCCGCCAACGTGGTGGCGCGGGACGGCCTGGTCACCGAGGCGGCCAACGCCGGCGTGATCCTGCTGCGACTGGGCGACGCGCCGGCGGCGCTGGCCGCCACCCGCATCGCCTGGACCCATGTGCAGGTGCTGGCGCGCGAAAACGGTGCCGGCAACAAGTGGCTGGAGGCGCGGCCCCGTGTCGCCCAGCACCACGGCCGGGCCTTGCTGGCCAATGGCCATGCCGCTGAGGCCGCCGAGGTGCTGCCCGAGGCGGTGGCCCTGTGGCAGGCGCGGCTGGGGGCGGTGGCTGCCGGCCAGCCGGCCGATCACCCGCGCCGCATGCTGGCCTGGATGAACCTGCAGCAAGCGCGTGCGCTGTGGGGCCGGGGCGAGCACGGTGCCGGCCTTGCACTGGCTGGGCGCCAGGTGGCGGTGTTGCAGGCGCTGGCCGAGGCGCCCAAGGCCGGCGATGCGATGCTCAACCTGGGCGAAGCCTGCCTGTTCATGGCCCAGGCCAGCCAAGCCGGACCCGCCGACCGGCCCGCCGCCTGGCTGCAGCGTGCACGCATCGCCTACGAGCGTGCCGCCACGTTGCGCCCGCTCAACGGCGACCACCTGATCAATTACCGCGCCGCGGGCGGCAAGGCGTGAGAGCCCGAGAGTCTTTCGTCCATGCCCGCTCATCACGCCCAAAAACGCCCGCTCGTCGTTGCAAATGCTCGCCATAGCCCGGGCTATGGCTCCGCTTTGCGCCTAGATCGGACGCCTTTGGACGCGCTGCTCGGTCGCGCCCGAAAAACTCGCAGGCTCTGAGCCCTGGGCGCCGCTGACGCTGCGTAGGGAACCAAGGCCTGTTGCCTTGGCTGAGCGGCCACAGCCGCCCAGGTCCACCTTGCCCACCCCCGGAGTTGTTCGCCATGCCCGATCTCGCTGTCCTCATCCGCCGTGTTCTCCGCATCCGCCTGGCGTTGCCCCTGATAGGTGCCGTGGCCCTCGTCGGCGCCGGACTGGGCCTGCCCGCAGTGGCCGCCAAGACCGAGGCCGTGCCGCTGGACGCCAGCTTCAACCCGGCCGAGCGTGCCGCGTCCATGGTGCAGGTGGTCAATGCCGACGGCAACGGTCTGAAGGGCATCAGCCGAGCCGCCATCAGCTCGTTCCAGGTCGAATTTGTCACCAAGGGCGCGGCCAGCGCCAGTTCGTACGAGATCGGCCGGTCCGGCCGTGCCAACACCCACCTGCAGATCACGCTGGTCGGCCTGACACCCGCCGACTACCAGGCCATCACCGACACGCTGCATGCCGAGTTCGAGCGCGACCTGAAAAGCCTGGGCATCAGCGTGCTGCCCACCGCGCAGGTGCTGGCGTCGCCGGCTTACGTCAAGATGGCAGCCAGCGGCAAGCCGTCGCCCACCGACACCCGCACCAAGGACACCTGGTCCACCGTGTTTGCGCCCGCCGGGCTGGGCATTTACGGTGCCGGGTCCAGCAGCACGGCGTTTGCGCTGCTGGCTGGCCTGACTGCTGTCAGCGACATGAGCAGCACGCTCTTTGGCAACCTCGAACTGGCCAAGGAGCTGGACGCGGCGGTGATCGTGGTGCGGCTGGTGGTCAATTTTGTCGACCTCAAGAGCAGCGACAGCAGCTGGTTCGGCCGCAGCTCGGGCACAGCCACGGTCAGCGGCCAGCTGGCACCGTCGGTGGCGGGTGGCGGCACGATGTTTGTGCAGCGGCCCGGCAGCGGCAACGCCGCGATGACGCTGCAAGCCCCGCTGTTGCTGAGCGACAGCGCTTTCAAGGAGGTCAAGGACACCAGCTCGGTGGCGGCCAACATCGGCCTGGCGCTGTTGTCGGCCGCGATCAGCAAGGGCGGCAGTGCCAGTGTGGTCGAAAAAGAGGCTGTGGCCGACCCGGCAGCCTACCGGCAGGTGGTGGGTGCCGGCGTGGGCACGGTGCGGGCGATGTTCATGGACCGGCTGCGCGCCGGCCAGTGAGGGCGGGTGCCAACTGCCGGGCTGCCGGTACCCGGCGTCAGCGCGCTGGCAGTGTGATCTGCAGCAGGCCGGCCAGATGCCGTGCGCAATCGCGCAAAGCCGGGATGTGCGATGCAGCACCCTGTCCCAGGCAAACCGCGGCGTAGTCGCGGTCGCCCTGCAGGCGCTCGACGTGCACCCGCACGCCCTCACCGGCCATCAACCACTTGAAGTCGATGATCACGACCAGGTCGGGCAACTGCTGCAGGTCGGCGAAGGTGGCGGTGTTCATGGTGGCGCTGGGGTGGCGCGAGAGTGGCGCGAGGGTGGCGAATACGGGAATACCCCAGAATAACGTTTGAAAGCACCATCAGGCTGACACCCCACCCCAAACGGGTGGGGTGGGACATCTGATCGGGGGGCGCTGTTGCGCAGCGCCGACGCGGGCTTCAGCGCTGGCGACGCGCCAGCACCGCGTTGCTCAGGCCTTGCAGCACGCCCAGCGAGTCGTCCCAGCCGATGCAGGCGTCGGTGATGCTCTGGCCGTAAGCCAGCTTGGCCGGATCGTCCTTGCCGGCGCTGAACTTTTGCGCCCCGCCCACCAGGTGGCTTTCCACCATCACACCGACGATGCAGCGGTTGCCGGCGGCCATCTGGGCGCCGATGTCGCGGGCCACGTCGATCTGGCGCTGGTGCTGCTTGCTGCTGTTGGCGTGGCTGCAGTCGATCATCAGCTGGCAGGGCAGCTTGGCGGATTTCAGCTCGTCGCAGGCCGCCGCCACGCTGGCGGCATCAAAATTGGGTGCCTTGCCGCCGCGCAGGATGACGTGGCAGTCCTTGTTGCCCTTGGTCTGCACGATCGCCACCTGGCCGTTTTTGTGCACCGACAAAAAATGGTGCGGCCGCGCCGCGGCCTGGATCGCGTCGGTGGCGATCTTGAGGTTGCCATCGGTGCCGTTCTTGAAGCCGATCGGTGCCGACAGGCCCGACGCGAGCTCGCGGTGCACCTGGCTCTCCGTGGTGCGCGCGCCGATCGCGCCCCAGGCGATCAGGTCGCCGATGTACTGCGGGCTGATGACGTCGAGAAACTCCACCCCCGCCGGCACGCCCAGCCGGTTGATATCGACCAGCAGCTGGCGGGCGATGCGCAGGCCCTCGTGGATGCGGTAGCTCTCGTCGAGGTAGGGGTCGTTGATCAGGCCCTTCCAGCCGACGGTGGTGCGGGGTTTCTCAAAATAGACCCGCATCACGATCTCCAGCGTGTCGGCGTGTCTTTCACGTTCGACCGCGAGCTTTCGGGCGTAGTCCAGCGCCGCTGCCGGGTCGTGGATGGAGCAGGGGCCGATCACCACGAGCAGCCGGTCATCCTTGCCGTCCAGGATGCGGCGCACGTTGCGCCGGGTGCCGGCCACCAGTTTTTCCACCGGCGTGCCGGCAATCGGGAAAAACCGGATCAGGTGCTCGGGCGGTGGCAGCGGGGTCACCTCCTCGATGCGCTGGTCATCGGTCTCGCTGGTCTTTTCGCTCAAGGCGTAACCAAAACCCGGCTCGTTGCCTGCATGGGCGGCGGTGGGGTGGCTGGGCGATCTGGGGGCCATGGTCTGCTCCTGGGGGCTGAAAGTGGGGGACGAAAAAAAACCGCCGGGGCTGCCGGCGGTTGGTTTGTTCGGGTCGCTTTTTGCTTACGCGCGATTGCCTCTCAAGCCGCCGGTCAGGGGCGAGAACCAAAAATACGCAAAGAAAAATCGCGGGGAACGCATGGGCTGGAATGTAGCACGCAGCCGCTGACGGCCCGATGACACGCTGTGGGGCGGGCGCGGCTAAGCCTTTTGCGCGCCGGGTCCGGCGTAGACCAGAGAACCCACCCCCAACCACGCCGAGGCCCACCATGACAGCGCTGCACATCCCCCGTCTTGCCCCCCTGACCCTGTTGATGAGCGCGCTGCTCGCCGGTTGCGGCGGGGCTGACGATCCTTCGTCGCCGACCTCAGCTGGCGCCGCGACCTTGACGATATCGGTCGCAACGCCTGCCGCCCAGGCCACCACGGTGGACCTGTCTACCGCCACCGCCAAGGGCAACAACACCCGGGCGGCCGACGGCTTCAGCAGCGTGCCTTACTGCGAGGTGTTCTGGGAGAACGCTGTCGGTGCCAATGGCAAGAAGTATGCGTTGCAGGTCTACTTCCGGCAGAGCGACAAGCTGCCGATCACCGTCAGCGTGATCGAGGTCGGCAGCGGCTGGGTGCTGTCGGACAACAACAGCGGCGCGGCGGTCACCGGCCTGACGGTGGACACTGCCGCCAAGACCCTGGTCTTGAACAACAAGGCGATGAGCGGCAGCGCCGGTGAGCGGGGCACGCTGGCTGGCAGCCTGGGTTTCCCGGGCAACAAGACCACCGCGGCCTGCGGCAGCTGAGCGCGGTTGCCGCGCCGGGCAAGCGTCCGGCGCCACCGGCAAGGGCCAGCGGCAGCCCGCCACTCAGCCGGCGCTGGCCTCGAAGCCGGCCGCCTGCAGCCGGTCGACCACCTCGCGCACATGCGCCGGGTTTCGCGTCTGCAGCACCAGCTCCACGTCCACGCTCTGCACCGACAGCGACGAAAACGCGCGCTGGTGGTGCACCTCGTCGATATTGGCGCCGGCCTCGGCCACGATGGTGGTGATGCGCGCCAGCACCCCGGGCGCGTCGCGTGCGCCCACGCGGATTCGCGCCAGCCGGCCGGCACGCACCATGCCGCGCTCGATGATCGACGCCAGCAGCAGCGGGTCGATATTGCCGCCGCACAGTACCAGGCCGACCTTCTTGCCTTGGTAGCGCGCCGGCTCCTTGAGCAGCGCGGCCAGACCGGCCGCGCCCGCGCCTTCGACCAGGGTTTTTTCGATCTCCAGCAGCATCAGCACCGCTTGTTCGATGTCGCCCTCGTCCACCAGCACCACGTCGTCCACCCGTTCAGTGACGATTTGCCGGGTGATCTGCCCGGGCTGGGCCACGGCGATGCCCTCGGCGATGGTGCTGGCGCCCGTCGGCAACCGGGTGCCCTTGACGAGGTTGAACATCGCCGGAAAGCGGGTGGCCTGCACGCCGATGATCTCGATATCCGGCCGCAGCGCCCGCGCCGCCACGCTGATACCGCTGATCAGCCCGCCGCCGCCAACTGCGATCACCAGCGTGTCGAGGTCGGGCTGCAGCCGCAGCATCTCCAGGCCCAGCGTGCCCTGGCCGGCGATCACCAGCGCGTCGTCGAAGGGGTGGATGAAGGTCAGGCCCTGCTCGGCCGCCAGCGTCAGCGCGTGCGCGCGCGCCTCGTCGAAGCCGTTGCCGTGCAACACCACCTCGGCGCAGAAGCCCCGCGTGCGCTCGACCTTGACGGTCGGCGTGAGCACCGGCATCACGATCACCGCGCGCAACCCCAGCCGCTGCGCATGGTGCGCCACGCCCTGGGCGTGGTTGCCGGCCGACGCGGCGATCACGCCGCGCACCGGCACACCGGAGCCAACCAGCGCCGCCAGCTTGTTGAGCGCGCCGCGCTCCTTGAAGGACGCGGTGAACTGCAGGTTCTCGAACTTCAGGAAGACCTGAGCGCCGGTGATCTGCGACAGCGTCTTCGATTCGACAAACGGCGTGTCCAGCACATGGCCGGACAGCCGCACCGCAGCGGCTTCGATGTCGGCGAGCGTGACGTCGGCCACCCCGGTGGCCCCTGCGATCAGGCCGTGCCGCCGACCGTCAGGCCGTCGATGCGCAGCGTCGGCTGGCCCACGCCCACCGGCACGCTCTGGCCCTCTTTGCCGCACACGCCCACACCCGAGTCCAGCGCCAGGTCGTTGCCGATCATCTTGACGCGGGTCAGCGCGTCCGGCCCGTTGCCGATGATGGTCGCGCCCTTGACCGGGTACAAGATCTTGCCGTTTTCGACCCAGTAGGCCTCGCTGGCCGAGAACACGAACTTGCCGCTGGTGATGTCGACCTGTCCGCCGCCGAAGTTGGTGGCGTACAGCCCGCGCTTGATGCTGCCGACGATCTCGTCCTTGGTCTTGTCGCCGGCCAGCATGTAGGTGTTGGTCATGCGCGGCATCGGCACGTGGGCGTAGCTCTCGCGGCGGCCGTTGCCGGTGGGCTTGACGCCCATCAGCCGGGCGTTCATCGAATCCTGGATGTAGCTCTTGAGGATGCCGTCCTCGATCAGCACGTTGCGCTGGCTGGCATGGCCCTCATCGTCGACGTTGAGCGAGCCGCGCCGGTCGGGCAGCGTGCCGTCGTCCAGCACGGTGACACCCTTGGCAGCCACCCGCTGGCCGATGCGCCCGGCAAAGGCCGACGAGCCCTTGCGGTTGAAGTCACCCTCCAGGCCGTGGCCGATGGCCTCGTGCAGCAGCACGCCGGGCCAGCCCGGGCCCAACACCACGGTCATCACGCCGGCCGGGGCCGGGCGTGATTCGAGGTTGGTCAGCGCGGCATTGACCGCCTGATCGACGTAGAGCGAGAGCTGCTCGTCCTGGAAGTAGCCCAGGCCGAAGCGCCCACCGCCGCCGCCCGAGCCGACCTCGCGCCGGCCGTTGGATTCGGCGATCACGGTGATCGACAGCCGCACCATCGGCCGCACGTCGGCAGCACGGGTGCCGTCGGCGCGCGCCACCAGCACCACGTCGTACTCGGCGGCCACGCCAGCCATGACTTGCACCACGCGGGGGTCGCGGGCGCGGGCCATTTTTTCGATCTTCTCCAGCAGCGCCACTTTTTGCGTGCTGTCGAGCGTGCCGATCGGGTCGGTCGGCAAGTACAGCGAGTGGCTGCGGGCGATCTTGGGCGGCCGGTTGATCTTGACGCGGCGGCTCTGGCCGGCGGCGGCAATCGAGCGCACGGTGCGCGCAGCGTCCAGCAGCGCGGCTTCGGAGATGTCGTCGGAGTAGGCGAAGGCGGTTTTTTCACCCGCCACCGCCCGCACGCCCAC
>JBBQAH010000045.1:0-18805 GCA_038316145.1 Burkholderiales bacterium
ACCCGTCAAATACCCAGCAGGTTCGACGCCGCGAAGTCCGTGCTGGCGACATCCGGATGCCCGGTATCGACCAGCCGGCGCTCGAGCAGGCGCTGCTTGGCCATCATGCGGCTGATGATGCCGGCCTCTTCCTTCATCGAAAAGAACATCGGATAAAGGGACCGCTCTGTGGCGGCACGCTCGGGCTGCCCTCCAAACTCGCCGATCTGTGACACGATGAAAGAAAAATCAGCCGACAACAGCACGGCAGGCGCGTTCACGCTGGTGTTGAGCCGCTCCCCGGTCAATACCGTGAAACCCAGCATGCGCTCGTAGTAGCGCACATGGCGGGGGTTGACCTCGATCAGCAACGTGTCGAAGCCGCGGATGCGGTGCGCCACGATGTAGGCCACGTGAAACAGCGCTGCCAGCACACGTTTGGTGCCTACCGTAGGGTCAACCGCCAGCTTGGTGAACTCACAGATCCGCCGGCCCTGGCTGCGCAGCGCCGTGACCTCGGGCCCAAAGGCGTCGTCGGCGCTCAGGCGTTTGGGGCTGTCGAACGACACTGTGATGGTGCCGATGACAACCTCGTCCTCAACCGCCGAGAGCGTGAACTTGTTTACCGCGCTGTCAGTGGGCAGCGTGACATCGCGGTAACCACGCCAGCCATAACGGCTCTTGAGCAGGCCGTTGACCATGCCGCGACGTTCGTCCGATTCGGCAGCCTTGATCTTGAAGCGGCGCGGACCGGCAGCGCCGTCGGGCAACAGGTCGATGCGCGGATCGCTGACCAGCATGTGGCCGGCTTGCCCGCGCCACATGACCGAAGCTGCATAAATCGTGCTTGACTTCAAGGTTGCACCAACTTGGGGATCAACGACCGGAAAGAAATCCGAAAACTCTTACACCCGCAAGATGATAGCGGCTGCACTGCGCAACACATGTGTCAAGACGACGCCGAACCCCAATAATTGACAAAAATGAACTCCTGAAAAACAGGTGAAACTCGTATCAATCTTGCGCAGCCTGGCGATGGATCAGGTCTGACAGCACCGCCAGGCTGTCGGCTTCGTGCAGCGGCTTGTCGTGGCGCACCCGCAGCATGCGCGGGAACCGCAGGGCCACACCGCTCTTGTGGCGCGGGCTGTGGGCGATGCCTTCGAAGGCCAGTTCGAACACCAGTGTGGGCCGCACGCTGCGCACCGGGCCGAATTTTTCCAGGGTGTGGGCACGGATGACCTTGTCTACCGCCTTGAACTCGGTGTCGGTCAGGCCGGCGTAGGCCTTGGCAAAGGTCAGCAGCTGCAGTGAATCCGGGCCGGGTGGCTCGCGCCGGGCGATCGCCTCGACCACCGCGTCGGCCTCGGCCTGGCTGGCCGGCGGGCGGCTCCAGACCGCAAAGGTGTAGTCGGTGTACAGCCCCGCGCGCCGGCCGTGACCGGCCTGGGCATAGACCAGCACCCCGTCCACCGTCATCGCATCGACCTTCCACTTCCACCAGACACCGGTGGATTTGGTGCGGCCGCTGCCGTAAGCCGCGTCGCGGTGCTTGAGCATCAGGCCTTCGACGCCGCGCTGCCGGCTTTCATCCCGCAGCGCTGCCAAACCTGCCCAGTCCTCGGCCACCAGCAGGGGCGACAGCTGCAGCGGGGTGGCGGCCAGCACCGCCTCCAGTTGCTGGCGCCGGGCGTGTTGCGGTTGGCTGCGCAGGTCCACCCCGTCCAGCGCCAGCAGGTCGTAGGCGATGAAGCGAACCGGGGCATCGGTGAGCAGCTTGCGGCTCAAGGTCTTGCGGTTCAGGCGGGGCTGCAGTTGGTTGAACGGCGCCGGCGCGCCGCAGGTCCACACCACCAGTTCGCCGTCCAGCACGGTACCGTCGGCCAGGCCTTGTGCAACCGCCACCACCTCGGGGAAGCGCTCGGTGATCAGTTCCTCGCCGCGTGACCAGATCCACACCTGGCCAGCCTGGCGCACGATCTGGGCGCGGATGCCGTCGTACTTCCACTCGGCCAACCAGTGGCCGACGGGGCCCAGCACCTGCTCAAAATCGGCCAGCGCCACCGGGACGGCATGGGCCAGAAAAAACGGGAAGGGCTGGCCGGTGGCAGCGGCCGGCGTGGTGTCCGCTGGCGCCATCAGCGCACGCAGCCGGTCGGCCGTGGGCAGGTTGCGGGCGCTGGTCCAGCCCACCAGGCGTTGGGCCACCAGTTTGGGGTCCAGCCCGGCGTGCCCTGCGATGGCGCGCTGCACCAGCAGGCGGCTGACGCCGACCCGGAACCCACCGCCGATCAGCTTGCCCAACAAGAAGCGCTGGTCGGACGGCAGCTCGTCCCACCAGCCCCGCAGCGACAGGGCCTGCACGGCGGGCGACGCGCCACGCAGCGGCAGCAGGCGCTCGTCGAGCCAGGTGGCCAGGCCCAGGTCGCTGTGCCGGCGCGGTGGCGGCAACACCAGCGCAATGGTCTCGGCCAGATCACCCGCGGCCTGGTAGCAGGCCTCGAACAACCAGCCGGTGATGCCGGCGGCGGCGCTGGCCTCGGCGCGCATCAGCGCCGAGGGCACGGTCTGCTGCGGCTTGCCACCGGCCAGGAAGTACAGCGCCCAGGCGGCGTCCGCAGCGTCGGCCTCGCCAAGGTAGCGCCGAAGCGCGGCCAGCTTGGCGTCGGTGGCGGTGCTGGCGTCGAGCTCGGCGTACAAGGCGGCGAAGCGGCGCATCAGGCGGGGCGGTCGGCGGTGGTGATGGCAGCGCCAGTCGGTGCGCCAGCGGCCGCGGCGGCGATGGGCTCGGGCGGCAACTCACCGCCTTCAGCGCCATATTCGGTGTGGAATGAGCCGGCCTGCAGCCCCTGCTCTTGCAGCCAGCGCACCATCACTGCCTCCTGGCCGTGTGTAACGATCACCCGTTCGGCGCCGGTGGCCCGGATGGCGCGCTGCAGGCCCGGCCAGTCGGCATGGTCGCTGAGCACAAATCCGCGGTCCACGCCCTGCCGCCGGCGTGCGCCGCGCAGCAGCATCCAGCCGCTGGCAAAGCTGTCGCTGAAATCCCCCAGCCCGCGCGCCCAGGCGCTGGCATGCACCGACGGCGGCGCCAGCACCAGGGCGCCAGCCAGCGCGTGTTTGTCTGCCAGGCCGGGCAGCGTGACCGTGGGCGGCAGCGCCACACCAGCGGCGCGGTAGGCGTCGTTGAGCGGCGCCACGGCACCGTGCACCACGATGGGCCCGATGCTGGCGTCCAGCCCGGCCAGCACCCGCTGCGCCTTGCCAAAACTGTAGGCCAGCAGCAGGCTGGGCCGGCCGGCTGCGGCGTTGGCGCGCCACCAGGTGTTGATGTCGTCGAACACCGCCGCCTGCGGCGTCCAGCGGTAGATCGGCAGACCGAAGGTCGATTCGGTGATGAAGCAGTCGCAGCGCACTGGCTCGAAGGGCTCGCAGGTCGGGTTGCGCTCATCGACCGCGCTGAGGTAGTAGTCGCCCGAAGCGACCCAGACCCGGCCGGCGTGCTCCAGCCGCACCTGGGCCGAGCCCAGCACATGCCCGGCCGGGTGCAGGCTGATGCGCACGCCGTTGTGCACCACCTCCTCACCATAGGCCAGGCCTTGCAGCGGCAGCGACGCGCCCAGCCGGCTGCGCAACACGCCGCCGCTGATGGCGGTGGCCAGCACATGGCCGTGGCCGGCGCGGGCGTGGTCGGCATGGGCGTGGGTGATGACCGCGCGCGGCACCGGCCGCCAGGGGTCGATATAAAAATCGCCGGGCGGGCAGTACAGGCCGCGCGGCAGGTGGATGACAAGGTCTTGCACGGTGAGCGGGGGGATCGGTCCGGCCGGGGTGTCAATACTTGCCGGTGATGCCGGCCAGGCGCAAGAACCAGTACGCGGCCGAGGCCACGAAGCTGCGGCGCAACGCGGGCCACCAGCCCGCGCCCGTGCCAGCACGCAGCACCTCATGCGACACCACGATCGCTGCGTCGATGCGGCGCGCCAGCTCGGCAGTGAACGGCTCGTCGTGCACGATCAGGTTGGCCTCCAGGTTGAGCAGCAGCGACAGCGGGTCGATGTTGCTGCTGCCGACGGTGGCCCAGGCGCCGTCCACCACCGCCACCTTGGCATGCAGAAACGCCGGTGTGTACTCGAACACCCGCACCCCGCTGCGCAGCATCTCGTCGTACAGCACCTGCGCGGCCAGCGCTGCAAACCGGTAGTCGGCCTTGCCTTGCAGCAGCAAACGTACCCGTACGCCGCGCTGCGCGGCCCGGCGCAGCGCACGCCGGAACAACCGGCCCGGGTAGAAGTACGGGCAGATCAGGTCAACCCGGTCGGTGGCCCGGGCGATCGCCTCGACATACGCATGTTCGATGCTGCGGCGGCGCCGCAGGTTGTCGCGCACCAGAAAGGCCACCCGCACCGGCGCCAGGGCGACAGGTGCAGCTGCTGCGGCATCAGGATCTGGCACCACCCGCAAGCGCGCCAGCACCCGGCGTGCCCGGGCCAGCGGTTCGGCGCCGCGGGCCAACTGGATCACCTCTTCACGCCAGTCGGCGCCCAGCGCCGCGCGGCTCCACATCGCGCGGGCGGTTTGCTCCATCAAGGCCGCGGCCGGGCCGAACAGGCGCACCGCAAAGTCCAGCCGGGGGGCGTCGGACCAGCCATGGTTGAGGTCGTTGCGGTCGTCGATGAGGTTGATGCCGCCGACAAAACCCAGCTCGCCGTCGACCACACAAAGCTTGTGGTGCAAGCGCCGCAACTGGCCTGGCTGCAGCAGCCGCCACCAGCGGTCTACCGGCCGGAACACCGCCAGGTTCACGCCCGCCCCCGACATCCACTCCCGCAAGCGGGGCAGCGTGGCCTTGCTGCCGAAGCCATCGACCACCACACCCACCCAGACCCCGCGCCGCGCGGCGTCGGCCAGGGCCATGGCCACGCGCTGCGCAGCGGGGTCGTCGTGAAAGATATAGGTGGCCAACCAGACTTGGTGGCGCGCCGCGGCAATGGCCTCACACATGGCCGGAAACAACTCGTCGCCGCCGGCCTGAAGCACCACGGCATTGCCGCCGGTGAGTTGCGACGCCAACTCCGGCGGTGGCGGTGAAGCGGACGCGGTTGGCGGCGTCATCGGGGGCAGATCAGCGGTCGCGGCTCAATCGAGCTGCAGCTCGACCACCAGCGGCAGGTGGTCGGACATCCGGGCCCAGCCGCTGTTGCGTGGCACGCTGGCGGACACGCAGGCCAGGCCGCGGGTGTAGACCCGGTCCATCGCAAACATCGGCACCGACGACGGAAAGGTGCGCTGCGCCCGCTCAGGTCCGGCGTTGGCGCGCTGCAGCGCAATCTCGCGCATCGGGCCGTCGAGCTTCTCGCCCCAGTCGTTGAAATCGCCCGCCACCAGCAGCGGCGCGCCGGGCGGCACCTCGGCAGCGATGAACTCGGCCAGGCGCTCGACCTGGCGCACCCGGCTGGCGTGGATCAAGCCAAAGTGCGCCACCACCGCATGCACCTCCACCCCTTGCCACAGCACCGGCACGTGCAGCAGGCCACGCTGCTCAAATCTGTGGTCCGACACATCGTGGTGGCCCACGTCGCCAATCGGCCAGCGCGACAGCAGCGCATTGCCGTGCTCGCCGTGCCGGGTGACGGCATTGGTGCGGTAGGCCACCTCGTAACCTTCGGGCGCCAGGTAGTCGGCCTGGCCGCCTTCGGGCCAGCCCAGCAGCGTGCGCTTGAAGTGCAGCGCCTCGCGCTGGTGGAACAGGCGCACCTCCTGCAGGCAGACCAGGTCGGCGTCGAGTGCCTCGATACCCAGGCCCAGGTTGTGGATCTCCAGCCGCTTGCGCGGGCCCATGCCGCGCACACCCTTGTGGATGTTGTAGGTGGCCACCCGCAGCGTCTGGCTGCTGTGCTGGGTGACAGGGTGGCCTGGCTGCGGCAGGCGTGACGGGCCAAAAGCGGGTTTGCGCATGGTGGGCTCGATCACGCGGTCATCCGGGGCAGGTGCAGCAGTGCCTCGGCGTTGCTGGGTGAAAAACAGCGGTCAGCCGCCTCACGCCAAGGCAGCCAGGCGTGTTGCAGGTGCTCACGCGGGCTCAGCGTGACGGGTGTTCCCGCAGGCACGCACAGGCCGAACACATGCTCGGTGTTGTGCGTCACGCCGGGCGCGTAACGTTGGCGCCAGACCGGGTAGATCTCGTAGACATTGCGCAGGCCCCAGTCGTGCAGCGCCGACCGCGGCACACCCGGCAGCACGTCGGATGCGCCGACGTTGATGCCGGTTTCCTCCGCCACCTCGCGGATGCAGGTCAGGTCCAGCGGCTCGTCGGCCGCGTCCTTGCTGCCGGTCACGCTTTGCCAGAAACCGGGCTGGTCGGCACGCTCGATCAGCAGCACATCGAGCGCCGGGGTGTAGATCACCACCAGCACACTCTGGGGGATCTTGAAGGGTCGTGCGGCGCCGGTCATGGCCGTGCCCTGCGCTGGCGCACGGCCGTGGCCAAGCCTTGCAACAGCGGCACGGTATCGGTCCAGCCGATGCAGGCATCGGTGATCGACACGCCGGGCTGCAGCGGCACGCCGTCTTTCAGGTCCTGCCGGCCCTCGTGCAAATGGCTTTCGACCATCACGCCGATGATGCGGCGCTCGCCGCCGGCCAATTGCGCGGCCAGGTCGGCCGCCACATCGATCTGGCGGCGGTGCTGCTTGGCCGAGTTGGCGTGTGAGCAGTCCACCATCACCTGCTGACGCAGGCCGGCCTTTTTCAAGGCGGCGCAGGCCGACGCCACATGCGCGGCGTCGTAGTTGGGCGTTTTTCCACCACGCAGGATGACGTGGCCGCAGGCGTTGCCGCGGGTCTCGAAGATCGCCGCCACACCCATCTTGGTCATGCCCATGAAGGCGTGCGGCGCGGCGGACGAGACCAACGCATCGGCCGCCACCTGCACACCACCATCCGTGCCGTTCTTGAAGCCCACCGGGCACGACAGCCCCGAGGCGAGCTGGCGGTGGCTGGGGCTCTCGGTGGTGCGTGCGCCGATGGCGCCCCAGGCGATCAGGTCGCTCTGGTACTGCGGGCTGAGCAGGTCGAGAAACTCGGTGCCGGCGGGCAGGCCCAGCGTATTGATCTCCAGCAGCAGCTCTCGCGCCCGGCGCAAGCCCTCGTTGATGCGGAAGCTGCCGTCCAGCCGCGGGTCATTGATGTAGCCCTTCCAGCCGACTGTGGTGCGGGGTTTTTCGAAGTACACCCGCATCACCACGATCAACTCGCCCGCCAGCGCATCGGCCAGGGGCTTGAGCAGCCGGGCGTACTGCATCGCCTGGTCGTGGTCGTGGATCGAGCACGGCCCGACCACCACCACCAGCCGGTCATCGCTGCCATGCAGCACGGCGCCGATGGCGTCGCGGGTGGTCTCGACCAGCGCCTCGATGGCTGCAGTGACGGGCTGTTCTTCGAGCAGCACAGCCGGCGAGACCAGCGCCCGCACCGCCTTGATCCGGGTGTCGTCGATGCGGGTGGTGTCGAGCGTGGCGTCTGTCATTTCAACCAGGCGGCCGGCTACGCGGTCGAGTTGGGGGATGTCCAGGAAGGTCGGCATCTGTAAGCGAAAAGTTGAGTTCAGCGGCGTTCAAGGTGATCTCGAAGCCATTGCGCAAACGGCGCTTCGTCGATCTCACCCGCAGCGAGGCTGAGCATGACCATCACACAGTCGGCGTCAAGCGCAGTCATCCGCCAGCCGTTGAGGAGCAGAAACAGTTCGACAGCGACAAACGCCGTGCGATTGTTGCCGTCGATGAAAGGGTAGTTCTTGGCGAGGCCGAAGGCATAGGACGCCGCCAGCTCGCACACGTCGGGCGCACCGTAATGCGCCAAGTGGCGGGGCCGGGACAGGGCCGACTCCAGCAGACCCGCATCACGCACGCCGGCAGCGCCGCCGTGCTCGGCCAGCTGTTCATCATGCACCGCCAGGATGACGGTGGGGTCTATCCAGACCCAGGTTCGGTTGGCCGGCACCGCCCTATTTGGCCAGTTCGCGCAGCACAGCGCGGCGCGACTTCATGACCTCACGCGCCACCTGCATCTGGTCCTCAAACACAGGATCGTGCGGCGTGATCCGCATGCCGTCGGGGCTGGTGGTCAGGTACAACGTGTCGCCCTTGCCCAGGTTCAGGATGGCCAGCACCTCCTTGGGCAGGATGACGCCAACCGAATTGCCGATCTGGGTGAGTTTGAGGGCGTGCATGAGAGGGCTCCGGCAAAGTTATAACGAATGTTATACCTCGCTGGTGCGCAGCACAACCGGGCCGTCGGGTTGCCGATGCAAGCTGCCGTCAGGCCGCTTGCGGTCAAGCACGGCGTAGAGGGTGAGAGTTTTCGTAGCGAGCAGTCGTCAGGCTAGACGGACGGCGCGCAGGAACCGGAACGTACTTCCTGTACGTGAGGATTCCGAGCATCCGGCCAACGACGCATGGCGGCTGCGCAGTAGAAAACTCTCACCCGCTCAGGCGGTCACGCCACCCGGGTTGCGCAGCCGGATATGCAGCTCACGCAGCTGCGCTTCGTCCACCAGGCTGGGTGCGCCGGTCAGCAGGCACTGGGCGCGCTGGGTCTTGGGGAAGGCGATCACGTCGCGGATCGACTCGGCCTTGGTCATCAGCGTGGCGATGCGGTCCAGGCCAAAGGCCAGGCCACCGTGCGGCGGCGCGCCGTACTTCAGCGCGTCGAGCAGGAAGCCGAACTTGAGCTGCTGCTCTTCGGGCGTGATGTTGAGCGCGGCAAACACCTTGGCCTGCACCTCGGCGCGGTGGATACGCACCGAACCACCGCCGATCTCCCAGCCGTTGAGCACCATGTCGTAGGCCTTGGCGATGCAGGCGCCGGGGTCCGTGTCCATCAGGTTCTCGTGGCCGTCCTTGGGCGCGGTGAACGGGTGGTGCACCGCGTTCCAGCGGCCGGCCGCCTCGTCGTGCTCGAACATCGGGAAGTCGACCACCCACATCGGCGCCCAGACGTCGTTGAACAGGCCGTGCTCGCGGCCGAACTCGCTGTGGCCGATCTTGACGCGCAACGCGCCCAGCGCGTCGTTGACCACCTTGGTCTTGTCGGCACCAAAAAAGATCAGGTCGCCGTTGCACGCGCCGGTGCGGGCGATGATCTCGGCCACTGCGGCGTCATGCAGGTTCTTGACGATCGGCGACTGCAGGCCGTCGCGGCCCTTGCCGGCGTCGTTGACCTTGATCCAGGCCAGTCCGCGCGCGCCATAGATCTTGACAAATTCGGTGTAGGCATCGATCTCGCCCCGGCTCATCTCGGCGCCGCCCGGGATGCGCAGGGCCGCTACCCGGCCGCCTTTGCTGGTGGCGGGCACGCTGAAGACCTTGAAGTCGACATCGCGCATCACGTCGGTCAGCTCGGTAAATTCGAGCTTGACACGCAGGTCGGGCTTGTCCGAGCCGTAGCGGTGCATCGCCTCGGCATAGGTCATCTCGACATAGACCGGCAGCTCCACCCCCATCGTCTTGCGGAAGACGGTGCGGATCATCGCCTCGGTGATGGCGCGAATCTCCTCCTCGCCCAGGAACGAGGTTTCGATGTCGATCTGGGTGAACTCGGGCTGGCGGTCGGCCCGCAGGTCTTCGTCGCGGAAGCACTTGACGATCTGGTAGTAGCGATCAAAGCCCGCCACCATCAGCAGCTGCTTGAACAGCTGAGGGCTTTGCGGCAGCGCAAAAAACGCACCGTCGTGCACCCGGCTGGGCACCAGGTAGTCGCGCGCACCCTCGGGCGTGCTTTTGGTCAGCATCGGCGTTTCGATGTCGATGAAGCCTTGCTCGTCCAGGAACTTGCGCACCTCGATCGCCACCCGGTAGCGCAGGATCAGGTTTTTTTGCATCGCCGGCCGGCGCAGGTCTAGCACCCGGTGCGTCAGGCGCGTGGTCTCGCTCAGGTTGTCGTCGTCCATCTGGAAGGCCGGCGTCACGCTGGGGTTCAGCACCTCCAGCGCCAGCGCCAGCACCTCGATCTTGCCCGACACCAGGTTGGCGTTTTCGGTGCCGGCCGGACGCGCCCGCACCTTGCCGACCACCTTCAGGCAGTATTCGCCGCGCACGTCTTCGGCTACCGCAAACATCTCGGCGCGGTCCGGGTCGCAGACGATCTGCACCAGGCCTTCGCGGTCGCGCAGGTCGATAAAGATCACGCCGCCGTGGTCGCGCCGGCGGTGCGCCCAGCCCATCAGGGTGACGGTTTGGCCCATCAGTGCTTCACTGACCAGGCCGCAGTAGGTGGTTCTCATGGCATTGCTCCAGACTTGTTGGGTTTGCGCCGCCCCGGCGGTGGCGTGCGGCGCACTCACACGGTGGTGATGGCAGGGTACGGGGCTGTGTTGCAAGCCCTCAGGACCAGGCGCTGGGCCAAGCGCCCGGCCCGGTCAATTTCGGGCAACTGCCGGCGGGCGAGGCGCCAGCGTTACGGGTGGGGCCGGCGGCGGCGGCACCACCACACCCATCGAGATGATGTACTTCAAGGCCTGGTCCACGCTCATGTGCAGCGGCCGGACCTGCGAGCGCGGCATGATCAGGAAAAAACCGGAGGTCGGGTTGGGCGTGGTCGGCACATACAGGCTGACGTGCTCACCGTCCAGGTGCGCGGCCACCTCTGCGCCCGGCTTGCCGGTGACAAAGGCGATGGTCCAGGAGCCGGCATGCGGGTACTGCACCAGCACCGCCTCGCGGAAGGCATTGCCGCTGCTGGAAAACAGCGTGTCCGAGACCTGCTTGACCGAGCTGTAGATGGCGTTGACGATCGGGATGCGCGACATCAGCCGGTCCCACTGGCGCATCCACCACTGGCCGAAGATGTTGGTCACGAACACACCACTGAGCAGCACCATGGCCACCATCACCAGCACGCTCAGGCCCGGGACGTGGCGCAGCGACTCGATGGAGGCATCGGCACCGACCGGCAGCACCGCCTGGGTGATCGACAGCAGCCACGAGAAAATGCCGTCCATCAGCCCGAGCAGCCACAGCAGCACCCAGATCGTGATGGCCAGCGGCAGCCAGACCAGCAGGCCGGCGATGATGTACTTTTTCACGCGATGCGCCCTGTGAACCGGCGGTCAGTGGCCGGCGCTGGAGCTGCCGGCGCCTTGCGAGGCGGGGGCCGACGCACCCCCACCGCTGCGGCCGCCGTCCGACGCGGGCGATGGTGATGACGAAGGGGCCGGGGCCGGGGCCGCTGCCGGTGTGGATGCGCCCGCCGTAGCCGCTGCCGGGGTCACAGCGGCATCCGCAGGTTTGGCCTTGTCACCACCCTCACCAGCCTCACCCGCCCCCGGCGCCGGGCCGCCCTTGAAGTCCGTTGCGTACCAGCCCGTGCCCTTGAGCTGAAAGCCAGCCGCTGTGAGTTGCTTGGTGAAAGTCTCGGCGCCGCAGGCCGGGCAGGTGTGCAGCAGCGGGTCGGACATCTTCTGCAAGACGTCCTTCGCATGGCCGCAAGCTGAGCAGCGGTAGGCATAGATCGGCATGGCAAAACCCTTGGCGCAAAACCTTAAATTATAGGCGAGCGCGCTGATTGCAGCGGTTGCAGCGGTTGTAGCCGCGGCTCGGGGGCCTGCCGTTCAGCCGATCACCACCCGGTGATGCGAGCCCCGCTGGTTCTTGACGGTCTGCGGCCCCAGCGAGCCGATCACCATGCCCAGCACCGCCATCAACAGGCCGCCCAATTGCGCCGGAAAGGCCTCACCCGCCGGTGTGACCATCAGCAACAGCCAGGCCAGCACGCCCAGCACGATCGACAACACTGCGCCTTGTGTGGTGGCCCGCCGCCAGTACAGCCCGGCCACCAGCGGCACAAAGGCGCCGACCAGCGTGACCTGGTAGGCGCCCGAGACCATGTCGTAGATCGGCGTGCCTAGCGATGCGATGGCATAGGCACAGACACACACCGAGAACACCAGCACCGAGATGCGCATGGTGCGCAACTCCTGCCGGTCGCTGATGCGCGGGTAGAACTGGCGCCAGATGTTCTCGACAAAGGTGACCGAGGGCGCCAGCAGCGTGGCCGAGGCGGTGCTCTTGAGGGCCGAGAGCAGCGCGCCGAAAAAGATCACCTGCATCGCAAACGGCATCTGGGTCATCACCAGCGTCGGGATGACCTTTTGCGGATCGTCCTTGATCAGCGCGGCGGCCTTCTCGGGCATGATGATCAACGCGCTGACGACCAGGAACATCGGCACAAACGCAAACAGGATGTAGCAGACGCCGCCGATCACCGGGCCCTTGGTCGCGGCGCTGACGTTGTTGGCCGACATCACGCGCTGAAACACATCCTGCTGCGGGATCGAGCCCAGCATCATCGTCAGGGCGGCGGCGATAAAAAAGCTGATCTGCTTGAAGCTGGGCTCGGGCAAAAACTTGAACAAGTCCTTCTGCGTGGCCAGCGCCAGCACCTTGTCCGCGCCGCCGGCCAGGTTGGCGGCAAATACCGCGATGATCGCCAAGCCCACCACCAGGATGATCATCTGGATGAAGTCGGTCACCGCCACCGACCACATGCCGCCGAACAAGGTGTAGGCCAGGATCGACGCGGTGCCCAGCACCATGCCCAGCGGCACGCTGATAGTGCCGTCCGACAACAAGTTGAAGACCAGGCCGAGCGCGGTGACCTGGGCCGAGACCCAGCCAAGGTAACTCAGGATGATGATCAGCGAGCACACCACCTCGACCCCCCGGCCATAGCGCTCGCGGTAGTAGTCGCTGATGGTCAGCAGCGTCATCTTGTAGAGCTTGGCGGCAAAAAACAGCCCGACCAGGATCAGGCAGGTGCCGGCGCCAAACGGGTCTTCGACCACGC
The DNA here is from genome assembly GCA_038316145.1 of Burkholderiales bacterium. Classification (GTDB taxonomy): domain Bacteria; phylum Pseudomonadota; class Gammaproteobacteria; order Burkholderiales; family Burkholderiaceae_C; genus Pseudaquabacterium. The sequence continues at coordinate 12,823 of JBBQAH010000045.1, forward strand.
CGTTCAGCCCACCCTGCACAAATTTGGCAGGGATGCCCAGCACCGTCTCTGCCCCGAACCAGGTGGCGAAAGTGGTGGTGACGATCATCACCAGCGGCAAATGCCGGCCGGCGATCGCATAGTCGGCGGTGGTCTTGACACGCCGGGCGGCCCACAGGCCGATGGCGATCGTGACCAGCAGATAGAAGACGACCAGGGTCAACAGCATGGTGGGCAGGCGCTGGGCGCAGGCTTGGGGGGTTCAGGGCACAAGTCGGCCACGGCGCAGGCGCTCAGTGGCCGGGCCAGCGCAGCAGGATTTGCGTGACCAGCACACCGCCGACAAAACCCACCGCCGCATAGAACAAGGCCTGCAGCAGCCGGTTGGTGCGGCGTTGCTCTGCCAGCAGCGCCAGCGTGGCGGCATCCGGCTGGCGCCCGCGCAGCAAGGCCTGGTGCACCAGCCGCGGCAACTCGGGCAGCAGCTGGGCGTAGCGCGGCGCTTCGTTCTTGAGCCGCTCTACCAGGCCGGTCCAGCCCACCTGCCGGTACATCCAGGTCTCCAGGAACGGCTTGGCGGTGGCCCAGAGGTCGAGCTCGGGGTCGAGCTGGCGGCCCAGGCCCTCGATATTGAGCAGGGTTTTTTGCAGCAGCACCAGCTGCGGCTGGATCTCGACATTGAAGCGGCGCGAGGTCTGGAACAGCCGCATCAGCACCTGGCCCAGCGAAATATCCTTGAGCGGCCGGTCGAATTGCGGTTCGCAGACCGCGCGGATGGCGCCCTCCAGCGCATCGACCCGGGTATCGGCCGGCACCCAGCCGCTTTCCACATGCAACTCGGCCACCCGCTTGTAGTCACGGCGGAAAAACGCCAGGAAGTTCTGCGCCAGATACTCCTTGTCCCAGTCCGTCAGCGTGCCGACGATGCCGAAGTCCAGCGCGATATAGCGGCCAAAGGTACGTGGCGCCAGGCTGACCTGGATATTGCCGGGGTGCATGTCGGCGTGAAAAAACCCGTCGCGAAACACCTGGGTGAAAAAGATCGTGACACCGTCGCGGGCCAGCTTGGGGATGTCCACCCCGGCGTCCCGCAGGCGCTGGATCTGGCTGATTGGCACGCCGTCCATGCGCTCCATCACCAGCACCGTGGAGGTGCAGAAATCCCACACCATTTCGGGCACCAGCACCAGGTCCAGGCCCTGCATGTTGCGCCGCAGGTGGGCCGCGTTGGCGGCCTCGCGCACCAGGTCCAGCTCGTCGTGCAGGTAGACGTCGAACTCGGCCACCACCTCGCGCGGTTTCAGCCGTTTGCCGTCGGCCCAGGCCCACTCGACCACCCGCGCCAATTTGTGCAGCAGGTTCAGGTCGTGGTCGATGATCTCCAGCATGCCCGGCCGCAGCACCTTGACCGCCACCTCTCGCCCGTTCTTGAGGGTGGCGAAGTGCACCTGCGCGATCGACGCGCTGGCCACCGGCACGGTGTTGAACTCGGCAAAGATGTCGGTCAGGCGCTTGCCAAAGGCCTTCTCGATCAACAACACCGCTTGCTGGCCCGGGAAAGGCGGCACCCGGTCCTGCAGCAGGGCCAGCTCGTCGGCCACGTCCAGCGGCAGCAGGTCGCGGCGGGTGGAGAGCACCTGGCCAAACTTGACAAAAATCGGCCCCAGCCGCTCCAGCGCCATGCGCAAGCGGGCGCCGCGTGGCGCATCCAGCCGCGCACGTCGGCCGATGGTGGCCACCCGCACCAGCACCCGCACCCAGCCCTGGCGGAAGCCCGACAGCGCCACCTCGTCCAGGCCGAAGCGCAGGACCGTGACGCCGATGAAGATCAGCCGGAAGAATTGGCCCATCGCTGGTGCGCGTCAGCGCGTGGGTGCACGCCCGACCACGCTGGACGCACCCTGCATCGCCCCGCGCAGCGCCCGCGCCAGCCCCGAGCCCAGGCGGTGCAGCTCGTGCGCCACGGCCGGGCCGAACAAGCGGTCCAGGTCGTCGGCCACGTCCCAGCGCAGGTTCTTGAGCAACCAGTCGACATCGGCCGCCAGCTGCGCGTCGCCCTCGATCACCAGCGCGGGCATCTCACCGGTCAACACCTTGAACGCCAGTGCCGCAGGGTTGCCGGCCTCCAGGCGCACCCGCAGGTCGGCATCGACCGGCTCGCGGCACCATTCGACCAGGCCGGCCGGGGTGACGACAAAGGCCAGCAGCGGCGGCGCGGGCAGCAGGCGCGGCAATTGCAGGAGATCGAGCCGCAGCACCCGGCCGCGGTGCGGCAGCAGCCGCTCGACAGCCTGGGGTTCGGCCGCCAGCACATGGTTGACAACCAGCACCAGACGGTCCATCAGCGCGGGTGCCAGCAAGGCATTGAGGTTTTGCAACATTCGACAGATTGTAGGCAGCGCAGATCACGCGCCGCACCTTGGCCCCGCCGGGGCGGCCGGAAAACTGAACGAGAATGCGCACGGCGCCAAATCCGGGCCTAGCCCGTTGGCTGGGTTCGGGCAACGTTGGCGCCGCCAACCATCGTGTTGTCACGGCCCTGCGCCATGATGACGGCTTGTCTGTCCCGGTCCCTTCAACCCTGATGTTCGATTCCAGAAGCCCTCGCAACTTCAGCAGCGCGCCGCAGTCGGTCACGGCCCTGATCGCCACGGTGCTCGAGCCGGCGATCACCGTGCTCGTCTACGTGGCGGCGATGTGGTGGCAAGAAGAGTCGATCGGCCGGGCCGACCTGACGTTGTGCTTCCTGGTGGTGGCGTTGACCTGGCCGGGCATCAACCGGTTTCGGGACCGGCTCAGCTCGGCCGCGGTAGGCATCATGGGCTCGTGGATCACCTTGCTGGCCATTCTGGCCGGCTTTGGCTACGGCACCCGAAGCCTAAACTTGTTTGACCGCGAAGTGATCCTGTTCTGGGCACTGCTCACGCCAGTGCTGCAGTTGCTGGCCGTGCGGCTGGGCTTCATGGTGCTGCGCCGCGATGCCGCCGACAGCCGGACTTGGCGCAGCGCGGTGGTGATCGGTGCCGGCGCGCTGGGCGTCAAGGTGGCCAAGGCGATAACGTCGCGGCCGGTGCAGGGTCTGGCCTTCATCGGCTACTTTGACGACCGCACCGATGCCCGGGTGCATACCGACAGCGCCGGCCAGCGGCTGGGTACCTTGCGCGACGCCGCGCCCTACATCCGCCAGCACGGCGTGAAAGAGGTCTTTATCACGCTGCCGCTGGGCTCGCAACCCCGCATCATCGAGCTGCTGGAGAACCTGCAGGGCACCACCGCGTCGGTCTACTTCGTGCCCGACGTGTTTGGCATCAGCATCATCCAGGGCCGGCTGCAGGATTTCAACGGCGTGCCGGTGGTGGGCATTTGCGAGACCCCGTTCACCGGCACCAACCGGCTGATCAAACGCCTGAGCGACCTGGTGCTGGGCAGCCTGATCCTGGTGTTGATCGCGCCGGTGCTGGCGGCGGTGGCCATCGGCGTGCGGCTCAGCTCTCCCGGGCCGATCATCTTCAAGCAAAAGCGCAACGGGCTGGACGGCGAGGAGATCGTGGTCTACAAATTTCGCTCGATGACTGCCACCGACAACGGCCCGGTGGTCAGGCAGGCGACCAAGGGCGACGCCCGCGTCACGCCGTTTGGCGCCTTCATTCGCAAGACCTCGCTGGACGAGTTGCCGCAGTTCATCAACGTGCTGCAGGGCAGCATGAGCATCGTCGGCCCACGCCCGCACGCAGTGGCGCACAACGAGATGTACCGCCAGCTGATCAAGGCCTACATGGTGCGCCACAAGGTCAAGCCCGGCATCACCGGCTGGGCCCAGGTCAACGGCCACCGCGGCGAAACCGACACGATCGAAAAAATGCAGGCGCGTGTGGAATACGACCTCGAATACCTGCGCAATTGGTCACTGGGCCTGGACTTGGTGATCATCCTGCGCACGGTCAAATCGATGTGGACGGATGCCAAGGCCTTTTGAGGCTGCTGCACTTGCCCTGTTCATCTGCCTGCCCCGTTTATCTGCCTGCCCTCAACACGCCGCTCACGCCACCCGCCCGAGAAAGCCCCACGATGAAGCTCCCTACCCGTCCGGGCCTGCGCCTGTCACTGCTCGGTCTGGCCTGCTTGATCGCCGGCACCGCGTTTGCCGAGACCAACCCCTACTACCTGGGCGTTGTGCAATCACTGAGCCATGAATCCAACCTGTACCGGATCGGCGACAACCAGACCCTGCCGGCCGGCACCAGCAAGTCCGACAACATCTCGGCCACCTCGCTGATCGGCGGCATCGACCAGAACATCGGCCGGCAGCGGGTCTACGGCAGCCTGAACATCAAGGCCAACCGCTATGCCAGCAACAAGACGCTGAACAACGAGTCGTACGGCCTGAACCTGGCGGCGGACTGGTCGACGATCGAGCGCTGGTCGGGCACGGTCAGCCTGGCAGCCGACCAAAGCCTGGCGCAGTTCAACAACCGTACCGGCAGCAGCGGCACGGTCGAGACCAAGAAAAACGTCATCAACACCGCCCAGGCCGATGTCCGGGTGCGGCTGGGGCTGGTGACGCAGTACGCGCTGGAGGCCGCGCTGGGCTACCGCCAGGTCGATTACTCGGCGATCGAGTACCAGCGCAGTGAGTACCAGCAGACCAGTGGGTCGCTGGGCCTGCGCTACCGGCCCCGGACGGCGCTGGACCTGGGCGTGGCGCTGCGCCTGACTCAGGCCACCTACCCGAGGTACGCCTTCGACCCGATCACCCAGACCTGGCAGTCCGACACCCTCAGCCGCAAGGACATCGACTTCACTGCGGTTTGGGTGCCCAACGCCATCAGCACGGTGAACGCCCGCATCAGCCCCACCCGCACCACCTACGACCGCAACACCGGCAGCGATTTTTCGGGCCTCACCGGATCGGTCAACTGGCTGTGGCAGCCCACCGGCAAGACCCGGGTCAACAGCACGCTGTGGCGCGACACCGGCCAAAGCTCCTACGCCACCAGCCTGGGCTTTGGCCAGCCGGGCGTGGTCGACTACAGCCAGGTCAGTACCTCGTTCCGGGTCCGGGCCGAGCATGACCTGACCGGCAAGATCGCGGCGACGGCGTCGATGACCTATGGCCACCGCACCCTGACCGATACGGTCACCGCCACCAACCTCAACACCAGCCAGCAGACCGAAGGCAGGGACAACACCGTCACGCTGACGCTGGGCGGCAAATGGTTGGTCACGCGAAGCGCCCAGGTCGGATGCGACCTGCGCAGCGAGCAGCGCAGCACCAGCAACACCCAGCTCTCGGTGCCGCTGCACGGCAATGCGGTGACCTGCTACGGCCAGATCGTGCTTCAGTAACAACGCACCGCATGCCCACCATCCTGCTCACCGGCGCTGCCGGCTACATCGCCTCACACACCTGGCTGGCGCTGCAGGCGGCCGGCTTCCAGGTGGTGGGGGTGGACGATTTCTCCAACAGCTCGCCCGAGGTGCTGAACCGCCTGCAGCGGCTGGGCGGGCAGCCCCCGGTGTTCGAGCGCGCCAGCGTGGGTGATGCGGCTGCGATGGCCGGCATCTTTGCCCGCCACACCATCGACGCGGTGGTGCACTTTGCGGCCTTCAAGGCGGTGGGTGAGTCGGCCGCGCAGCCGCTGGCCTACTACCGCAACAACATCGGCGGGCTGGTGACTGTGGCTGAGGCGATGCGCGCCGCAGGCTGCAGCCGCTTTGTCTTCAGCAGCAGCGCCACGGTGTACGGCGACCCGGAGCGCCTGCCGATCACCGAGGACTCACCCCTGTCGGCCACCAACCCCTACGGCCAGACCAAACTGATGGGCGAGACCATCCTGCGCGACCTGGGCGCGGCCGACCCCGCCTGGCAGACCGCCTGCCTGCGCTACTTCAACCCGGTGGGCGCGCACGACAGCGGCCTGATCGGCGAAGACCCACGCGGCACGCCCAACAACCTGATGCCCTATGTGGCGCAGGTGGCCGTGGGCCGGCGCGCGCAGCTCAG
>JBBQAH010000348.1:0-2818 GCA_038316145.1 Burkholderiales bacterium
CTGCTCGGCCGCAAGGTCGATGTCGTGACTGAACAGGGGCTGCATCCGGCGATGCGCGCCGCGGTGCTGGCCGAGGCGATTGCGCTGTGAAACCCGGCCCGCAGGCCGACGCGCTGCTGCTTGCACACATGCGCGAATGCATCGCACGCATCGGCGCGTACACGGGGGGCGACCGTGATCGTTTCGAGTCGTCGCCTCTGGTTCAGGACGCCGTGCTCAGGAATCTACAGACGCTCACCGAGTCGAGCCAGCGTCTGTCGGATGCAATCAAGGCCACCGAGCAGCAGGTGCGCTGGATTGCGCTGGCGGGCTTTCGCAATGTCGTCGCGCATGCCTACCTCAGCATCGACCTGGCTGCCGTTTGGTCTGTCGTCGAGAAGGATCTTCCTGAACTTCAATCTGCCCTCGAACGCATGGCCGCACAATGAGCCACGACCGGAAAAAACCATGATCAGTGAAGACACCATTCAACAAGCGGTGGCCACACTGGTCGCTGCCGCGAGCCCTGAGCGCATCGTGTTGTTCGGCTCGTATGCACGAGGCGACGCACATGCTGATTCAGACCTCGACTTGCTGGTTGTCGAGCACCAGGTCTCGGACAGGGCCAAAGAAATGGTGCGCCTGAGTCGGGCACTGCGGCCTCTGCGCGTTCCGGTAGATGTGCTGGTGCTATCAACCGATGAGCTGGAGCGCTTCGGGCGTGAGGCTGGCTCGGTCTACTGGTGGGCGCTCAAAGAAGGACGCGTGCTTCATGGCTGAAACCGCGATGTCCAAGGTCATGCTTGAGTCTGCTGGGTACGACGTTCCGCTTGCATCCGCGGGCAAGGCCGCATGAACACTGACTATCTGGGCTACGACCGCGTTCACCTCTTGGGTGACAGCGCTACGCACCCGATTGAGCCGCCGCGGCCACGCCTGGCGGCGTTGCTTCGCCTTGCAGGCAGTAGCCTGCTGCGTTGTCGCGCCTACCCAGACGCGCCCGCAACGGCCCACTCGGGCGCGTCCAACTGCGGTTTCTAGGTTGAAGGATGTGGTTGATTGGGCAAATGGCTTGTGATCGACGCCTGATTCCCACGGCCAGGCTTCGACACCGCAAGCCCAGTCTCATGCGCTACCTTCTCAACACCCCCATCCTCACCACCTACGGCCACTACCGCTTCGAAGGGCCGCTGCCGCTGGCTGCCGCCCGGGAGTTTGCGACACAGGCCGTGGAAAGCGCCGTCGGCCACGAGGGGACGGCGCGCTTCCTGTCGCAATGCCTGCGCATCGAGGTGCCCAAGCGGCGCGCGGCCATCCGCATGCAGCCCGGCGACCAAGCCCTGGTGTTTCGCCTGCTAGACCGGCTGCCCGAAGGCACCGTGCTCGACACCGAAGCCGTGGCCGATCTGCCGCATGAGTTTGGCCTGTTGACGCGCCTGAGGTGACAGCCAATGCCCTTGCCGCTGGTCTTTCCGGTTGCCCGCTACCGGTTCCAATTTATCGCCGAGCAGCCGCTGCAGCTGCCCGACTTCGCCGGTTCAGCGTTGCGAGGCGTGTTTGGTCATGCACTGCGCGCGGCAGCCTGCGTTACCGGCCTGCCGGATTGCAGCCCTTGCGCGCTCTACCGCAGCTGCCCCTACCCGGCGATCTTCGAGACGCCGCCGCCGCTGCACTACCCGCGCCGCAAGCTCAGCAACATCCCGCAGCCCTTTGTTGTCGAGCCGCCGCCCTGGGGCGAAAGCAGCTACCCAGCCGGCAGTACGTTGAGCTTTGACAGCGTGCTGATCGGCCCGGCGCTGCAGCAGATGCCGCTGCTGCTGCTGGCCTGGCGCCATGCCCTGCAGCGCGGCCTGGGGCCGCAGCAAGGCAGGGCCAGACTGGCGCAGCTTTGGCTCGAAGGCGATGTCGAGCCCTTGCTGATGGGTGGCAGTGACAGCGGCAGTGACAGTAACGCCACCAGCGCAGACCGGTGGGCGCTGCGCCCGCACCCGCAGACACTGGTTCTGCCGCCACCAGAGGCCGCGCCCGCCAGCGTCACCCTGCACTTCAGCACCCCGTTGCGGTTGCAGCAAGGTGGCCAAATCCTGGGCGCCGCCCAACTGACCCCGCGCGATCTGCTGATGGCCTTGCTGCGCCGCACCGCGCAACTGGTTGAGCTGCAACTCGGCAGCACGCTGGACGTCGACTTTGCCGCGCTCAACGCCCACGCCAGCACCATCACCGGCGAGCACCAACTGGTGTGGCGCGATTGGCAGCGCAACTCCAGCCGCCAGCAGCAGCGCATGGTGCTGGGCGGCGTCGTCGGCCGCTGGACCTTGCGTGGTGATCTGGCCCCCTTCTGGCCGCTGTTGCACCTGGGGCAGTGGCTGCATGTCGGCAAGAACACCACCTTTGGCCTCGGCCGTTATCACTTGGAGGACGTTGCATGACCAGCCACGCGCAATCGATCGGCGCGGCGCATCACCGCGCCGATGTGCAAGTCTGCCTGGTGTCGGCGCAAGCCACGCCAAACCTGACGCCGCTGCTCGACCCGGCATTCGCGCCACGGCGCGTGGTGTTGCTGGTATCGACGGACATGCGTGAGCGCGCGGCATGGTTGGCCGATGTCGTGCGGCAGCGAGGCATTGCCGTCGAGCAGGTCGACATTGCGGACGCCTGGGACATGCCGGGCGTATGCGACCGGCTCGTCGCTTGGCTCGACAAGCAGGGGGATGCATGCTCGGTCGCCTTGAACGTGACCGGCGGCACCAAGCCTATGGCGATGGCCGCCCAGCAGGCGTTTGCCATGGCCGACAAGCCCGTCTTCTACGTCCACCAGGGGCGCGACGAGTTGCTGTGG
>JBBQAH010000467.1:0-3437 GCA_038316145.1 Burkholderiales bacterium
TTTTTCAAAACGGTCTTCCTAATGAAAATTTCCTATCACCTTCGTACTGTGGCGGTATTTCGTTGTTAAATAAGATTTTTCCTTTGATTGGTTTATTGCGGCTGCAGTTGGCCATACTGTGAAGATAATCAATGAATGAAGCAATAGGCTAAATGGTGAACCGTTAATGGGGTGGGTCTAAATCAAGCAATCAATCATTGTCCAGCCTACTATTAATTTTTTGAATCAATTGTCACTCTTTGTTCCCGTTTTCATCCACCTAAAAGTGAATGGTAATGCCTGTAAATCGAAATGTGTGAGGGAAATTGAATATTCTATCGCATGCTGGGCTTGAATTTACAAAGTCGAACTCCGTGGATACACCATTTGCTTCTTAGTCACAGCGCATAACTTACTGTGCGTCACTTTGAACTTACCTGAATCAGCATTTACAGGACAAGTACGTTACATATCTATATATCACGAAAATCCAACACGTCAGGGGTCTAAGACCCCTGGGGAAGATAAACATATTACGTAATCAGAAAAATGAGATTTTCGGACCCCCACCCCCATCGTAATCAACAATCAATCAATCAACTGGACCCTATAACATTAGCGTAAGCAAACGGTAAAAGAGCCCCTCCTCTCTCTTTGATTACGTAATATGTTTATCTTCCCTTACTGTGAAGTTTACCTACTGTAGCGTACATACGATTGATAATGCTGTTATAGTTTCCCCGCTTCCTTGTTATTACTGTATGTAGATATGATATGACGAGTTTTTAAACTGTCACGCCGACTGACCGCAAGAACGGCGACTTATTTGCCGAATCCCGAACAGTCGAATTAATTCATCAGCGCAAAACTACCGGTGCTTTGGTATTTTCAGGGACTTAATGTTGTCGTACCTTTTCTGTTTTTGGTTTGCTTATATATATACAGTACGTACTGTAATACACGTGTTTAATCTCTTAACATTACGTATACTGCTACGGTGCATACAGGGTTTCGTATTACCAACTGTGACTTGTTTGATACATAACAGATAGCTTAGTAAATATTACGCAAAAGATCTACATAACCGGCCAGGATGGTTCTAATTATATCTCTGCTGATGCTATCCTTTGCTGAGTTAACCTTGTAAGTAGACCATTTCGGCCATTAATAGTTCCATTTCTATAATTTTTTATGATAAAACCCAGTTTGACGATATTCTCCATATATTTCATCCATAAACAGCACATGTAGTGGCTGTTTACCTTCCTGACTTGTGGCTTCTCTACAATAGTGCGTTTTTCTTTGTTTCTTCCAGAAGTTCTCCAGTAAACATGACCGCGAAAACCCAAGTCTGTAAGTTTATGTATATCCTTCGAATGCTTCACGGTTCCGTTTTTAAATGGAAATTTATCCTCGCAAGATTAATATTGATTATACTATTACAACGTAAAATCAATCCGAAACGCTTCTCTTATTACCACAAAATACCTGTTTGTACGTAGGTGGTCAGTCCGGCGGGAAAATCAACAAATTCGTGACCTTCTCCAAGCCACGCTGACCCGCAACCCAGAAGCTCCCGGATTTCGCGTCATGGCCGACACTTACATCCAGCACAATCTCGGTGCGGGCGACACAAAACAAGGCATTCTGTCTATATTGCCATACATTCCCGCTAATGCCAGCATTATTACCCATCGTGTGTTCCAGGACGGTGACTTTGTAAGTCGATCATTGTCAACGCACAATGAATTAGAGTCATCATCCGTACTGATATTAATACCGTGTATAATTTCAGTAGACGGAATCCACTACAATCACATCTAGTTCAGCCATAATAAATTGGGCGATTTCACATATCAGAACGTATCATTGCTTTTCTACAATGTAAAACGTTGTGAACAGTCTTTATTTCAAGTTTCAATGATTGATTTTTTGATACGGTAGAAACATGAGATTTTGTTTCCCCGGGGAATGTTCAGAATTGTCAAAAAAAAAACCTACAGAATCAACGAATCAATGGACCATGAAGTTGTACAAATTAATAATGTTGTACAGTAGATAAGGAATTAGAAGTCCCACGTGTGTGAAGGCGCCAAATTCTGCATTTGTAACGGATGCAGTAAAGTGATTTAATTACATTGGACTGAATTTCAGTGCGGGTGCATCGATACAGACCATTGTCAGATCTTGGTACCATTCAACGACTGCTAAATCGACAAATTCATCACAAATATTCGTTATTCATCATATGTGCTAATGGGTTGATTGATTAATGAATTGACATTGGTTTTTTTATGTTATAATGGCTCGAGTCTTTGATTATTCTATTGATTGATTGATTGACCCATTCACTAATTCATGGATTGATTAATGCTTGATTGACTGATTCCTTGATTAACTGATTAATTGATTGATCGATCCATCGATTGATTGACCGATTCATTGGTAAGCTCATGAACTGATTGTGATATGTTAAATTTATGGATGTTACTGGCACTTTGCAGGTGGTGGCCCACAATGAATACCACGTAGGTGTGCCGAAAATCGCCTTCGACGTATACCGATTTGTCGACGGCCTCGTCGTGGAACACTGGGACAATCTACAGGTGAAGCCGGCCGGCGTGAACCCCAGCGGGCGGACAATGACGGACGGCCCGGCAGAGCCAAGGAAATTGACCCTGGCCGAAACCAACGCCAACAAGGCCATCGCCAAGGCATTTGTCAACGATATCCTACGGGATGGCAAGCTGGACCGACTGGCGCAGTACTTTCAATGCGGCGAATTCATCCAGCACAATCCCGGCGCGGCGGACGGAGTGAGCGGCCTGGTGGCGGCCGTGGAGGCTCGCAACGCCGCCAACCTCACCGTCACGTACAATCGTGTTCGCTTGACCCTGGGCGAGGGCGATTTCGTCCTGGTGGCCAGTGAGGGCACCCTGGCGGGCAATTTGACCGGGTTTTACGATATGTTCCGCCTGGAGAATGGGAAACTCGCCGAGCACTGGGACGTGGTGGAGGCGATTCCGGCACGTGCTCAGTGGGCCAACAACAATGCCAAGTTTTAATTTTGACATTTTTTAGTATCCTTAATTGTTTTGGATATTGAATCTATTTGTAGGTATATTGGATGAAGCTATTGTTCCGGTTGAAAAATATTACACTGTACCAGTAATGGTAATACTTTACTGTAGCGGAATTTGGTGAAAGATCACGTCACAAACGACAATTATGGATGTGTAATGCGGTATCATGCAGGGAACAGTAATGATAATAATCACGAACCACGAATGCCACTAGAACAAACTACAAGGGCTGGCACTTAATTCCGCCCACCCCCCTTTTGGAACCTAATTCCGCCCATCAATAACTGTTGCACTTCTCAACTAATTCACCCAAAACTTATAATAATCGATCAATAAGAAATCGAAGAAATTGAAGAAGCCCATGAAGTGCGAGTT
>JBBQAH010000454.1:0-2925 GCA_038316145.1 Burkholderiales bacterium
GACTGTCTAATGCATCTGCTATATGTACAATCGTAAATTTGGGGAGTCAACATATATTGAATACTTTTAATTGCATATCTATGATACTACACCTGTACTCTATACAAGACAGTTGATTTATGGACAAGGTACAAAACAAGAATGAATAGAACACACATTGTTCATGTTAAAATTAGTGAAATTATCACTGCGGAGATCCATTGAAGGTAGCAATTAATTCACCGCCGTAGCTTCAATCTAAGAAAACATTATTTTACTCAAAAAACAATCCCGTTTGATGTACCGTCCTCTATGCGATATTTTGCATCTTTCGAAAGCCAGTTATGTACGGGTCTCCGATATGTCCGTAAACGTGCATTGTTATTTTGATTGTTCGAAGGTCACGTCCTGATTACACATTTATGCACACGTATTCAAGTTGCAAATGTTCGTATCGCAGGTAGACAATGGCCGGAATTCTGCTGCGCGAGACCACACTTTTAATAACCACCCCGAACAAGTACAATGCAGCCTTATCAAACAGTTATAAAATGCGTCATTTTTGTGTAATGTTTGATCCATATGCTATCCGGAAGGAATTATCACCGAAACACGCGATAAGGTACCCAGAAACATCGCCTAAACCATGTCATGTTCGCTTTTAGACCCCGCACATGAGCTGGAAAACCAAATAATGCCTTGCCTGTACAGTCCCACGTACGATAAATGTGTGATTACTGTTAACTATTACCCGATGTTTGCTCAACCGGATGCAACTAGGTTCTGGTAGGAGATATACCCAGCGCGTTGCATGCCATTGGAGTCATCGTTTTCATTTCGTTGTAATAGTTTATAAAAGTAATTTGCTATCAAGATTGCTCCGCATTTGACCTTTAAACAACGCTCTGTGAGCTTCTCGGGAGTATGGCGGTATCATTACAACGCGCGGGCGCGTTGCTCATTTGCCTCGTCGTTGCGGTCATTGCGGGACTCGCGCAGGGAAACGGCAACTTTATCTACCCGGAACTGCCCACATCCTCGAATTCATCCGGAAATGCATCAATGCTGGTCCCGCCACCATCTCGCATCGAGTTCTGGTACAGTTGGGAAAGGGGATTTATGGATCTCGTTCAGCCGCTGAAGCTTTCACCGGGTTCGTGAAGCCAACCAAACTAACCAAGCACAAGAAATACATTTTGGCGCGGGATATGTTTTTGATGCTGTTTTCTTCTCTTGCTCGGGAAGAGTAGCATTCATCAAGGAGATGTACGACAAGTTGACCAGCGGGAAAGTGAACTCGTCAACCGTCTTCGACCTTCTCAAAAGCAAGGTCAGTGTCATAAAAACGGAGATACAGTACAGTAGCTATGTATAGTGGCCCCTTTGACAATGTGTCGGTTTTTGGGCTGTGTTTCTTTCTGGATGAAGCTATTAAGGCAGTCCGCTTTCATACTTTTGTGCAGGGAAAAAATTGAAAAAAATACGGAAGATGATCTTTTATCCAGACAGAAACGCGGCAGAAAAGAGACCGACAACTTATGAGAAGGGCTACTGTATCCGTTAGATAAGCAACGGAGGGTCAGTATCAGACCTTCCCCATTTAAACGGGATGGGCCAATGGGCCCCATTTTCCATCCCATTTCCCATTTTCTAATGGAATGGGCAATGGCTGGGAGGGGAGAGAAATGGATGGAAATGGGTGGGATTTTTTTGAAATGGGTGTAATGGGAAATCCCTAAAAATGTATGGGATTTTGATGATTATTGGTGTTTTTTTCTTAATTTTTTTTAAAAAATCGTTAAATTTGATAGAAAACTGTCGAATATGGGTCATCAAGTGCGGAAAATTGTTGATTCGGTCACGTTATTTGTTGATTCTGTCCAGATTGATCGATTTTGACATACCGATTTCTATAGCTTATACAGTGCAGTGAAATATATTAATGGTAATGGGACTTTTGTAAAATGGATGAGAAATGAAAAATGAATTTGAAATGGGTGGGATTTTCGTAAAATGGGAAATTTTCCATTCCCATTTTATGGAAATTTTTGGCAAAATGGAAATGGAATGGAAGCCGTTTTTCTCAAATGGGGGAGGTTTGGTCAGTATAACCACATTACAATATTACAGACCGATATTACAATCTAACATCACATTTAAAAACATAATAAAGTTTTCTTATTTTGACACAATAATTTTCTGTAGCAGTTTCACTGCCATACGGTACTTTGTTGTACATATTCAGCATATGACTTTACCCGTACGACATCTGCATTTGCGCCTACTAGAGGCATACAAAGTAAACCGGATGAGTTGAGACACGGTTTGGCTTGAGACAAGGGGCGTGTCCTGGCAAGCCAGGTACGGCGAAAGGTGCGATGTTTCTTCACACAGAAGAGTTTTCTCTCTCCTCCACATGCCGACACAGGCCCTCAGCAAATTTCAGTCTCCGGCAGTCTCCACTCACTTCGACGCTGGGCGCTTGAACACGCAGCAGCACAGTTTAATACGTAAATAATAACTACCAAAGTCGACTGCGTCGTGCAGTATGTCTCTGTTCTCGGACAAGCTTCTTCCGTCAAGACAGAGGCTACCGCACTTCCTTACTCAGTCGCTATGGAGCGCGGTTTGGTTCAAAACATTTTCGATTTCTTTCCCGGTTAATTTACCGGGAGATAATCATTTACTCCCGGTAAACATTATTTCCCGGTAAAAAATTTTCTTTTCCGAATTACTTCCCGGTAAACTTTCTGAATTACTTCCCGGTAAACTTTTCCATTTCTGAATTTCTCCCCGGTTAACTTTCACATTTTCACATCCCCGCCCCGAAAAGCCCTTTCGTCCTCCAATTTGTCAAACGCAGTTTTACCGGGAAATAAACCGGAAAGTTTACCGGGAAATAATTCGGAAATGTTTAATGTTTACCGGGAGTAAATGATTATCTCC
>JBBQAH010000167.1:0-6046 GCA_038316145.1 Burkholderiales bacterium
CGGCGAGAAGCAGACCGGCTGGTTTGCGCATGACTTCACCCTGGCCGAGATCAAGACGCTGGGCGGCATCTCGACCGACGCCGAGCGGCCGCAGCAGTACAACGGCCTGTACAAGGTGGTCACGTTCCAGGAGCTGATCGATCTGGTCAAGGCACAGTCGACCAAGCTGGGCCGCAGCATCGCGGTCTACCCCGAGACCAAGAACCCCACCTACCACCGCGACCTGGGCTTGCCGCTCGAAGACAAGCTCATCGCGCTGATCAACGCCGCAGGCTGGAACAGCAAGACCGCGCCGATCTTTGTGCAGAGCTTCGAGCCGGGCAGCCTGAAGGAGATGCGCAGCAAGGGCCTGAACACCCGCCTGGTGCAGCTGATCGATGCCGACGATTACGACCTGAAGGCCGGCACCCTGACGTATGCCGCACCGTATGACCGGCCGTACGACTGGTTCAAGTCCGGCGACAAGCGCTTGTTCAGCGCCATGGTCACGCCGGCCGGCCTGGCCGAGATCAAGCTCTATGCCGATGGCATCGGCCCGTGGAAGCCCTACATCGTGCCGGTCAAGGGCAGTGTGGACGCCAACGGCAACCTGAAGGACATCAACGGCGACGGCAAGGTCAACCTCAACGACGCCACCACCCAGACGCCGACCACGCTGATCGCGGACGCGCACAAGGCCGGGCTGTTTGTGCACGCCTACACCTTCCGCAACGAGCAGCGCCGGCTGGCCGCCGACTACAAGGGCGACCCCAAGGCCGAGTACCTGCAGTTCTACCGCCTGGGCATCGACGGGCTGTTCTCGGACTTTGCCGACACGGCGCTGCAGGCACGCGATACCTATTTGAGCGAGCTGGGCCGCTGAAAGACCGTCCGCTGGCGGCCGTTGGTCCGGCCGTCAATCCGGCCGGATCGTGGTGGCCTGCGACCAGACCGCCTGCCACTGGCCGTCGGTTTTCTCGTAGGTGTCGGTGTGCCAGCACCTGAAAGCGCTGCCCGACTCCAGCTGCAAGGTGGCCGGGTAGCGCACCACCGCCATGGTGCCGCGCTGCCTGACCTGCATCGCCTCGGCCTGCCATTGCAGGTAGACCAGGCTGCCGGCTTCGATCATGCCCAGGTAGCGCTCGCGTGAAAACGAGACGCCGGACGGCGTGATCAGTTGGTAGTCGGGCGCATGCAGGCGCCAGGCGGTGGGCATGTCGCGCTGCAACAGCGACTGCACACGCAGGCGCTCCAGCGCCACAAACTGGGCAGCGTCGTTGGCCACGTTGTCCTGGATGAAGGCCTCGATGCGGCTGAGCGGCAAGGCCTCGATTTGTGCCAGGAACATCTTTTCGCGGGCCACCACATCCAGGCAGGCGTGAAACCCGCTGGCATGGCGCAGGGCGATGGGCGCAATCGCGATCGGCATGGCCTGGATTGTGAAGTCTGTGCCATGGCCCTGACGCAGCGCTCAGATGAAGCAACGCTCGAACCCGATCAGATCGGTGGCCCTGTGCGATAGCGCCTGAGTCAACGCAGGGCCGCTCCCGAGTGGACTCCTCCCCCTCGGGGGGGCGGCGGCGGGCGTTTTGCCGCCGCCTTGGGGGCGCTTATGAGTCAACGCAGGGCCGCTCCCGAGTGGACTCCTCCCCCTCGGGGGGGCGGCGGCGGGCGTTTTGCCGCCGCCTTGGGGGCACTCAGAACTCGACCACATCGACCTTCAGGCCCTTGCCGGCCAGCAGCACCCGTGCACGCTCGGCGTCGGCCAGGCTGGCAAACGGCCACCAGGCGGCACGCCAGGCGCCCTGGTTCTGCATCAGCTCACTGTGCTCGGGCACCGGCTGCGGCAGCCGGCCGCTGGCGCGGGTCATCACCACCAGCCCGGCGCTGGCCACCTCGCGCTGCGGGCTGGGGCGGGTGACCACCGCATAGACCGTGTGCAGGGCGGTAGCCGCGGCTGCAGGCCTGGGTGGATCGACCTTGTCGCCGCGCATCGCGGCGGTCTGCGCGCGGGCGGCCTGCTTGTCTTCGTCCGACAGGGCTGGGCGGATGCGACCCAGCGGCGCCGCACTGCCACGTGCGGCTTCCAAAGTGGGGCCGGGCGCTGGTACCGGTGTGTCCGCTGGCGGGGTTGCGGCCACTGCGAGTCCGCGTGCTGTCGCGACAGCCCTATCCGCAGTGGCCGGGCTGGCTGCGTGGATTTCAGCCGGCTGCGCGGCGGGCGCCGTGGCTTCAGGGCTTGCCGATGCCGCGGCGTCGGCGTCGGCGTGCTGCGTGTTGCCGGCCACACCCGCTGGCGCGCTTGACGTTGTTGCGGCGCCCAGGGCGCTGGACGCGGCCAGTGCAGCTGCCGCCGTCACCGCTGCAGCCTCGGCTGACGCGGCGGCGCTGGCGGATGCCGATGGCGCAGGCGCGCTGGCCGCAGCAGCCGCAGCCAGGACTGCCGATGCGTCAGGCAGCAGCGGTAGCAGCGTGGTCCACCCCAGGCCCAGCAGGGCCGTGGCCAGCAGGCCGCCCGCTGCAGCCAGGCGCGGGCGGCTGTAGGCACGCGGGCCGATGACGGCGCCTTGGGCGTCCATCAGCACCCGCAGCCGGCGGTCGCCAACGCCGATGGCGGCGGTCAACACATGCAACTCGACCGAATGCGCCAGCCCCTGCTGGCGCGCTGCGGCCAACAGCGTGCCATCGGTCTCCACCACGCGCCGGGGCCAGTCGGCCGGCGCCAGCGCTTCCAGCTGGCCGTGGCCACGGGCCCAGCGTGCCACCCGGCGCGGGCTCATCGGCCAGATGAAGTCCCGGCTGAAAGCGGCCGCCAGCCGGGGCATGCCGGGCTGGCGGCCTGTCAGTCCGGCCAGCAGGCGCTTGAGTCGGTGGGTTGGTGTGGCGCCAGCGGTGGCGGCCGCTGCCGCCTGCGGGGTTGGCGCGGGTGTGGCCGGGGGTGCCTGTGTGGTCTGTGTGGCCTGTGTGGCCTGTGTTGCTTGTATGGCCTGTGTGGCCTGTGGTTCGAGCGGCAGCGCCAGGTCCGGTGACGCGGCAGGGGCATTTGCCGCTTCGTGCAAATCGGCCGCCAAACGTGCCGCCAGATCGTCCTCGGCCAGCATGAAGGGGCTGGACCCGGCCGCGGCCTCAGGGGTGGTTGGGGCTGGCGCCACGGCGGTCGGGCTCGGCCCGAGATCGGCGTCGTCGGCGCCGGTTGTTGCTGGCGCCGCAGCGTCCGGCATCCCGTCCGGCAGCAATGGCGTGCCGGCTTGCGGTGGGTCCAGCAAGTCGGCCACGTCGGGCAGGCGATTGGCGGCGGGCGCCATCGGCGGCGCCAAAGCGGGCTTGGACGCCGCAAACGGCAGCAGCACCTCACCGATGCTGTGCACCTGGGACGCGTTGATGCGGCGCGCCAGTGGGTGGCGGTTGTGCCACGCCACCACACGCATCAACACCTCATTGAGCCGCAGCACTTGCATGATGGGGCCCGATTGTCGGCAGGTGCCGCCGTGCCCAAGCTGCCATCAGCGGCGCGTTGGTGGCGCTGTTCTCGGCACCCCGAGTCCGCCGCGCCCGGCGCGCCTACATGCCGGCGTAGTTGGGGCCGCCGCCGCCCTCAGGCGTGACCCAGACGATGTTCTGGGTCGGGTCCTTGATGTCGCAGGTCTTGCAGTGCACGCAGTTCTGCGCGTTGATCTGCAAGCGGTCGGTGTTGTCGTCGTTTTTGACAAACTCGTACACGCCGGCCGGGCAGTAGCGGCTCTCGGGCCCGCCGTACATCGCCAGGTTGATCGCCACCGGCACGCTGGCGTCCTTGAGCGTCAGGTGCGCCGGTTGGTTTTCTTCGTGGTTGGTGTTGCTGATGAAGACCGAACTGAGGCGGTCGAAGGTCAGCACGTTGTCGGGCTTGGGGTAGATGATCGGCGGGCAATCGGCCGCCGGCAGCAAGCAGAGGTGGTCGGCCTTGCCGCCGCGCACCGTCCAGGGCGGTGCCTTCAGGCCCAGCTTGGGCATCAGCCACTGCTCGATGCCGGTCATCAGCGTGCCGACGGTCTGGCCCTTCTTGAACCAGGGCTTGAAGTTGCGGGTCTGCATCAGCTCGGCATGCAGCCAGCTTTGCTCGAAGGCGGCGGGGTAGGCGCTCAGCTCGTCGTGGTGGCGGCCGGCAGCCAGTGCGGCGGCGGCCTCGGCCACCAGCATGCCGGACTTGATGGCGGCATGGCTGCCCTTGATGCGGGCGGCGTTCATCATGCCGGCGTCGCAGCCGATCAGCGCACCGCCCGGGAACACCAGCTTGGGCAGGCTTTGCAGCCCGCCGTTGTTGATGGCGCGCGCGCCGTAGCCGATGCGCTTGCCGCCTTCGATGTGGGCGCGGATAGCCGGGTGCGTCTTCCAGCGCTGCATCTCCTCGAACGGGTTCATCCAGGGGTTTTTGTAGTCCAGCCCCAGCACATAACCCAGCGTGGCCTTGTTGCCTTCGAGGTGGTACAAAAATCCACCGCCAAAACTGACGTCGGTGATCGGCCAGCCGCTGGTGTGCAGCACCAGGCCGGGCTGGGCTTTCTCGGCCGGGATCTCCCACAGCTCCTTGATGCCCAGCGCGTAGGTGGCGGGGTCGCGGCCTTCGTCGAGCTTGTACCTGGCGATCAGCTGCTTGCCGAGGTGGCCCCGCGCGCCCTCGGCAAAGACGGTGTATTTGCCCAC
Source organism: Burkholderiales bacterium (assembly GCA_038316145.1). GTDB lineage: Bacteria > Pseudomonadota > Gammaproteobacteria > Burkholderiales > Burkholderiaceae_C > Pseudaquabacterium. The sequence goes on from JBBQAH010000167.1 coordinate 4,663, forward strand.
CAGCTCCATGCCCAGCTGGAAGCCGTCGCCCGGCTCGCCGTCCTTGCCGATGCCGACGTTGCCGGTGGCCACGCCGCGCACCGCGCCCTGGTCGTCGTACAGCACTTCGGCGCCGGTAAAGCCCGGGAACACCTCGACCCCCAGCGCCTCGGCCTGCTCGCCCAGCCACTTGACCACCGCCCCCAGGCTGATGACGTAGTTGCCGTGGTTGTGAAAGCAGGCGGGCATCAGCCAGTCGGGGATGGTGGCGGTGCCGTCCTCGGTCAGGGTCAGCAGCAAGTCGCCGGTGACGGGCTGGTTCAGCGGAGCGCCCAGGTCGCGCCAGTTGGGGATCAGCTCGGTGATCGCGATCGGGTCCATCACCGCGCCTGAGAGGATGTGCGCGCCGGGCTCGGAGCCTTTTTCCAGCACCACCACCGAGATCTCCTGCCCGCTGGTTGCGGCCAGTTGCTTGAGCCGGATGGCCGTGGCCATGCCGCCGGGGCCACCGCCGACGATCACCACGTCGTATTCCATGGCCTCGCGCGGGCCGTATTGACTGAGGATTTCCTGCGCTGTCATCCCGATGTTCCTGTTGGTTCTGATGGCTGATGGCCCGGCATCCGGGCATCAACCCTCAATTCTAACCAGCAACATTAAAAAATAGAACGACCGTGCTTTTTCTTGAAGGCGATTGCAGTTGGGCGTTTTGCTCGTTTTTCGCGGCTTGTTTGCCGGGCGGCAGCGGTAGCCTTGCGCTGCTCACCCTTGCTCACCCTTGTCCACTCTGCCCACCCCCGCAATGCCATCCGCCACCACCATTTGCCGTCCGGGCCGGGTTTGCCGATGACTGCCCTTGCCACCGCCGCTGCGCAGACCGACGCCCTGACCGCGGCGCGGCAGGCCGAGCGCCGGGTGCAGCTGGCCTTGTGGGCCAGTGGTGAGCGGGTGTGGGAGTTCGACGCGGCCAGCGACCGCTTTGCTGTCGACCGCGTCGACGGCGACACTGATGCCGATGCCGATGCCGATGCGGAAGGGTCCGCACTCGACGGACTGTTGCCCGGCACCGCAGACGGCATGTCGATGGCGCAGTTCATCGCCCTGGTCTTCCCGGACGACGCGCCGGCCCTGCAATTGGCCTGGCGTTTGCATTTGCGCGGCGCACACGCCGATATCGACCTGTCGTTCCGCGTGGCCGATGCCGCGACCGATGGCCGGCTGCGCTGGTTGCGGCTGCGCGGCCGGGCCCTGGGCCGGGACGCCGAGGGCCATGCCGATCGGGTGCTGGGCACGCTCAAAGACGTGACGGCCCAGCATGAAGCCGAAGACTCGCTGCGCCTGATGGCCCATGCCTTTGGCAGCACACGGGACGCGATGGCCGTGGTCGATGGTCAATGGACCGTGC
>JBBQAH010000089.1:0-12778 GCA_038316145.1 Burkholderiales bacterium
GTCAGCCAGTCGATCACCTCGTCCATCGCCTCCCGCTGGGTGGCAAATCTTCTGCCGTACAGCCGGCCTACCTTCAGGCTGCCCCACAGGCTTTCAGTCGGCGCATTGTCCCGGCAGTCGCCCTTGCGGCTCATCGACGAGCGCATGCCGTAGCTGCTGAAAGCGCCCGGGAACATTCCGCTGCAATATTGGCGGCCCTTCAAACCGCCGCGGTCGATCAAGACGTGCAGCGGCCCGCCAGGCTCTGATTCAAGTCGCGCCGATCGGCGGATGACCGGCCACCGGTGCCGCTCAGCGTGCCAGCAGCACGTCCACCTCGGACACCGGCTTTGCCTGGTGGCCCCAGGCCGCGCGCAGCCAGGTGGCCAGTGCGGCCAGTTCGGCGTGGGACAGATCGAACGCCGGCATGCCGTACGGCCGCGGGTTGCCGTCGGTGGCGGGCGCAAAGCCGCCACGGGTGATAGCCAGCACCAGGTTGCCGGGATTGGCCATGGTCACTGCCCGGTTGCCAGCCAGCGCCGGGTAGATGCCGGGCGCGCCCTGGCCCTGGGCGCCGTGGCAGTCGGCACAGTGGCGGGTGTAGAGCTTTTCGCCTTGCGTCAGGGTGTCGGCCGGCCGGCTGCCGCGCCAGGGCTGCGCTGCGGGCGCGGGCGCGGGCAGGGCCGAGAGGTAGCGGGCCATCGCGCGCAGGTCGGGCTCGCTCAGGTACTGGGTACTGCCAGCCACCACGTCGGCCATGGGGCCCATGACACTGGCGCGACCGGTGATGCCGGTCTTGAGCAACTGCACCACTTCATCGGTCGCCCAGCCCGACACGCCGGCCTCGGCGGGGTCGGCCAGCGACGGGGCGTACCAGTGTTGCGCGGCCAGCTTGCTGCCCGCGCCGGCATCGGCCAGGTCGCCGGCACCCCCCAACAGATTGCGGCTGGCATGGCAGGCGGCGCAGTGGCCCAGGCCGTTGACCAGGTAGGCGCCGCGGTTCCAGTCGGCGGCCTGCTGCGTATCGGGCACAAACGGCGCGGGGCTGAAGTACAGCGCCCGCCAGACGGCCAGCGCAGCCTGGCTGTTGTACGGCCAGCGCAACGCATGCGGCCGGTTGGCCTGCACCACCGGCGGCAGGCTGCGCAAAAATGCCCATAACGCGTTGGCGTCCTCTGTCGTGACCTGGCTGAACTGCGGATACGGAAATGCCGGGACCAGCAGCCGGCCGTCACGCGCCCGCCCATGGCGCAGCGCACGCCGGAACTCGGCCGCGCTCCAGCGCCCCAGGCCGGTGTCGGCATCGGGCGTGAGGTTGCCGGCATACACATTGCCGAAGGGCGTGGCGATGGCGCGGCCGCCGGCGTAGGCCGCGCCGCCCTGGGCGGTGTGGCAGGCCGCGCAGTTGCCGGCCCGCGCCAGGTAGGCGCCCAGGGCGAGGGTGCTCGACGTGGCACGCGCGGCGGCATGGGGGTCACCGGTCACTGCGGCCGGTGGGTCGGGCAGCAGGGGTTCTTCACCCTGCAAATTGCGCCAAGCCACGACGGCGGCCAGCACGGCCAGGGCCACGACGCTGGTGGCCAACCCTTTGATGATGCGGTTCATGGTGGTGGATGGTCCACGCTGCCGCAGGCCAGCGGTGCCCGGCTGGCGGCTGGGCCAGATGCCAGCACGGCCGGCGCCAGGCCGGCAGGCACCGGCTGGGCCGCGAGCCAGCTGGCCACCGCGCTGGCGTCACCGGGGCCCAGCCGGCGGGCAATCTCGGCCATGCAGTCGGGTGCGGTGGCGCGGCGCTGGCCAGTTTGCCAGGCGCCCAGCTGGGCGATCAGGTAGTCGCGTGGCAGGCCCAGCAGACCGGGCACTGCCGGCAGCGTGCCGCCCAGCGCGCTGCCGTGGCAGGCGCTGCAGGCGGGCAGACTGCGGTCCGGGTCGCCGTGGCGCGCCAGCAGCGCGCCACGGGCCAGCAAGGCCGGCGCCACCGGTGTTGCCGGTACGGCAGCCTGCGGCAGGTCCAGTGCGGCAAAGTAGCCAGCCATCTCGTGCAGGTAGGCGTCGCGTTGGTGCGCCAGCAGGCCGGCCATCGTGCTGTTGCTGCGGCGGCCGTCCCGGAAGTTGAGCAGCTGCTGGTAGAGGTAGCCCGCAGGCTTGCCGGCAATGCGCGGCAGGTAGCCCTCTCGGCTGGCGCGGCCTTTATCGCCATGACAGGCCACGCAAGCTTGCATTCGGGGCGCCATCGCCTCGGTGTCGATGCGGGTGGCTCCGGGCTCAGCCGCCAGCAGCGCAGCAGGCCATCCCAGCGCAGCACACATGATGAAGATGCCATGCAACATCAGCTGAGCCGGCTGACGGCGAAAGTCGCCACCATGACCAGAAAGGCCACAAAAGCCGCGACCGTCACCAGCGCGACCAGCAGCAGCGGGATGGGTCGGGCCGCGAGCAATTCTTCGCGCGCACCGGCGCTGCGTCGGATGCCGAAGAAGCTCCAGAAGACCATCAAAAAGTAGCGCAGTGGGCTCATGTTCAGTCCTGTGAGGGCAGTAGCGATGCTCAAGCGACTAGATCTGCGCCATGCCGCCATCGACAAAGAGCTCGATGCCGTTGACAAAACTGCTGTCATCCGATGCCAGGAACACCACTGCCTTGGCGATCTCATCCGGCGTGCCGACCCTGCCCAGCGGAATGGTCTGCAACTGGACATCCACAAAACTCCGGATCTGCTGTGGGCTCAGCCCCAGCAGCGCATAGGCCGGTGTCGGCACGACGCCAGGGCTGATGGCATTGATGCGAATCTCGGTGCCCTTCAAGTCCAGGATCCCGTTGCGGGCAAAGCTGCGCACTGCCGCCTTGCTGGCGTTGTAGACGCTGAAAGCCGTTGCCGAGGCACCGAGCGCTTCGGCTGCGGCGTCGAGTTCGGCTTGGCGCTGGCCGGTAATGAACACATGGGCGCCTTCGGCGACAAAACGCTTGGCGGTGGCCAGGCCGATGCCGCTGGTGCCCCCGGTGACAAGGGCGACCTTGTCGGCCAGTTTCTGAGTCATGGTGTTCTTTCGGGCCTTGCGTCAAGTGTGGGGTGACTGGTTGCCTCACGCACTGCCGGCACGGCAACACTGTGAAGCGCCTCCAGTGTGGCCTGGCCCCTTGCGCCCGGAAAGCATCAGTCGGCGCAAATTCAGACCCCAGCAGATGGCGCCAGCGGGTTCCGCCCGATGGTCTGCCGCAACCTGACAGGCGACCGCTGAGCGCCGATCCCAGCCGTTCGGCACACCCGTTTCAGGCGTAGGTCACCCAGTCCGCATACCCTTCTGCATCCAGATGCGGCAGCACGTTGTAGCTCAACAGCATGTGGCGCTTGGGGTTGAAGACAAACTCGGTGACCGCGCTGTTGCGGATGCGCATGTTCAGCTCGATCGTCACCTCGGGCGCCGTGCCCAGTACGTGGCCAACGGCGGTGGAGATCGGCCCGCCGCTGCTGACCATCAGCACCTCGGCGTGGCCGCTGCTGCGCACCTGGTCCAGCGCGTCGCGGATGCCGCCCACAAAGTCGGCGTAGCTGGGCATGCCCACCGGCTGGGTGCTGCCGGCCATCCAGCACGCCAGGCCCTTGCGCAGCAGGCCAAAGTGGTGCTTGTACAACTCGGGCGTGTCGGGCCTTGCCAGCGGCTCGGGGTGCACGGCGGCGATCACGGCGTGGCTGTCGTACTCGTTCAGGCCGGGCAATTGCAGGGTGGTGGGCAATGGCGCGGCTCGGCCGCTGTCCAGACCACACCCCAGACCGGCGGCGATGGCGTCCAGACTCTGGGTCTGGCGCAGCAGCGTGCCGGTGATCACCGCATCAAAGCGCCGGCCCTTGCTGGCAAAGTACTCGCCCAGGCGCTGGCACTGGCGTGCGCCCAAGGGGCTGAGCTGGTCGTAGTTGTCGCTGCCGAACGAAGCTTGGCCGTGGCGTACGAGGTACAGGGTTCCCATGCTCGGGATTGTGGCGAGCACCCGCCACCAGGCTTGTCGCAGCGGCGACCTGCGCTGCGGCGACTGGCCAGGACGGGCCGGCCGGGCCAGCGCCAGGCGCCCAGCGCCCAGCGCCAGCGCCGCCCGATCAAGTCCTGCTCAGGCCGCCCGCTCGACGTGGCCGTGCCGGGTGTAGAGAAAGTCCAGCACCTCTTTGCGGCAGTGCACGTAGCGTGAATCCTCGGCCAGTTCCACTCGGTTACGCGGCCGCGGGATGTCTACACGCAGGATCTCGCCGATAGTCGCGGCCGGCCCGTTGGTCATCATCACGATGCGGTCCGACAGCAGCACCGCCTCGTCCACGTCGTGCGTCACCATCACCACCGTGCGCTGGGTGCGCGCCACGATCTTGAGCAACTCGTCCTGCAGGTGGGCGCGGGTCAGTGCATCGAGTGCGCCGAAGGGCTCGTCCATCAGCAGCACCTTGGGCTCCATCGCCAGCGCCCGGGCGATGCCGACACGTTGCTTCATGCCGCCGGAGATTTCGTGTGGGCGCTTGGCCAGTGCGTGGTCCATACCCACCAGCGCCAACGCGGCCTCGGTGCGTGCCGCCTGCTGGGCCTTGGACTCGGTCGCGCCAAACACCCGCTCGACCGCCAGGTGCACATTCTCGAAGCAGGTCAGCCAGGGCAGCAGCGAATGGTTCTGGAACACCACGCCACGCTCGGGGCCGGGCGCGGCGATCTCGCGGTTGTCGCACAGCAGCACGCCGGCCGTCGGCAGGGTCAGGCCGGCGATCAGGTTGAGCAGCGTGCTCTTGCCGCAGCCCGAGTGGCCGATCAGGGTGACGAACTCGCCCTTGGCCACGCCGAGGTTGATCTCGCGCAGGGCGTGAAAGCGCCCCTTTTGGGTCGAGAACACCATCTCGGCGTTCTGGACATCGATGAACTTGTTCATGGCTTGGGGCTCCTGACGGGCTGAGAGGTTTTGGTCGCGTGTTTCAGTCATCAAACGAGAAGCGCTTGGCCACCGCCATCAGCGCTTGCTCCAGCAGCAGGCCGACGATGCCGATGACAAAGATCGCGATGATGATGTGCTTGACATTGAGGTTGTTCCACTCGTCCCAGACCCAGAAGCCGATGCCGACGCCACCGGTCAGCATCTCGGCCGCCACGATCACCAGCCAGGCGGTGCCGACCGACAGGCGTACGCCGGTCAGCATGTAGGGCAGCACCGCCGGGAACAGGATGCGGGTGATGATCTTCCACTCGCTCAAGGCAAGTACCCGGGCCACGTTCAGGTAGTCGGCCGGTACCCGTTGCACACCGACTGCCGTGTTGACCACCATCGGCCAGATCGAGCAGATGAAGATGGTCCATATCGCCGCCGGGTTGGCGCTCTTGAACACCAGCAGGCCGATCGGCAGCCAGGCCAGCGGCGAGACCGGCTTGAGCAGGCTGATCAGCGGCGAGAACATGCGGTTGAAAAACTCGAATCGGCCGATGATGAAGCCCAGCGGAATGCCGACCAGCGCGGCCAGGCCGAAGCCCACCGCCACCCGCTGCAGCGAGAACAGGATGTTCCAGCCGATGCCCTGGTCGTTCGGCCCGTTGATGTAGAACGGATCGGCAAACAGCTTGATCGCGGCATCCAGCGTCTCGCCGGGGGTCGGAAACGCGCTGCCCTTGATCGTCAGCAATGCCCAGATCCCGACCAACACCGCCATGCCGATCACCGGCGGCAGCAGCTTGAGCCAAACCTCACGCCAGTCGATGGGCTGGCGTGGCGGCTTGGCCGGCTTGGTCCTGGCAACGGCTGGCACCGTGTCAGCAGCTGGCTTGGCCGGTGCGTTGACGCGGCCGGCGGCAGCGGCGTCGGCGCTGGCGTCCAGCGGGGAGTGAAAGACGGCACTGACCATGCGGGGCTCCTGGGGATGCGGGTGCGGGGTGGGCGGCTGGCTTGGCGCGAGCGGCTGAATCGGCTGAGACGGCTGAGGCGGCTCAGGCTGCTGAAACGGCTGCGCTGATGCCTCGCCGTCAGGCCTTGATCTTGAAGCTGTCGGCGTACTTGGCCGGGTCTTTGCCGTCCCAGACCACGCCGTCCATCAGCTTGCTGTTGCGCAGCACGTCCTTGGGCACGCTGACCTTCAGCGCCGAGGCGGCCTGCTTGTACAGGTCGATCTGGTTGATCTGCTTGGCCACCGCCAGGTAGTCGGGGTGGTCCTTGAGCAGGCCCCAGCGCTTGTGCTGGGTCAGGAACCACATGCCGTCCGACAGGTACGGAAAGTTCACCGCGCCGTCATTGAAGAACTTCATGTGGTTGGCGTCGTCCCAGGTCTTGCCCAGGCCGTTTTGGTAACGGCCCAGGATGCGCTGGTTGATCGCGTCCACGCTGGTGTTGACGTAGCTCTTGTCGGCGATGGTCTCGGCCATCTTCAGCTTGTTCTGCAGGCTGGCGTCTATCCATTGGCTGGCCTCCAGGATCGCCATCACCACGGCGCGCGAGGTGTTGGGGTACTTCTTGACAAACTCAAGCGTGGTGCCCAGCACCTTCTCGGGGTGGTCCTTCCAGATGTCCTGGCTGGTGATCGCAGTAACGCCGATGCCGTCCATGATGGCGCGGTGGTTCCAGGGCTCACCGACGCAAAAGCCGTCCATGTTGCCCACCCGCATGTTGGCCACCATCTGCGGCGGCGGCACGGTGATGACCTTGGCGTCCTTGATCGGGTTGATGCCGTTGGCCGCCAGCCAGTAGTTCAGCCACATCGCGTGGGTGCCGGTCGGGAAGGTCTGGGCAAAGGTGTATTCCCGCTTGTCGGCGGCCATCAGCTTGGCCAGGCCGGCACCGTCCACCGCGCCTGCATGGGTGGACATTTTTTCGGCCAGCTTCTTGGACAGGGTGATCGCCTGACCGTTGTTGTTGAGCGTCATCAGCACGGCCATGTCCTTCTTGGCGCCGCCCACACCCAGGTGCACGCCGTAGACCAGGCCGTACAGCACATGCGCCATGTCCAATTCGCCGTTGACCAGCTTGTCGCGCACGCCGGCCCAGCTGGCCTCCTTGGTCGGGACGATCTTGACGCCGTACTTCTTGTCGAAGCCCAGCACCGAGGCCATCACCACGCTGGCGCAGTCGGTCAGCGGGATGAAGCCGATGCGTACCTCCTCCTTTTCGGGCTTGTCCGATCCTGCGGCATAAACGGCCGCTTGCAGGCCCGGGATCAGGCAGGACGCGGCGGCCACGCCGGTGGCGGCAGCCGCCCGGATCAGACCGCGGCGGCCAAGGTCGACGCTGGACCCGGTAGTCAGCGAGGTTTCAGGGTTGAGGGGGGCGGGCAGGTGGGGCATGGCAGGGGCTTTCGCGCAAGTCAAAAAAACAAAAGGCGCCCGCACCGAGAAGCTCTGCTGTGAGCCGGAGGTGGGGACGCCGTCGTCCTGTGCCCGGTCGGGGCCAAATGACTGGCGCTGAGCGGACTGAATGTGGAAGGTCGCCGTTGACCTACGCCCAAGACTGAGCAAAGGCCGTGCCAGGGTTTGTGCGGATGGTGATGGCCCGGTCACGCACTTTTTATGCACTGTTTTGAATGCTGCAACGCACCAAAGGCGCCTGCTTTAACGCCGCAGCGGGTGCAAATCAGTGCGTGCGCACCGGCATGTGACGCGCCCGTTGGCCGAGCCTTGCCTGGGCTGGCGCTGCGCGTGCGTTGGGTTTGTGAGGGTTGGTGCTGCCAGGGCGGCCCCTACACTGCCGGCCGATGAACGTACTGGGTTTTGAGTCTTCGTGCGACGAAACCGGCGTGGCGCTGGTCAGCACCCGGCCGGTCGGCGTGCCGCTGCTGCGCGCCCATGCGCTCTACAGCCAGGTGCAGATGCACGCGGCCTATGGCGGCGTGGTGCCTGAACTGGCCTCGCGCGACCACATCCGGCGCGCGCTGCCCTTGACACGCGAGGTGCTGGTGGCAGCCGGTGCCACGCTGGCCGAGGTGGACGTGGTGGCCTTTACCCGCGGCCCCGGCCTGGCCGGCGCGTTGCTGGTGGGCGCGGGCGTGGCCTGCGCACTGGCCGCCGCGCTGGGCAAGCCGGTGCTGGGCGTACACCATCTGGAGGGCCATCTGCTGTCGCCGTTTTTATCAGCCGACCCACCCGAGTTCCCGTTTGTCGCGCTGCTGGTTTCGGGTGGCCACACCCAGTTGATGCGGGTGGACGCGGTGGGCCGCTACGCGCTGCTGGGCGAAAGCATCGACGACGCTGCCGGCGAGGCCTTTGACAAATCAGCCAAACTGATTGGCCTGGGTTACCCGGGCGGGCCGGCGCTGGCCGCACTGGCCACGCAGGGCAGGGCGGACGCCTACCCGCTGCCGCGGCCGCTGCTGCACAGCGGCAACCTGGACTTTTCGTTTGCTGGTCTCAAGACGGCGGTGCTCACCCGGCACCGCAAGCTGGGCGCTTCGCCCACGCCGCAGCAACTGGCCGATCTGGCCGCCAGCACCCAGGCGGCCATCGTCGAGGTGCTGGTAAAGAAGTCATTGGCCGCGCTCCGGCAAACCGGGCTGGACCGGCTGGTGGTCTCGGGCGGCGTAGGCGCCAATGCCGAGTTGCGGCGCCAGCTCGATCAAGCGGCCCACCGGCGCGGCCTGCGGGTTCACTACCCCGAGCTGGACTTGTGCACCGACAACGGCGCGATGATCGCGTTGGCGGCGGCGATGCGGCTGCAAAGCGGTGCGGCCCAGGCGTCGCAGGACTACGGCTTCGAGGTACGGCCGCGCTGGCCGCTGGACCAGATCGATACGCCGATCCCGGCCCGCCGCGCGACATGAGCCCGCCAAGCCGGCGCCGCCGGGGCTTCTAGAATCAGGGTTGACCCGTAGCCGCCGCTGACGATCCAGCGGCCTTTTGCTTTTTGGGGCTCACTGACTCGACTGAATGCGAACAAGCCCTTTGCCCCGTCCGCTGGACCGTCGCCGCCTGTTGCGGGCTGCCGCCGCTACCGCCTCCGCCGCTGTGGCGGGCCTGATTCACCCGCTACCCGCCCAGGCCCAGGTCGGACTTGGCGCCCGGCCCTCGCCCTTTACCTCGCCGCCGGCCAACCCCGAGCCGATCCGGCTGGCCTTGATCGAAGGCTTGTCAGGCCCGTTTGGCAATGCCGGCGAGGCCGTCTGGCGCAACCTGTTGTGGGCGGTGGAGCGGGTCAATGCCCGGGGCGGGGTGCGCTTGCCCGGCGCGCCCCGCCGGCTGGTCTTGCATCGCTTCGACAGCAAGGGCGCGGCGGACGAGGCCTTGTCGGTGTTGCGCAGCGCGCTCGACCAGCAGATCGGTTTTGTATTGCAGGGCAACAGCTCGGCCATTGCCAACGTGCTGCTCGATGCGCTGAACAAGCACAACGAGCGCGCGCCGCAAGCCCGCGCGCTGTTCCTCAACTACTCGGCGGTGGACCCGGCGCTGACGCGTGAGCGCTGCAGCTTCTGGCACTTCCGCTTCGATGCCGATGCCGACATGCGGCTGGCCGCGCTGATGGACGTTTTGCAGGACGACCGCAGCCTGTCCAAGGTCTATCTGATCGGCCAGGACTACAGCTTTGGCCAGCAGGTGAGCCGGCAGGCCCGCGCCATGATCACGGCGCGCCGGCCCGACATCCGCACCGTGGGCGACGAGCTGCACCCGATGGGCCGGGTCAAGGATTTTTTGCCTTACGCCTCCAAGATCCTGACCAGCGGCGCGCAGGCGGTGGTCACCGGCAACTGGGGCAACGACCTGACCCTGCTGGTCAAAGCGGTGCATGAGCTGGGCGGCACACCCAAGTTCTACACCTTTTACGGCAACGCCCTGGGCGTACCGGCGGTGCTGGGCGAGGCGGGCGTGGGCCGGGTACTGGCGGTGGCCGAATGGCATCCCAATGTGGGCGGCAAGGCGGCGGACGCCTTGCTGGCGGGTTTTCAGCGGCGCTACCCCGATCCGCGTGACGATTATTTGCATGCCCGCATGCAGGCGATGGTCGAACTGCTGGTGCAGGCGATCGAGCGGGCCGGCAGCACCGACCCGGTCGCCGTGGCGCTGGCGCTGGAAGGTCTCGAGCTCGACACCACCCGGCTTGGCACTTTGGCCGGCTTTCACGAGGGACGGATGCGCGCCGCCGACCACCAGTTCCAGCAGCCGCTCTACGTCAGCGTGATGGGCCGGGCCGGTACCCCCGGCATTGCCCACGAGGTCGAAGGCTCGGGCTTCGGCTTCCGCACCGTGCGGCGATTCGAGGCCGGCCAGGTCGAGCGGCCCGCAGAATGCCGGATGATCCGGCCCGATTGAGGAGCAACACCCCCATGCGCGACACCATCCGCCGGCTGCCCGGCAGCAAGATCCGCGCAGTGGCCAATGCCGGCCTGGGCCGCAGCGATGTGCTGGCCTTCTGGTTTGGCGAGAGCGACGAGGTCACACCCGAGCCGGTGCGCCGCGCCGCCGCTGATTCGCTGATGCGGGGCGAGACCTTTTACAGCCACAACCTGGGCCTGGCCGAGTTGCGCGAGGCCTTGCGAAGCTATACCGCGGCGCTGCATGGCGACCCGGGGCCGGACCGCATCGTCGTCACCTCCTCAGGTGTCACCGCCCTGATGACGGCGATGCAGTTGCTGGTCAATGCCGGCGATGAGGTGGTGGTGGTCGTGCCCGTCTGGCCCAACCTGCCGGCGCAACCCGAGATCCTGGGCGGGCGCATCACCCGGGTCGCCCTGGCACCCGACGCCCAGGGCGCCTGGCGGCTGGACCTGCAGCGGCTGTTGGCGGCGGTGACGTCCACCACCCGCGTGCTGCTGCTCAACGCCCCCAACAACCCCACCGGCTGGACCTTGACCCAGGGCGAGCAGCAGACCCTGCTGACGCACTGCCGCCGCACCGGCACCTGGATCGTCGCCGACGAGGTTTACGACCGGGTCTGGTTTGGGCTGGACGCTGCCGGCCTGCCGCAGCGCGCCGCACCCAGCTTTTTGGACATCGCCGCGCCCGACGACCGGCTGGTGGTGGTGCACAGCTTTTCCAAGAGTTTCTTGATGACCGGCTGGCGCCTCGGCTGGCTGGTGCTGCCGGCCGGGCACCTCGACGCGGTGGGCAAGCTGGTCGAGTTCAACAGCTCTTGCGCGCCGGTGTTTGTGCAGCGTGGCGGGCTGGCGGCGCTGGCGATGGCGGATGAATTTGTGCCGCAGCTGATCGGTCGGTTGAAGGCCGGCCGCGACGCGCTGTGCCCGCTGTTGGCTGCCATCCCCGGTGTGCAGTCGGCCACGCCGCTGGGCGGCATGTACGCGTTTTTCCGGGTGCCCGGCGCCGACGACTCGCTGGCCTTTGCAAAACGCCTGGTGGCCGAGGTCGGCCTGGGCCTGGCGCCGGGCGCGGCGTTTGGTGATGAAGGCGAGGGCTGGCTGCGCTGGTGCTTTGCCTCGCAGGACACGGCGCGGCTGGTGGCCGGTGTGGCCCGGCTGCGCGAGGCCTTGAGGCTATAATCCGAAGGTTTTGCGCATCCAGCTCGGTTTTTCCGGATGCGTGGTTCAAAGTGTTCGATTCAAGCACGGCGTGGGTTGGTTTCACCCGCGACCGCAAGTCATAAACCGGAAACCGTCACTGAAGTCCTCCACAAACGCGGAGGTTTTCGGGCATGGCGGCTTCCAATTCCCAAAGGAAACACCATGTCCGTAGACAAAGCCCACCGGGCCGAGACCGTCGCCAGCAATGCGCGCGGCACCGGCGACACCGGATCGCCTGAAGTTCAAGTTGCGCTGCTGACCGCGCGCATCAATGACCTGACGCCCCACTTCAAGACCCACTTGAAGGACCACCACGGCCGCCGTGGCCTGCTGCGCATGGTCAGCCGCCGCCGCAAGCTGCTCGACTACCTGAAGGGCAAGGCGCCCGAGCGTTACACCGCGATCATCGCCAAGCTCGGCCTGCGCAAGTAATCACCCGGTGAACACAAGAGCCTGTCTGGTCACCTCCAGCGCAGGCTCTTTGTTTTTTGGACGTTTTCTTGTCTGGAGCGTCCGGCCCGCACCGGCAGTGCTGTGTCATTCCAACGGTGTCCTGAGTCCCCGGACCTCACTGGAATGGCATCCCGCCCGCGACGCCACACCGCTATCTGTCCCCCCGTCCTCCCTGTCCCCCCCTACGCCGCCGCCGCGAGTGCGCCGCGTTTGACATCCATCCCAACGGAGACAATTCATGAGCCTGTTCAATAAAGTCACCAAGACCTTCACCTGGGGTCAGCACCAGGTCACGATGGAAACCGGCGAGATCGCCCGCCAGTCGTCCGGCGCTGTGGTCGTCGACATCGAAGGCACCGTGGTGCTGGCCACCGTCGTTGCCCGCACCGAGGCCAAGGCCGGGCAGGACTTCTTCCCGCTGACCGTCGACTACCTCGAAAAGACCTACGCTGCAGGCCGCATCCCGGGCAGCTTTTTCAAGCGCGAAGGCCGCCCGAGCGAGCTGGAGACCCTGACCAGCCGGCTGATCGACCGCCCGATCCGCCCACTGTTCCCGGAAGGCTTTTTCAATGAAGTCCAGGTGGTTGTTCATGTGCTGAGCCTGAACCCCGAGGTGCAGGCCGACATCGCCGCGCTGATCGCGTCGAGCGCCGCGCTGTCGATCTCAGGCATCCCGTTCAACGGGCCGATCGGCGCTGCCCGCGTGGGCTATGTCAACGGCGAATATGTGCTCAACCCGGGCAAGGCTGTTCTCGCCAACAGCAAGATGGACTTGATCGTCGCCGGCACCGAAGCCGCCGTGCTGATGGTCGAATCCGAAGCCGATCAGCTGTCCGAAGAAATCATGTTGGGCGGCGTTGTGTTTGGCCACGAGATGGGCAACATCGCGATCAACGC
>JBBQAH010000016.1:0-27589 GCA_038316145.1 Burkholderiales bacterium
CTGGCCGCTGGCGCCCTTGAGCACAGGCCCCAGACCCAAGCGCTGCAGCAGCGCCCCGCCGTTGACGATGTCCAGCGTGAAGTCCAGCCCCATCTGGCGCCGAGCCGCACCGGCCTGCCAGCGGCCGGTGGCCGTCAGGCGGGCATCGGGGTTGGCCTGCTGCAGCCGGGTCAGCCGCCATACACCGCGCGCGCCGGCGTCACCCGGCGCGCGGTTCACCGCCTCCACCGCCAGCCGGCCCAGCTTGTGGCCACGCAGCTCGAAGTCGTCGATCTCGATGTCCAGCGCGGGCACGCTGCTGGGCATCTGCTCCAGCAGGCCGGCGACCGAATCGGGCACCGCCTCGGCGTCGGCCGGCGGCAGCGACAAGCGCGACAGCCGGGCCTTGATGCGGCCGGCAGCGCTGGCGCCGCGTGTCTCGTGGTATTCGATGCTGCCGGCGGCCTGGTCGGCCGCGCCTTGCACCCGCCAGCCTGACTCAGCGGGGGTGGCCGCGGCTGCGGCGCCGGTCTGGCTGGTGGCACTGTTGGCGCCGTTGCCGCGGTTTGCGCCCAGCCCGCCCAGGCGCTGCAGGTCCAGGCTGACGTTGCTCAGGCGCCGCCCACCGGCCAGCAGTTCGGCCGTCTTGAGCTGCACGCTGCGTGGCAGCCAGCCAGCCTCGGCGCCCGACGCAGAGGCGGACGTGGATGTGGCCGTTGGTGTGGCGCCAGAGGCCGGCGCGGGCTGCAGCACCGCCTGCCAGGCGTCCAGGTCCAGCCGCGGCAGCGTCACTACCGCCAGGCCACCGGCCACCGGCTCGGGCAGCGGGCTGTTCAAGGCCAGTGCGCTGCGGGCCAGGCGCAGCTCGGGCTGGCTGCGGTCCAGCAGCGCGATAGCCTGCAACGGGCCCAGCTCCAGCCGCAACCACTCGCGCAGCGGCGCGCCGTTGCCGGACAGCCCACCCGCCGCAGGTGTTGCCTTGCCCACGTCAGCGGGCACACCGGCCCGCGGCTCGGCCTGCCAGGTGCTGGCCACCCGCAGCGCCAGGCTGGTCTCCGCGGCCTTGCCCAGCGGTGCCGGCAGGTCGATGGCCATGCCGGCGAGGTTGCTGGCCAGCTGCCAGTCGGCCTTGCCGTGCTGCAGGCTGAGCTGCGCGCGGTAGCTGGTCTGGCCTTTCAGCCGCTGGGTCCAGCGCGTGGCACTGGCACTGGCACCGGCACCGGCACTGGCACTGGCACTGGCACTGGCACTGGCACTGGCACTGGCACTGGCACTGGCGCTGGCACTGGCGCTGGCGCTGTCGACCAGACGGCGCAGGCCGTCGGCGCTGGCGCTGCCGGCCAGCGTGAAGCGCTGGCTACCATCGGCCTGGGTGCCGCCGTCGATCTGCAGCTCACCCCCCGCCAACTGGCTGCGCAGCGCGCTCAGCTGCAGACCTTTCTGGGTGGCCTCGATCCGGCCGCGGGCATTGGGCAGCGGCGGCAGGTCGGGCCGCAGCCGCAGGTCATTGCCCAGCAGCTGCACGCCAGCCTTGACCTGGGTATCCGCCGTGCGGGCCAGCGGGATGTTCAGCGCCAGCTTCAGCTCGGCCGGGCCGCTGGCGCTGGCCTGGGCCAGGGTATCGCCGGTCCAGCCGCCCACCGGCGTGCTGTTGACGTAGCGCAGCAGGTCGGACAGCGGGCCACGGGCCTGGCCTTCGACCTCCAGCAGTGCGTGGTCCGACAGCTCGCGGATACGGCCCTGCACGTCCGCCAGTTCCAGCCCCCAGAGCCGGCCGCGCGCGCCCTGGAACTGCATCGCGTCGCGCTCGAACACCAGCTCAGCGCTGACCGCGGTGAACGCCGGCCAGGCGCTGCCTGCCGACCCGCCCGCGGCCGCGCCCACGCCCACACCGACACCCACGCCAACACCCTCGGGCGTGCCGGGCACCGGCGCCAGCGTCACGCCCTGCACCTTGCCGGCGATGCGGAACTCACCGTCGCGCCGGTTGACAAACGGGAAATCCCAGAGATCACCTTGGACGCGGTAGCTCAGGTCACGCACCTCACCCGCCTGCACCGCCTGGCGTACCCAGCTGCGGGTGTGTGCCCCTATGCCCAGCGGCAGGTAGCGCGCGACCTGGGTGGCGCGGCCCTCGGACAGGCTGCCGCTGAGCTCCAACACACCAGGCAGCCGGCCGCCTTTGCCAAAGCCGCTGCCCGCGCCGCTGTGCCAGGTCGCGTTGAGTGCGCCACGGGCGTCGTCGTTGTCGAAACGCGCGTTGATCACCTGCACTTCGACGCGCGGTGCGGCGGCGGCTGCGCCGGCCGGTCGGGCGGGATCGATGCGCCATTTCAGCTGGGTGGACAAATGCGTCAGCGGCACGCTGGCCTGCTCAAACACGCCGGGCAAATCCAGCGCACCGTCGCTGAGCTTGAGCTCGGCCTGGCCGCCGGACGCGTCGGCGCTGATCTCCAGGTCAGCGCCGCGCCAGCCGGGCCGGCCGATGGCGCCGGGCTCGGGCGACGGTGCGGCGGCAATCGCCAGGCCGCGCACGCTGGCCTGGACGTGGTAGTTGCTGGGGGCATCCAGCGGGCCGTCCCAGCGCCCGTGCACCGGCTGCACCGTGCCCTCGGGGTTGAGCTCGCGCAACAGGCTGCGCAGACCGGCGCCTACGGGCAAGCGCTCGCCCAGCTCGGCCAGCGTGGCCAGGTCGAGCCGGTCGGCGCTGAACTCGCCGCCGGTCACCGGGTGGCTGGCGCCCACGGCCGCCAGCGTCATGGCCTGGGTCTGGCGCCAGCTCACCGCCAGCTGGCTGCTGGCCCAGGACGGGCCGGCCGCCACGTCAAACCGCAGCCCGTCCACCACCAACTTGACGCCTGTGGCCGAGCGCTCGGCGACAAAGCGGGCGCTGAGGCGGTCAAACGCCAACGGCTCCAGGCCCTGCGCCAGGCGCACCGACACGTCGCGCAGCGCGGTGTCCAGGGTCAGCGTGCGCGGCAGGCCCTGGTCCCAATCGACCCAGGCACGCAGCGCGGCCTCGCCTTGCTGCAGGTCCACCGGCAACGTGACATGGCGGCGCAGCTGTGCCACGTCGGCGCGCGGCAGGTCGGCAAACAGCGTGCCTGTCCAGCGTTGCCAGTCACCGGCGCGGCCCAGCAAGGGGGCACGCGCCAGCGCACGCACCGAGAAGCGCTGGCCCCAGTCGGGCGGCGGTGTGGCGTCCAGCCGCAGTTCGTGGCGCCGGCCCTGGTTGCGCAGCACCAGCAACACGTCGGTGACCCGCAATGGCGGCGCGGCGCGCTGCTCGTCCACCCAGCGCAACACGCCGCCGCGCACCACGATCTCATGCTGCTCGAACAGCCAGTCGGCCGACGCATCGCCGTCCAGCGCTGCATCGCTGGCCTCCACGTCCAGCCCGGCCACGTGCCAGCGCCCGGCCGCATCACGCCGCACCTCCAGCCGGGCGTCCTCGATCAGCAGCTGCTCGAAGCGCAGGCGCAAGCCCAGCAGCGACGGCACCGACAGCGCGGCCGAGACCTGCGGCAGCCGCAGCGCCTCCCGGCCGCGCGCATCGCGCAGCACCACGTCGCGCAGCACAAACGCCGGCACCCAACCCGCGCTGTGCACGGCGATCTGCCCGATCTGCACCGGATGCCCCAGCGCTCGGCTGGCCTGCGCCTCGATGCGCGGGCGCCAATCGTCCAACCGGGGCAGAATCAGCCACTGCAATGTCAGCCACGCCACCAGCGCCACGGTCCAGGCCAGCACCAAGGCGCCCAGACCCCAGCGCACGGTAAGCCCAAGCATCACGCTCCAACCCCGGCGTCCACCCCACCAGACCGGGTGGCGCGCAGCAGCGACGAACGACGAGAGGGACATGGATGAGGAGCAAACACCGGCAGGCAGCGACAGGCGCTGCAAAGGGATGGGCAGCGACAGGCGCTGCAAAGGGATGGGCAGTGGACACCGGCGCTGAGGCCTGCCGATGCCGGCACGGCCTGCTGACGTGGCGCCGGGCCAGCGTTGTGCGCTGCACTTCAATCTAGCACACCGCCCACGGCCGAGATTCACCCCGCCATGCACCCCAACCTGCCGTCCGGCTTGCCGTTCTACCCCCGACCTGCCACGCAAGCGGCCGTGCCCGCCGCGCCAGCCCGCGCCGAGCACAGCCGATTTGTGCAGCGCATTCGCCGGCGCTATCCGGCCGAACTGGCGCTGCTGCCACCCGGCCTGCCCGGCACCGATGTCGTCATCGCCTTGGTGCAGCGGCTGCAACAGGATGGCCGTCCACTGGCATCGGCGCTGCGGGTGGCGCGCCAGCTGGTGCTGGAGCGGCTGGCGGTGCTGGATGTCGAAGACGCGGCCCCGCTGGCCAGCATCACCGGGGCGATGACCGTGCTGGCCGAGGTGACGTTGGAGATCGCCCTGGCCGCCGCCCGCACCGAGCAGGACCTGCGCTACGGCCCGCCGCTGGACGCGCAAGGCCAGGTGATCGATTTCTGGATCGTCGGCATGGGCAAGCTCGGTGCGCGCGAGCTCAACGTGTCGTCCGACATCGATCTGGTCTATTTGTACGAGGACGACGGCCAGACCACCGGGCCGCTCAAGATCAGCGCGCACGAATACTTCACGGCGGTGGCCAAACGCCTTTACGCACTGATCGGCGACAGCACCGACGATGGTTTTGTTTTTCGCGTCGACCTGGCGCTGCGGCCCAACGGCAACTCGGGCCCGCCGGTGGTCAGCCTGGCCATGCTGGAAGAGTATTTTTTGGTGCAGGGCCGCGAATGGGAGCGTTTTGCCTGGCTCAAGAGCCGTGTGGTGGCGCCGCGCGCGGCGGTGGTGTCGGGCCGCGCGCTGCCCTTGCGATCGCTGGTCAGTGCCTTTGTCTACCGTCGTTACCTGGACTACGGCATTTTTGAAGGCCTGCGCCAGCTGCACCGCAAGATCCGCGACGAGGCCCAGCGCCGTGCCGCCGGCCGGCCCGAGCGGGCGAACGACGTCAAGCTGTCCCGCGGCGGCATCCGCGAGATCGAGTTCATCGTTCAGTTGCTGCTGGTGGTGCGGGGTGGGCAATTCCCCGAGATCCGCACCCGCTCCACCCTCAAGAGCCTGCAGCGGTTGGCGGCCCGGGGCCTGATGAAGCCCGACACCGCCGTCAAACTGGCCGAGGCCTACGGCTTTTTGCGGCAGGTCGAGCACCGCATCCAGTACCTGGACGACCAGCAAACCCATTTGCTGCCCACCAATGACGCGGATCTGGCCTGGATCGCGCAGTCCCTCGGCCTGGCCGTCTGCCGGCCTGAAGAATCTGGGTACCCCGCGGGCGCCTTGCAGCGCCCGCCGCCGGCCTGCGAACTGCTGGACCGCCTGTGCGAGATCCGCGAGCTGGTGGCCACCGAGTTCGACGCGCTGCTGCACGAAGGCCAGGCGCCACCCGCCAACGGCGGTGCACGCAACGGCTGCAAGCCGTGCGGCGTGTCGCCGCTGGCGATCGACAGCGACGGCTTGCTCGACTGCCTGCCGCCCGGCCTGTCGGCCCGGGTGCGCGAATGGCGTGAGCAGCCCCGGGTGTGCGCGCTGCGCGATGAGGGCAAGCTGCGTCTGGGCAAGCTGGTGCAGCGCACGGCCGCCTGCATTGCCGACGCCACCTGCACCGAGGCCGCCGCGCTGCGCTTCATCGACTGGCTCGAACCCCTGCTGCGGCGCGACAGCTACCTGGCCTTGCTGGTCGAGCGGCCGGAAGTGATGCGCCGGCTGCTGCGCCTGCTGGGCCTGGCGCGCTGGCCCATGCAGTACCTGATGCGCCACCCCGGCGTGATCGACGAGCTGTCCGACCAGCGCCAGTTGCACCAGCGCTTCGACGCCGCCGAATACCTGGCCAGCCTGGAGGACCGGCACAGCGCCTGGGCCCGCGCCGGCGAGGACAACGAGGACGCGCTGCTCGACACCCTGCGCCATGCCCACCATGCCGAGGTCTTCCGTACCCTGGTGCGCGATGTCGAGGGCCTGATCACGGTCGAACAAGTGGCCGACGATCTGTCGGCGCTGGCTGACGCCACACTGGCCTGCACCCTGCGCTGGGCCTGGCCGCGGCTGCGCCACCACCACCGCGAGACGCCCAACTTCGCCGTCATCGCCTACGGCAAACTCGGCGGCAAGGAGCTGGGCTACGGCAGCGATCTGGACGTGGTGTTCTTGTACGACGACGCCGACGAGCCCCCGCCCGACGGACAGGACCGGGCGCAAGAGGTCTACGGCCACTTCGTACGCAAGCTGATCACCTGGCTGACGCTGCGCACGGCCGCCGGTGAGCTGTTCGACATCGACACGGCGCTGCGGCCCAACGGCAACTCGGGCCTGCTGGTGACCTCGATCAACAGCTTCGAGCGCTACCAGGTCGGCCGCGGCAGCAACACCGCCTGGACCTGGGAGCACCAGGCCCTGACCCGGGCGCGCTTTTGCGCCGGCTCGGCCGCGCTGGGCGCGCGATTTGACGACGTGCGGCGCCAGGTGCTGGCAGCACCCCGCGACGCGACGGCGCTCAAGCGCGAGGTGATCGAGATGCGCGACAAGGTGCGCGCTGCGCGCCCCGTGCGCGATGGGTTGTACGACGTCAAGCACAGCCCGGGCGGCATGATGGACGCCGAGTTTGTGGTGCAGACCCTGGTGCTGACCGAGGCCGCGCAGCATCCTGAGTTGCTGGACAACGCCGGCAACATCGCGCTGTTGCAGCGGGCCGAGCGGGCCGGCCTGTTGCCGCCCGGTGTCGGCGAAGCCGCCGCCAACGCCTACCGCGAGCTGCGCCGGGCCCAGCACACCGCCCGGCTGGACGAGCGGCCGACCCAGTTCGACCGCGCCAGCCTGGCGGCTGAGCGGGCGGCGGTGCTGGCGCTGTGGCAGGCGGTGTTCGGCTGAACCCAAGCGGGCGCGGGTCGAGCGCTGGCCGGCTGCGGCACAGTGCCGGTTGGTTGCTGCTGTGCGCCGTGGCGGTGGGCGGTGCACTGGGGGTCGCGGGGTTGGTTGGCGGCGCGACTGCGCAGGCCATCCCGCCCGGCGCTGGCAATGGGGTGTCCAGCGCGTTGCGCTGGCAGCCCGAGCTGGCCTTGACTGAGCCCTGGCGCTGCATCAGCGCCGCGTGGGTGCATCTCAGCCGCCAACACCTGATCGCCAACCTGGGCGGCACCGCCCTGGTGGCGGCGCTGGGCCTGGTGGCCGGCTGCGGGCCGCGCGCCGCACTGGCCTGGGCGCTGGCCTGGCCGCTGACACACCTGGGGCTGTTGCTGCAGCCCACGCTGACCGCTTACGGTGGGCTGTCGGGGCTGATGCATGCCGGTGTGGCGGTGGCCTGCATGCAAGTGATGCGCGCCGAGCGCGGCCAACGCCGGTGGACAGGCGCAGCGCTGTTGGTCGGCGTGCTGGTCAAGCTGTGGCTGGAAGCGGCCTGGACCGGCCCCCTGCGCCAGGTGCCCGGTTGGGACATCGCCATTGCCCCGGCGGCCCACGCCAGCGGCGTTCTGGCCGGCCTGTTCTGCGCCGGGGCCACCTCCGTCGGCCGAAATGCAGTCTGGCGCAGCCCTGGCCGCCTCTAGCATCGCCGCCATGGGCGACAGAAAAACAAGTCTGGACGGGCTGGCGATCGCCGCACTGCTGCTGTGCTGCGCGCTGTGGGGCCTGAACCAGGTGGCCGCCAAATTGGCGCTGGCCGACGTGCCGCCACTGATCCAGGCCGGCACCCGGTCACTGGGCGCTGCGTTGCTGGTGGCGCTGTGGGCGTGGCGCGGCGGTGTCTCGCTGTCCACCCGCAACGGCACGCTGGGCGCGGGCCTGCTGGCCGGCGCCCTGTTTGCCGCCGAGTTCGCCTGCGTCTTCATCGGCCTGCAGTACACCAGCGCGTCGCGCATGATCATCTTCCTCTATGCATCGCCGTTTGTGGTGGCGCTGGGCCTGCCGCTGGTGGCGCACAGCGAGCGCCCGGGCACTGTCCAGTGGCTGGGTCTGGCGACGGCGTTCAGCGGTGTGGCCTGGGCCTTTGCCGAGGGCTTTTCAGCCGGCTTCGTGGCCGTGGGGCCGCTGCAGTGGCTGGGCGACACGTTGGGCCTGGCTGCCGCGGCGCTGTGGGGCGCCACCACTCTGGTCATCCGCGGCAGCCGGCTGGCCAATGCGCCGCCCGAGCAAACCCTGTTCTACCAGTTGATGGTCTCGGGTGTGCTACTCACGGCGGCCTCGCTGCTGTTGGGCGAGGCCTGGCCGGCCTGGTCGTCGCTGGGCCCGCGACCCTGGCTGCTGATGGGCTTCCAGACCGTGGTCGTCACCTTTGCCAGCTTCTTGCTGTGGTTCTGGCTGGTGCGCCACTACCCGGCAACCCGCGTTACGGCATTCACCTTGTTGACGCCGCTGTTCGGCCTGGTCGCCGGTGTGGCGCTGCTGGACGAGCCGCTGACACTGCGCCTGCTGGTGGCCTGCGCGGCGGTGGTGCTGGGTATCACGCTGGTCAACCGCGCGCCCCCATCGCCCCGATCGCCGCAATCACCACGTCTGGCTTGAGCCGGCCTGCATGGGTTGCAACCCGCGTTGGGTGTGTCACCTGTGCGTCCGGATGTGCCCTGGCCCGCCTCTAGACTGCGGGCCGCCTACCCCCTATCAGGAGATTTCCATGCTCACACTCTGCGGTTTCAGCGTTTCCAACTACTACAACAAGGTCAAGCTGGTCTTGCTGGAAAAAGGCATCCCGTTCAATGAAGAACTGGTGATGACCGGCAGCAACGACGAGTCCGTGCTCAGCAGCACGCCGCTGGCCAAGGTGCCGTTTTTGCGCACCGCGCAAGGCGCGCTGTGCGAGAGCCAGGTGATGGTGGACTACCTCGAAGCCGCCTACCCGGCCCATCCGCTGGTGCCGACCGATGCGTTTGCCGCCGCCAAGGTGCGCGAGCTGTGCACCTTCATCGAGCTGCACCTGGAGCTGGTGGCGCGTGAGCTGTACAAGCAGGCGTTTTTTGGCGGCACGGTGGACGACGCCACCAAGGACCGCACACGCAAGCTGCTGGCCAAGGGCATCCCGGCGTTCAAGCGGCTGGCCAAGTTTGGCCCGTATGTCGCGGGTGACACCTTCACGGTGGCCGACTGCGCCGCCTTTGTGAGCCTGCCGCTGGTGGCGATGGCCAGCAAGAGCGTGCTGGGCGAGGACATGCTGGTGGCCGCCGGCATCGACTGGAAGGCCTACGCCGCGTTGATCGGCCAGCGCCCGGCCGCGCAGAAGGTAGCCGCCGACCGCAAGGCCGACAGCGAGCGCATGGCGGCTGCGGCGAAGAAGTGATGACGGTCTGAGGCCCGGGCGGCGTCTGTTCCGCCCAGCAAAAAGCCGGCACCCGTGGCCGGCTTTTTGTTGCCCGCGCGCCAGTGGTGCGGCAGGGCCTGGGCTCAGGCGCTCAGGCCGGCAACACGCCGCCAGCCCCGGCCGGCGTGGCCGCAGCGGCCACCCGCGCGGTCACCTCCTTGCGGAAGCGGTTGAGCTCTTGCACGCTGGCAAAACTGCGCTCCATCAGCAGGCTCATGTTGTGCAGGATGCGCTCAACCACCTTGCCCTCCCAGACGCTGTCGAACTGGATCTGGGTGTCGAGCCAGTGCTCCAGCCAGGCCGGGTCGGGCAGCCGGCTCTGCACCGTATCGCGCGGGAACAGCGCCTGGTTGACATGCAGGTTGGTCGGGTGCAGCGCCTGCGCGGTGCGGCGTGCACTGGCCATCAGCACACCGACCTTGGCAAACGCGGCGCGCGCCTCATCGCCAAACTTGACCATCGCCCGCTTCATGTAGCGCAGGTAGGCGCCGCCGTGGCGGGCCTCGTCGCGTGCCAGGGTTTCGTAGATCTGGCGGATCACCGGCTCGGTGTGCCACTCGGCGGCGCGGCGATACCAGTGGTTCAGGCGGATCTCGCCGCAAAAATGCAACATCAGCGTCTCGAGCGCCGGCGCCGGGTCGAACTCGAAGCGCACCTCGTGCAGCTCGGCCTCGGTGGGCACCAGCTCGGGCCGGAAGCGGCGCAGGTACTCCATCAACACCAGCGAGTGCTTTTGCTCCTCGAAAAACCAGACACTCATGAAGGCTGAAAAATCACTGTCGTCGCGGTTGTCGCGCAAGAACATCTCGGTGGCCGGCAGGGCCGCCCACTCGGTGATGGCGTTCATCTTGATGGTCTGGGCCTGCGCATCGGTCAGCTGGCTGGCGTCGAAGCGGTCCCAGGCGATGTCGGTGTCCATGTTCCAACGCACGGCTTCGAGTTGCTTGAAGAGTTCAGGGTAGAGCATGGGGTTCTTCCGTAATCTTTTGCCAGATTCTAGGCCGCTGCCCTGGCCGGTCAAAAGCGCGCCACCAGCAGCCTTGTCCGCAGTGCGGCGGCCCGCCGCCTTGCATCCAATCACTCCCTCACCACGTAGGAATCCCCATGACACCGACCCGTTGCAAAGCACCGTCCGCCAGCCGTTTTGCCGCCCGCTGGGCTGGGCGGCTGGCGGCCGGCCTGGTGTTGCTGACATCCGGCACGGCCCAGGCGGCGGCGGCCTGTCCGGCACTGCTCAACACCAGCCAGCCCCGGCTGCAGGATGAAAAGTCCATCAACCTGTGCGACAACGCGGGCAAGGTGCTGCTGGTCGTCAACACCGCGAGCTTTTGCGGTTTCACGCCGCAGTACAAATCGCTGGAGGCGCTCCACGAGCGCTACCGCGAGCGCGGTCTGGTGGTGCTGGGCTTCCCGAGCAACGACTTCTCGCAAGAACCGGGCAGCGGCGCCGAGATCGCCGAGTTTTGCGAAAACACCTTCGGGGTGCGCTTCCCGATGTTTGCCAAATCGCATGTCGCGCCGGGCGCCGGGCGCACGGTCAACCCGCTGTTCGTTGCGCTGCAGCAGCGCAGTGGCAAGGCGCCGCAGTGGAACTTCCACAAGTACCTGGTCAGCCGCTCGGGCGAGGTGGTGATCAGCTATGCCGCCGCCGTCGATCCCAAAGACCCGGCGTTCTTGAGGGATTTGGAGAAACTGTTGAAGGCAAAACAAGACTGATCAGTCATACTTGAACCTGATAGTTCATTTCACTAGCAATCCCACCAAGAGCGCCACGCCAGGACAGCCATGTCGGAACCTATTTGCCCCGCCGAGCTCTACCCTGGCGTTGCCTCACGCCGCGCTGCCGCCGGGTCTGGCCCGACGTACCGGGCAAGGTCTGGCGCGCGTTGCAGCGTGTCGGGTACCGCTCTTTTCATGCCGTGCGGCCGCCCGCGTTTGCGGGCCGAAATCCTGGAGCCCCTCTCCTCCTCCCTCCCTTCCTGGTTGGCTCCAGGGCGCCGCACGGCGCTTTCCACCTCAGCCACTGCCATCCGGGGCAGGGCATGACCGGCCAGATGCGGCGGGTCGCGGTGGTCGGGTCCGGCATCTCGGGCTTGGCGGTGGCCAGCCAATTGGCAGCCGAGGCGTGTGTCGTGTTGTTCGAGTCCGACAGCCACTTCGGCGGCCACGCCCACACGGTGGACTTGACACTGGACGGGGTGACGCATGGTGTGGACACCGGCTTCCTCGTCTTCAACCACGCCACTTACCCCGAGCTGGTGAAGCTTTTTGCCGACCTGCAGGTGCCCACTGCCGCATCGGAGATGTCGTTTTCGGTGCAAGTGCCCCAGATCGGGCTGGAGTGGAGCGGTTGCAATCTCGACACCGTGTTTGCGCAGCGCCGCAACCTGGTGCGGCCGCGCTTCCTGCGCATGTTGCGAGACTTGATGCGTTTCAACCGGCTGACCAGCCAGATCGCCGAGCGCAACGAAGAGGGCACGCTGCAGCAGCCGATCGGCGATTGGCTGGTCGCCCACCGCTTTTCCGAGCCCTTCCGCGACTGGTACCTGCTGCCGATGCTGGGCTGCATCTGGAGCTGCCCGACCGACCAGATGCTGCGCTTCCCGGTGGCCACCATGATCCGGTTCTGCCACAAC
The DNA here is from genome assembly GCA_038316145.1 of Burkholderiales bacterium. Classification (GTDB taxonomy): domain Bacteria; phylum Pseudomonadota; class Gammaproteobacteria; order Burkholderiales; family Burkholderiaceae_C; genus Pseudaquabacterium. Next base: position 11,935 of record JBBQAH010000016.1, read on the forward strand.
CACGGCCTGATCCGCGTCACCGACCGGCCGCAGTGGCATACCGTGCGCGGCGGCTCGCGCGAGTACGTGCGGCGTTTGCTGGCGACGATCCCCGACGCTCGCTTGAACACTCCCGTTACCGCGCTGCGCCGGGTGCCACCGCAAACCGCGCAAGCCGGTGTCTGGCTTGCCACGCCGCAGGGCAGCGAGCATTTCGACGAGGTGGTGCTGGCCGGCCACAGTGACCAGAGCCTGGCCTTGCTGGGTGACCACGCCACGCCGGACGAACGCGCGGTGCTGGGCGCCATTCGCTACCAGCGCAACCGCGCGCTGCTGCACACCGACGCCAGCCTGCTGCCACGCCGCCAGAAGGCCTGGGCGGCCTGGAACTACGTGCGTTCACCCGCAGTGGCGCAGGAGCAGTCGTCGGTCTGCCTGCATTACCTGATCAACCGGCTGCAGCCGCTGCCCTGGCAGCGCCCGGTGATCGTGTCGCTCAACCCCACCCACGAACCGGCCGCAGACACGCTGCACGGCAGCTTCGACTACGCGCACCCGGTTTTCGACACTGCAGCCATCGCGGCGCAACAGCGCTTGCCACAGATCCAGGGCCAATCCCATGTCTGGTTTGCCGGCGCGTGGACGCGCTACGGCTTCCACGAGGACGGCCTGCGCTCTGGTTTGGCGGTGGCCCGGGCGTTGCGCGACAGTTGGGCCGCTGCGGGCGCTGGCGCACCGACACGCGCCGCCGCCTGATGCCCCAATTGCCCATGTCCGCCTACCCGCCGCCCACCCCCGGACCGCTGGCTGGGCCGCGGCCCTTTCCGCAACTGGGCATCGGCCGGGTGCGGCACCTGCGGTTGCGCCCGGCGCGCCACCAGTTCGACTATCCGACCTGGTTTTTGTTGCTGCCGCTGCGCCGCTTGCGCCAGCAGCCCGTGGCCACACTGCGGCGCAACCGCGGCGGCTGGGTCAGCTTCCACGACGCCGACCACGGCGATGGCCGCAGCGATTGCCTGGCCTGGGCCGACGAGTTGCTGCAGACCGAGGGCATCACCGACGCGCTGGGCGAGGTCTGGCTGCACACCTATCCCCGGCTGTTCGGCTTTGCCTTCAAACCGGTCAGCTTCTGGTATTGCCACCGCATCGACGGCTCGTTGGCCGCGGTGCTGGCCGAGGTCAACAACACCTTTGGCGGGCGCCACACCTACTTGCTGGCCGGCGCCGGCCTGGCCTTCGGGCGGGAGGTGGTGGCGCGCAAGCTGTTTCAGGTGTCGCCGTTTTGCCAGATCGAGGGTCAATACCGTTTTCGTTTCATGCGCACCGGTCTGGGCGTGACCGATCACGGCGAGGGCCAGGGCTGCGCGGGCCGCACCGTGGCCCGCATCGAACACGACGACGCGCAAGGGCCGCTGCTGTTGACCAGCGTCAGCGGCGACCTGGCGCCGCTCACCGCCGCCCGGCTGCGCCAGGCGTTGTGGCGCATGCCCTTGCTCGCGCTGGGCGTGGTGCTGCGCATTCATTGGCAGGCGCTGCGCCTGCTGCTCAAGCGTGTGCCGTTTTACGGCCCACAGGGCCAGCCGCCTGTTGCCGACGCGCCCTCCCACCCCTCCCATTGAGGCATCCTGCCAACATGCGAAACGCCAGCACCCTGTCCAACCCCGCCGCCATCCTGGCGCTGCCGCCGTCCGCCCCGGCGGCAGCACGCGCACTGTTTGCCCTGTTGCGGCGACTGCAGATAGGCACTCTGGACGTGCAACTGCCCGACGGTGGCCAGATCCGCTTTGGCAGTGGTGCCGCCGGTGAACCCCATGCCGCCGTGCGCCTGCACAACTGGGGCGTCTGCAGCGCGGCGCTGCGCGCCGGCGACATCGGCTTTGCCGAATCCTTCATCGACGGCGACTGGGCGGCCAACGACCTGGTGGCACTGCTGTCGTTGTTCATCGCCAACCGCGAGGCGGTGGAGTCGGTGGTCTACGGCACCTGGTGGGGCAACCTGATCCACCGTGCCCGCCACCTGTTCAACCGCAATTCACGCGCCGGCAGCAAGCGCAACATCCACGCCCACTACGACCTGGGCAACCCGTTCTACCGGTTGTGGCTGGACGAGACCATGACCTACTCCAGCGCCTGGTTCAACGGCGACCTGCAGCAGGCCACCGGTACGGCGCAGCAGGCCAAGATGCGCCGCACGCTGGATGAATGCCGGGTCAAGCCCGGGGACAGGGTGCTGGAGATCGGTTGCGGCTGGGGCGGCCTGGCCGAATGCGCGGCGCGCGACTTCGGGGCCCATGTCACCGGCGTCACCTTGTCGGCCGAGCAACTGGCCTTTGGCCAGGACAGGTTGGCCCGCGCCGGGCTGACCGCGCTGGCCGATCTCCGCTTCCAGGATTACCGAGACATCGACGATGGACCGTTCGACGCCATCGTCTCGATCGAGATGTTCGAGGCGGTGGGCCGCGAGTACTGGGGCAGCTATTTCAAGACCCTGTTCGGGCAGCTCAAGCCGGGTGGCCGCGCCTGCGTGCAGTCGATCACCATCGCCGACGGCCTGTTCGAGCGCTATGTCGCCGGCACCGACTTCATCCAGCAGTACATCTTTCCGGGCGGCCTGCTGCCGTGCCCGAAAGCCTTCCGCGCGGAGGCGGCCAAGGCCGGGCTGGTGGTCGAAAACGAGCTGGCCTTCGGCCTGGACTATGCGGAGACCCTGCGGCGCTGGCGTCAGAACTTCTTGCACCAGGACACGCAGGTGCGTGGCCTGGGGTTTGATACCCGGTTCATGCACACCTGGGAGTTTTACCTGGCCTATTGCGAGGCTGCGTTTGCCACCGGCAGCACCGACGTCATGCAGTTCACGCTGCGGCGGCCGGTGTGACCGTGCAACCCCGGCGACGGCTGCTGCGCGCTGCGGCGGTGCTGGCGGCGGCGCCGTTGCGCCTGTCCACACCGGGTTGGGTGGCCGTGCTCGCAGGATCAGCAGCCGCGGTTGCCCGTGCAGCGGCCGATGCGGAGCTCGACGGGTCGGCCAAGCCGCCGCCTGAGCTGGCCAGCGAACTGCCCGGCGCCCGCTGGCGGGGCACTGGCGTGATGCGGTTTTTTGGCCTGCACATCTACGACCTGCGGCTGTGGAGCCCGGCACCGCTGGTCGGCGATGGCGATCGCCAGCCCCTGGCGCTGGAGCTGGTCTACGCCCGCAAGCTGTCAGGCGAGAAGATCGCCAGCCGGTCGTTGGACGAGATGCGCCGGATCGGCCCGTTCAGCGATGCGCAGGGCGCGTCCTGGCTGGCGGCGATGACCCAGCTGTTCCCGGACGTGCAGGCCGGCGACCGCCTCACCGGCGTGCAGCGCCCGGACCAATCCGCACGCTTTTTCTTCAACGGCCAGCGCCGCGGCGAGGTGCTGGACGCTGATTTTTCGCGCCTGTTTTTTGGCATCTGGTTGTCGCCGCGCACCTCGGAGCCCAAGCTTCGCGCTCAATTGCTGGGTGCGGCGCGGTGAGCGGTCAGGCTTTGGCGGCCACGCCGACGCTGCCCGACGCCGCGCCCGTCGCACTGCCCTGGCAGGCCGGTCTGCGCTATGGCGCGCTGGGCGCACCGCTGGCGTTTGCCGCATTGCCGTTGTATGTGCTGTTGCCTAACCACTACGCCGGGCAGCTGGGCGTGCCGCTGGCCGGGTTGGGCCTGGTGCTGCTGGGCACCCGGGCGCTGGACGCGGTGATCGATCCCTGGTTGGGCCGCTGGGTCGACCGGGGCCTGGCGCTGCCCCGGCAGCGTGTGCTGGCCGCTGCATGGGTCGCCGCGTTGTTGATGGCACTGGGCTTTGTGGCGCTGTTCTTTCCACCGGCGGGATCTGCCAACGCGCTGTTGGCCTGGTGCGCGGGTGCGCTGGTCGTCACCTGCCTGGGTTACAGCGCGTTGGGTGTGCTGCACCAGGCCTGGGGCGCCCGCTTGGGCGGTGGCGCAGCCACCCAGGCCCGCATCGTCAGCTGGCGTGAGGGCCTGGCCCTGGCCGGCGTGTTGGGCGCCAGCATCCTGCCGGCGCTGGCCGGCATCCCGGTGATGGTCGCCACTTGCCTGGTGTTGCTGGTGCTGGGGCTCTGGGCGCTGGGTCAGGCGCCATTCCGCAGCCGAACCGCGACGCCGGACGGCCATCCCGGCCCTGCGGCCGGTACGGCGGGCGAGGCGTCGTCATGGGCCTTGCCCTGGCGCGGCGCGGCATTTCGCCGACTGATGGCGGTGTTTGTGCTCAACGGCGTGGCCAGCGCGATCCCCGCCACGCTGGTGTTGTTTTTCATCCGCGACCGCCTGCAGGCGCCGGCCTGGGAGCCGCTGTTCCTGGGCAGCTACTTTGCGGCGGGCGCGCTGTCGATGCCGCTGTGGGTACGTGCCGTCGGCCGCTTCGGTTTGCTGCGCTGCTGGCTGGCAGGCATGGGCCTGGCGGTGGCGGCGTTTGTCTGGGCTGCCCGGCTGGGCGCGGGCGACGGCGGCGCCTTCATCGTCATCTGCCTGGTCAGCGGTGCCGCACTGGGTGCCGACCTGGCGATCCCGGGCGCGCTGCTGACCGGCGTGATCCAGCGGGCCGGCCATGCGCTGCGCTTCGAGGGCAACTACTTCGGCTGGTGGACTTGCGTCAACAAGCTCAACCTGGCGTTGGCGGCCGGTCTGTCGCTGCCCGCGCTGCAGGCGCTGGGCTACGCGCCCGGGTCCACCAGCGAGCCCGCGCTGAGTGCGCTGGCGCTGGTCTATGCCGCGCTGCCCTGCGCACTCAAGCTGGCCGCCGCCGGCTTGCTCTGGACTTACCGACACCACCTGGACCGCCCATGACCGCAAACACCCGAACCTCGCTGCGTACCGGCGCACGCCGTCTGGCCGGCCGGGCCGCCCTGACGTTGGCCGCGGTATTTGCGCTGGGCGCACCCGTGTTGCTGACCGGCTGCGCCGGCCCGACGCCGGCCGACTACGCCACGCAGTCGCCCAAGCTTGACCTGCGCCAGTACTTCAACGGCAAGCTGCAGGCCCACGGCATCGTCACCGACCGAAGCGGCAAGCTGATACAGCGCTTCACCGTGCAGATGACCGGCACCTGGCAGGGCGACGAGGGTACGCTGGACGAGCAGTTCAGCTATTCGGACGGCCGCCGCGAGCAGCGCATCTGGAAGCTCACCCGCCAGGCCGATGGCCGCTACACCGGCCGGGCCGCCGACGTGCTGGGCGAGGCTCGCGGCCAGGCGGCGGGCAATGCGCTGAACTGGCGCTACACGCTGCTGTTGCCGGTCGACGGCCGCACCTGGGAGATCGAGTTCGACGACTGGATGTTCCTGGTCGACGACCAGGTGTTGCTCAACCGAGCGGTGATGAGCAAGTTCGGCATCCGCCTGGGCGAAGTGCTGCTGTCGTTCCAGCGCCTGCCGGGCTGATGTTACCGAGGTATGACCCCATGTCCCTGAACCCCCGCATCACCGACTGGCAGGGCCAGCATGTCTGGCTGGTGGGCGCATCGACCGGCATCGGCCGGGCCACGGCCAGCCGACTGCATGCGCTGGGTGCGCAGGTCACGGTGTCGGCCCGCAGCGCGCCGGCGCTGGCGTTGTTTGTGGCCGATCACCCGGGTGCACAGGCGCTGGGGCTGGACGCTACCGACGCCGTTGCCGTGGCAGCCGCCGCGCTGACCCTGCAGCAGCGCCACGGCCAGATCAACCTGGTGATGTACTGCGCCGGCCACTACAACCCGATGCAGGCCAGCAGCTTCGACCTGGTGGACGCCGTGCGCCACCAGCAGATCAACTACGTGGGTGCGCTCAACCTGCTGGGCGCCGTGCTGCCGATGCTGCTGGCGCAGGCGGACGGCGGCCAACCGGCCAACCTGAGCCTGGTGGCCAGTGTGGCCGGCTACCGCGGCCTGCCCAACGCGCTGGCCTACGGGCCGACCAAGGCCGCGCTGATCAACCTGGCCGAGGTGCTGTTTCTCGACCTGGCGCCGCGGGGCGTGGGCATCTCGCTGATCAACCCGGGTTTTGTCGAAACACCATTGACCGCGCAAAACCACTTCCACATGCCGGCGCTGATCTCGCCCGAGGAAGCGGCCCGCGCCATCGTGCAGGGTTGGGCTGCGGGCGAGTTCGAGATCCACTTCCCCAAGCGTTTCACCCGTTTCCTCAAAGCCTTGCGGGCGCTGCCCGACGCGCTCTACTTCGGCGCCATGCGGCGGGCGGTGCGTGTCTGACGCCGCCAGCCCCGGGCCGGCGCGCGCCCGATCGGCAGACCCGCGGGTGCAGCGCGTGGTGATGCTTTACGAAGGCATGGCCCCTGAGGACCTGCCACAGTTGGGGCAGGTCTACAGCGAGCAGGCCTGTTTCAAAGACCCGTTCAATGACGTGCAAGGCCTGCCGGCCATCACTGCGATCTTCAGCCACATGTTTGCCACGCTGGACCGGCCGCGCTTTACCGTGGTCGATGCCGTGGCCGCAGGCGACGACGCCTTCCTGACCTGGGATTTCAGCTTCCGTACCCGCGGCACCGCCGCCCGGGCGCTGAGCATCCACGGCGCCAGCCATCTGCGTTTTGGCGCCGATGGCCGGGTGCTGGTGCACCGCGACTATTGGGACGCGGCCGAGGAGCTTTACGAGAAGTTGCCGGTCATCGGCGGGTTGATGCGCTGGTTGAAGCGCCGTGCCAGCCACTGAAGGGCGGTGCCACCCGCACCCGCACCCGCATCCGCGCCTGCGCCAGACTCAGTTCTGGCCTTCGGTCAGCGTGTCGAGCTGGAAGTTGCCACCCTTGTGTACCAGCCAGATGTCCACGTAGGTGGCCTTGCCGAGCTTGGCCGGCACCGGAAACGGGCCGGCCTTGCGGATCATCTGCACGATCCACGGCCCGACTTCGGCCGCGCCGGGGGGGCGGCGCAGCCGCACGTCGATCACCGTGCCGTCGGCCTCGACATCGGTCTCGACAATCGCCACGCCGTACAGCAGCGGCGGCATGCGGCCCTTGTAAATCCGCATCGGGTACGTGACATAAAGATGCTTGGCGGCGTCCCGCTTGTAGGTCAGCTCGGTATCTGCATCACTGGGCTGGGGCGTGGCGGCCAGCGGTGAGGGCACCATCGCAAATTGTGCATGCGACGGCGCAGACGCCATCCAGGTCGCCAGGCACAGCGCCGGGCCAACGGACCACCGGAACACACGGGACAGAGAGGGCATGGTGATCGAAGTTGATGGCAATCGCAGGTACGGACGCGTGCAAAGGCGCACGCAACGCGGACGCAACAAACCTCAGGCTAGCACACGCCTGCCGTTCGAGACATCCTCAGGGCGCACGACTGTTGTTTCAAGAGAATTTTGACGCGATACCGGTCCCGACTCAACGCAACCAGCCCTTGCGACGGAAGTAGATGAACGGCGCCGCCACCGACGCCACCATCAGTGCCAGTGCAAACGGGTAGCCCCAGGGCTGGTCAAGCTCCGGCATGGACTTGAAGTTCATGCCGTAGATGCTGGCAATCAGGGTGGGCGGCAGCAACGCGACGCTGGCTACCGAGAAGATCTTGATCACCTTGTTCTGGTTGATGTTGATGAAACCCACTGTGGCGTCCATCAGGAAGTTGATCTTGTCGAACACAAACGCGGTGTGCGAGTCGAGCGAGTCGATGTCGCGCAGGATCTGCCGCGCCTCCTCGAACTGCTCGGCATTGAGCATGCGGCTGCGCATCATGAAGCTCACGGCGCGCCGGGTGTCCATCACGTTGCGGCGGATCCGCCCGTTCAGGTCTTCCTCCTTGGCGATGGCACCCAGTGCAGCGCCCGCCGCGTGGTCGTCGATGTCCTGCTTGAGCACCCTCGCGCTGACTTTCTCGAGGCTGTCGTAGATGCCTTCGAGCGCATCGGCCGAGTACTCGGCGTCGGCGTCGTAGAGCTTGAGCAGCACATCCTTGGCGTCCCCGATCAGCGCGGGCACACGGCGCGCGCGCAGCCGCAGCAGGCGGAACACCGGCAGATCCTCGCCGTGCACCGAAAACAGCACGTTGTCCTTGAGGATGAACGCCACCCGCACGTTGCGCGGCGTCACGTCGTCGTCGATCAGGAAGTCGGACCGGATATGCAGCTCACCGTTGTCCTCTTCGTAGAACCGGGCCGACTCTTCGAGGTCGTCGTCGACGATGTTGTCGGGGATCGTCAGCCCGAAGTGGGCCGCGATCCAGCCCTTTTCTATCGCCATCGGCGATTCGAGATCGACCCACACCGGCTGCACACCGGCCAGCATGTCAGGGCTTGTTATCTCCTGCTGCACCAGCCGGCCTTGGGCCAGCGTGAACACATTGAGCATCTGTGTCTCCGGCGCGCTCGATTTGCGCGCTTCTCCAGCGCTTTGCGGCAGCCCGTGTCGGGTGGCCGGCGATGGTATCCAAGGGGGGGATTGCAGACCGCCTCACCCCAGTACCAGCCTGAAGCGGACGGTCACCGAGGGTGACTGGCGTCCAAAACGTTGCTCCGTAGAGAATATCCCGGGATTATGTCATCGCCAGCGAAGGCGGCTTTACCGGCCCAGCGGGTGTCGGCACAGCCGCCAGGCGGCCTCGGTTCGGGCCGAGCTCAGACCGCCGGCATCAGCCGTTCGATCGTCTCGATCAGCTGCAGCGGGCTGAAGGGTTTGATCAGGTAGTCGTCAGCGCCGGCCTGCTGGCCTGCGTCGCGGTCCTTGACCTGGCCGCGCGCGGTCAGCAACACCACCCGGGTGCCTTGCAACGCCGGGTTGGCACGCACCTGGGCACAGACCTGCAAGCCGTCGAGTTCACCCGGCATCATCACGTCGAGCAGCATCAGATCGGGCACGACCTCGGCCGCCTGGCGCAAACCCTCTGCGCCATCGGCCGCCTCGAAGATCTCGTAGGGCTCGAACTCGAGCGTCATCCGGATCAATTTTCGGATATCAGCCTGGTCTTCGACGATCAACACACGTTTCATGGCGGTGGCCCGAGGGGCTGGCTGGCAAACTTTCGCTCAACGGCCCGCAGCGGGCTCGCAAGCGCTGCAAGCGCCCACGCACCGATTCTGGCGGGCAGACGACCTGATGATTGTGGGCCCTGCCTGCGCTCACGCGCCGAGGCGATTGCGTGAGCCTTCACACACCCGGTGCTGCCGCCAAACCGTCGATGCGGGACCGCACCAGGGTTTCGAGATCGTCGAACGGGATGGGCTTGTGAAACACCCGAACGTTTGCTGGCAATCCGCCGCGGCGCTCGATTTCTTCCGGCGACAGCGCCGTCACCACCACAATCTCCATGCTGTCGAATGCCGGACTCACGCCACGCAGCGCCGCAATCATCTTGAACCCATCCATGCCCGGCATGTTGAGGTCGGTCACCAGCAGGTCGGGGCAGTGCTGGCCCATCTGCAGCAGGGCCTCGAACCCGTTGCCGGCGGATGTCAGGGTCAGCGGCAGGTCCCAGCCGCCGATCACCAAGGTGAAGAGGCGCAACAGTTCGGGCTCGTCCTCGACGACCATCACCTGCAGCCGCCCGTCGATCTCAGGCGTCGCCAGCACGGGCAGCATTGGCAGGGGCGCTGTGCCTGACAAGGCCGCTGTGCGCTCGTCGATCAGGCGCTCTACCGCAAGCCGCGATATGCGCCGATGCCCGCCGGCGGTCTTCCAGGCAGGCAAGACACCACCTTCGACCCAGAGCTGCACGGTGCGCAGCGCCACGCCCAAGCGCTCGGCGGCCTCTCGGGTCGACAGCACATCGTCATTTGTTGCGCTTTTTCTCATTCTGATGCCAGCCGGGCAGCCCTGTTGAGTGCCGCACCACCCGCCGGCCGGCAGGCGCGCCACAATTTTTGTCTTGTCGCCGTCGAAGCGTATTGACTGCTCGATCCGATCCGGAAGCTTTTTGCACTTTAACGCGTTTGTGGTGCGGCATCCGGGCTGGCCCCAGGATCCTGCGCGGTGTTCGGTGACGGGTTGTTGCGCCGGATCCCTCCATTTGTGGATGCGCGCGCTCGGGCTTGCCGGTTCATCCCCACGCCGCGGTATGCGTCACAGACTTGTCACGGCCCCGAAATAGAGCGCACACTGCGGCCGGGCGGGTTGCATCCGGCTTGTTGCGGTTCCGACCCTGTCGCCCGCCCTGTTTCCGACCAACACCATTGAAAGGATGCTCTGATGAACCTGACGATCAGCGGACACCATCTGGACGTGACACCCGCCCTCCGTGAGTACGTGCTCACCAAACTGGACCGGGTAACCCGGCACTTTGATCAGGTGGTCGATATCAACGTGCTGCTGACGGTGGAGAAGCTCAAGGAGAAGGATCGACGGCAAAAGGCCGAAGTGACGCTCCATGTCAAGGGCAAGGACATTTTTGTCGAACAGTCTCACGAGGATTTGTACGCGGCCATCGACCAGTTGATGGACAAGCTGGACCGCCAGGTCTGCAGACACAAGGACAAGTTGCAGGACCACCACCATCCGGCGGTCAAGCGCTTGGACGCTGGCGTGGTCGAATAACACGCTGCAACCCCCATGGCGGCTCCTGCGGGGGCCGTTTTTGCGCCGGCTGCGCATTCAGTGCGGCGCCGTGACAACATCCCGCAGATGGGGGTGGCGTCCACACTGCGGTGCAGCAATGCGTTTCTATAATCATTTTCTTGTCACAAGTCTTGTGACCGTGCCAGCAGTCAGCGGCGCTGTCGCCGGGAAACGCCATGAACCGTCTTGCCGCCATCCTTCCCGTCGCCAATGTCTTGGTGGACGTGGAGGCGACCAGCAAAAAGCGCGCTTTTGAGCACGCTGGCATGCTGTTTGAAAACCACCACGCCATCGCCCGCGCTACCGTGACGGACAACCTGTTCGCGCGCGAACGCCTGGGGTCCACCGGGCTGGGGCACGGTGTGGCGATTCCGCATGGCCGCGTCAAGGGCTTGAAAAATCCGCTGGCGGCGGTCATCCGGGTGGCGCAGGCCATCCCGTTCGATGCGCCGGACGACGAGCCCGTCGGTCTGCTGATCTTCCTGCTGGTGCCCGAGGCAGCAACGCAGCGGCACCTGGAAATCCTGTCCGAGATCGCGGAAATGTTATCGGATCGCGACCTGCGCGAGCGTTTGAAGGCCGCCGAGGATGCCGCCGCGCTGCACAAGCTGATCGCCGACTGGGCGCCATTGAAGTCGGTCGCGTGAGCGCCAGGCCGGCGCGGCGCGGCGGCGGCACACGCCCGCGATGAAACCCACCTCGATCAGCGCCGAAGCGCTGTTTGAAGCGCAGCGCGAATTGCTGCACTGGGAATGGATCGCCGGGCACGCCCATCCTGAGCGCCGCTTCGACGAGGCCGCGGTGCGTGACGCGCAATCGGCTGCCGACCTGGTCGGCTACCTGAACTACATCCATCCCTACCGGGTGCAGATCGTCGGCCGGCGCGAGGTGGCCTACCTGTCGCAGGCCTCGCCGGAGGACCAGGAGCGCCGAATCTCCCGCATCGTGACACTGGAGCCGCCGGTGCTGATCGCTGCCGACGGCGTGACGCCGCCGGACCGGCTGGTGGCGATGTGCGACCGGGCCGAGATCCCGCTGTTCGTCACGACCGAGTCCGCCGGCCAGGTGATCGATACCGTGCGCGCCTATCTGGCGCAGCTGTTTGCCGAGCGCACCACCCGGCACGGCGTGTTCATGGACATCCTGGGCCTGGGCGTGCTGCTGACCGGTGAGTCCGGCCTGGGCAAGAGCGAGCTCGGGCTGGAGCTGATCTCGCGCGGCCACGGCCTGGTGGCCGACGATGCGGTGGACCTGTACAAGATCTCGCAAAGTGCGCTGGAGGGCCGCTGCCCGGACTTGCTGCTGAACTTGCTGGAGGTGCGCGGCATCGGTCTGCTCGATATCCGGGCGATATTTGGCGAGACGGCAGTGCGCCGCAAGATGCGGCTCAAGCTGATCGTGCACCTGGTGCGCAAGGAGACGATGGAGCGCGAGTTCGAGCGTCTGCCCTACGAGCCGCTGTACGACGACATCCTCGGCATCCCCGTGCGCAAGGCCGTGATCACGGTGGACGCCGGCCGCAACCTGGCCGTGCTGGTCGAGGCGGCGGTGCGCAACACCATCCTGCAACTGCGGGGCATCGACACCTACCAGGAGTTCATCGAGCGCCACCAGCGCGCGATGCAGCAGCCCGACAACTGATCTGGCGCCGCCCCGACTGACCCGGCTTACTTGACCCGGTGCGGGCAGGCGGGTTTGGTGCAGACGGCGTACAGCGACAGCGCGTGGTCCTGCAGATCGAAGCCGCGTGCGGTGGCCACGGCACGCTGGCGCTGTTCGATTTCGGGGTCGAAAAACTCCTCGACCCGACCACAGGTCAGGCAGACGAGGTGGTCGTGGTGTTGGCCCTCGTTGAGCTCGAACACCGACTTGCCCGATTCAAAATGGCTGCGCGACAGCAGCCCGGCCTGCTCGAACTGCATCAAGACCCGGTACACCGTGGCCAGGCCGACATCGGCGCCGTCCTGCAGCAGGGCCTTGTACACGTCCTCAGCGGTCATGTGGCGCTGCGACGTGCGCTGGAACACCTCCAGGATCTTGATGCGCGGCAGCGTGGCCTTCAAGCCGCTGCTTTTGAGTTCGTCGGCGTGCGTCATGGCGGGTTGGCAGTGGGTTGGCGGTGGGTTGGCGGTGGACCTGCAGCCGATGCCGCCGGCGCTGCGGGGTGGGTGGCTAGAATCGGCGGATCATATCCAGCTGCGTGCGCAGCGCCCAGCGCAGCGTGCGTCGGCGCCCCAGGATCCACCTCAGCTTCACCGCAGCTTCACCGCATCTCCACCGCATGGCAGGCCCATTGACATTCCCCACTCTCGTTCGAAGCGCAACCGTGCTGGCTGTAGCGGCGGTGCTGGCCGGTTGTTCGGCGCTGCCCTCGCTGCCGTCGATGACCTCCGGTGGCAACCTGCTCGGCTTCATCACGCCTTACCGCATGGATATCGTGCAAGGCAACGTGGTGACCCGCGAACAGGCCGCGCAAATCAAGCCCGGCATGACGCGCACGCAGGTGCGCGACATCCTGGGATCGCCAATGCTCACCGACGTGTTTCACGCCGACCGCTGGGACTATGTGTTCACCATCGTGCGTCCCGGTACCGAACCGCAGCGGCGCACCATCGTGGCGCTGTTCAAGGGCGATCAGCTGGAGAAGCTGGAGGCGCCCGAGCTGCCGACCGAGCAAGAATTTGTCGCCTCCATCAGCCGCGTCCGGGCCCGCGTCAGCCCGCCCCTGCTGGAGTTGAGCCCCGCGCAGAAAACCGCCCTGCCGGTACCGCCCAAGCCACCCGCCGAGCCGGTGGTGCCGATGGGCGCACAGCGCAGTTACCCGCCGCTCGAGCCGTCATGACACCCGACCGCTTGCGCATCGCCATTGCCGGCGCGTCCGGCCGCATGGGGCGCATGCTGGTCGAAGCGGTGCTGGCGGCGCCGGATTGTCAGTTGGTGGGCGCGCTCGATATCGAGACCAGCCCGGCGCTGGGCCAGGACGCCGGCGCCCATGCGGGCCAGCACACCGGCGCGCTGATCACCAGCGACCTGCACGCAGGCTTGCGCCACGCCCAGGTGCTGATCGATTTCACCCGGCCCGAAGGCACGCTGGCGCACTTGGCCGTTTGCCGGGCGCTGGGTGTCAAGGCAGTGATCGGTACCACCGGCTTCAGCCCGGCGCAAAAAGCCGAGGTCAAAGCGCACGCGCAGCACATCGCGCTGATGATGGCGCCCAACATGAGCGTGGGCGTGAACGTGATGCTCAAGCTGCTGGACCAGGCGGCGCGGGCCCTCAGCACCGGCTATGACATCGAGGTGATCGAAGCCCACCACCGCCACAAGGTCGATGCGCCCAGCGGCACCGCGTTGCATATGGGTGAGGTGCTGGCTGCGGCGCTGGGCCGTGATCTGAAGGATTGCGCGGTCTACGCGCGCCACGGCGTCACCGGCGAGCGCGACCCGTCCAGCATCGGCTTTGCCACCATCCGCGGTGGCGACATCGTGGGTGAGCACACCGTGCTGTTCGCCGGCACCGGCGAGCGCATCGAGATCACGCACAAAAGCGCCAGTCGCGTCAGCTATGCCCAGGGCAGCCTGCGCGCCGCGCGATTCCTGGCCGGCCGGGCCAGCGGCTTGTTCGACATGAACGACGTGCTGGGCCTGGCGTGACCCAGCGCCAGGCCTGCACACCTTTTGCGGCGGCGCAGCACCGCGCAACAGCGGGCGGCCTGCGATGGACGGCTTGAGCACCTTCTGGGCCGAGAGCGATGCCATCGGCCGCATGGTGGTGGCGCTGCTGCTGGGCATGTCGGTCAGCGCCTGGGTGCTGATTTTCTGGAAAGGCTGGGTGTTGCAGCGGGCCCGCCAGGACATCGCCCGCGCGGTGTCGGCGTTCTGGTCCGCCGATACCCTGACCGCAGGCCGCAGCCGCCTGGACGCGCTGGACCGCGAACAAGTGCTGCTGCCACTGCTGGACGCCGCCAGCACACCCGATGCCGCAGGCACCTTGGCCACTCGCGCCAGCAGCGCGTCGCAACTGACCCGCCGGCTGCGCGACGCCCTGCACCGGGGTCTGGCACACCTGCAGTTTGGTCAGGTGTTGCTGGCGTCGATCGGCAGCACGGCCCCGTTCATCGGCTTGTTCGGGACAGTCTGGGGCATTTACCACGCGCTGCTGAGCATCTCGGACGCCGGCGCCATGACGATCGACAAGGTGGCCGGCCCGGTCGGCGAGGCACTGATCATGACTGCCGCCGGCCTGGCGGTGGCGATCCCGGCGGTGCTGGCCTACAACCTGTTTGGCAAGTGGGTGGCCGCCTGCGAGGCCGAGCTGGAAGGTTTTGCCCACGATCTGCGCGAGATGGCACTCGACGACAGCCACCCCGGCGCGGTGCACTGAGCCATGGCCTTCGGCAGGCTGCAGCGCAGCGGCACCTCGCAGCCGATGAGCGACATCAACATGACGCCGCTGATCGACGTGATGCTGGTGCTGCTGGTGATCTTCATCATCACCGCCCCGCTGATGAGCGCCAGCCTGCGGCTGGACCTGCCCAAGACCACCGGTGCCCAGGCCAGTAGCGCGGTGCAGTTCGTGACCGTGGCGGTGGACGCCCAGGGCCAGCTGTTCTGGGGCGACGAGCCGCAGACCGAGGCCCAACTGGCAGCACGTGTGCGGGCGTCGGCCATCCGCAACCCGGCCACCGAGGTGCAGCTGCGCGCCGACCAGCGTGTGCCCTACGGCCGCATTGCCGAGCTGATCGGTCTGGTGCAGGCGGCGGGTTTGTCGCGCATCGGTTTTGTGACCGAAACGGCGGGATCGGCCAACGGTAGCGCCGGCTTGCCGGGCAAATAGCGGACATGCAGCCGGCAGGTAGCGGGTCGCACCCCCTGCCTACAATCGGCGGCATGAACGAGAAATACGCCCCCGCCGAGCTTGAAGCCGCTGCCCATGCCCACTGGGCGCAGCCGCTGTGGCACGGCCACGACGCCTACCGCGTCACCGAAAACGCCTGCGACAGCCAGGGCAATCCGCGCCCCAAGTTCTACGCCTGCTCGATGCTGCCCTACCCCAGCGGCAAGCTGCACATGGGCCATGTGCGCAACTACACCATCAACGACATGCTCGCGCGCCAGCTGCGCATGAAGGGCATGAACGTGCTGATGCCGATGGGCTG
>JBBQAH010000526.1:0-2022 GCA_038316145.1 Burkholderiales bacterium
CCCCCCGGGGGGATCGTGGCGCCGCGCCGTCGCTCCCGCCACCGGCCTCCGGCCCCGCTCCGTCCCCCCCGCCCCCCCCCCCCGCCCCCCCCCCCCCTCAAAAATCTAGTTTTTCTGATTACGCAATATGTTCATCTCCCCTTATCAGTATGCATAAACTCATGGGAAACCATTGCATATTCTTATTATTATAATGTTTAGATTCCCTACAACGGGCAGGTTGGATTACCGTGTTAATTTATTATTATATTATATATTATTAATTACATTATTTAATTATCGTACACATCTGTTGTATATATATAAGGCTCTGTAATGTTAATATTTGCTCACTGTCCCGCAGGATCTGTTATTACAGATATCAACATTTATCTTATATTTAATATAAAATTTCATTACGACAATAAAGTTAGAGTACGTTAAAAATTTCTACATGCAAGATCAAATATTACAGCAAGGATCATGTGTATCAAATTTTAAATATTTTTCCTCACATTACTTAAATAGTATTAATTGAACTATTATGTAATCGTAAGTAATCAGCAAATTTATTAGGTATAGCCACAGAATGTGCTTTTCGTGCGCTATGGGTGCTATGGGTTTCTCTAAATTGCACTGAAATCTCATAAATCTGGCATTATTATTCGAAGTAACAAGCAACAACACAAAAATCATTTTCAGCACAAATATGAAAGTTATCGAAGCGCTGAATAATAATATCGAAAACTGTTGTCCACGACAATTTCTCAACAAGATTCCGGTAAGTATGTTTCCCATCTGACCCATGTGCTACGACGTAATGTTGTGAATCTGATCAGAAGTATCCACTTAGGGAAGACAAACATATTACGTAATCAGAAAAATGAGGTTTTT
The DNA here is from genome assembly GCA_038316145.1 of Burkholderiales bacterium. GTDB lineage: Bacteria > Pseudomonadota > Gammaproteobacteria > Burkholderiales > Burkholderiaceae_C > Pseudaquabacterium. The sequence goes on from JBBQAH010000526.1 coordinate 874, forward strand.
GGACTCCCCACCCTAATCAACAATCAATCAATCAACTGGACCCTATAACATTAGCGTAAGCAAAATGCCAAAGACCCCCTCCCCCTCTTTGATTACGTAATATGTTTATCTTCCCTTATGCCGCGGCGAATTGTACTTGCTTACCTTTCCCATGGCCGTACGCCGCGTCACCTTTCACTTTGTAGCAGGCGAAGGGTGCATCCGGATCCACAATGACGTTGAGCGGCGAGGAGGTCCTGGCCGGCTTGCCTACATCCGTCCCGATGGCGCAGTCATACGGCGTAGCCAGTCGAGGCTTGAAATCCCTGCAGAAATTGTTATTCTCTGTCGGATCACATTTGTAACAGCGGAGACCATCCTTCGCGGGTTCCTCGCCCGGGATCGATCTACAAGCCAATCAAAAGAATAAAAAAACGGACAGTACCTAATTTAATATTCTGAATATTTATAATATTCATTTATAATCTGAAATAATAATAGGAAATTAAAATAATAACTTCAAATAATATTTAATTTCATGGAGGATATTATTATAATATATGTGTAGAATAATATTGATATAATATTATATATTGTATTATATATTTTACATTATATTTAATATTATATTATATATTATATTTAATAATATTATGTATTATATTTATATTATTATATATTATATTTAATATTATTATATATTATATAATTAGAGAAACATACCCGCCAGCCTCGCTCTCGTGATCCTTCTTCTTATCATGCTTCCCGCCAGGGCCAGAGTGCTTGTTGTGTTCCTGATACGATCCGGAAATGGCAAAAGAGGCAAGCAGCACGGACCACAATGTAACCTGCATCCTTGTACGGGACCATGGACTGGAGCCCACACGATCACGGGGCGTCCACCCACATATTCCAAACGGGGGTATACGTTATCCCAGTACGGTATACAGTAGTAATCAAGTAACGGCAAAATTGCTGGTAGACAAGGGGTCCCGATTCATGTTCACAGGCATCGCTTGTATAGCGCAGAGTAGTCAAATGGAATTGCCGGTATAAGGTGCGGATCGAGAGGTCCTTATTATTATTATAAAACACACCTAGACATATTACGACGTATTCGGTCACGGACGTGTCCAATGTTATGTGTTGTGTGTTGAGGGCATAAAAAGC
>JBBQAH010000185.1:0-5136 GCA_038316145.1 Burkholderiales bacterium
GGCCGGCGCGGTACAAGCCTATGCCTACACCGGCGGCAAGCCGTTTGAAGCCGCCCTGCCCTGCGTCGTCTTCATCCACGGCGCGCTGCACGACCACAGCGTCTGGACCCTGCTGGCGCGCTGGTGCGCCCACCACGGCCACAGCGTGCTGGCCGTTGATCTGCCCGGCCACGGCCGCAGCGCCGGGCCGGCGCTGGGCTCGGTCGAAGCGCTGGGCGACTGGGTGCTGGCCGTGCTGGACGCCGCCGGCGTGGCGCCAGCGGTGCCGGTAACCCTGGTCGGCCACAGCATGGGCTCGCTGATCGCGCTCGAAGCCGCCGCCCGGGCGCCCGAGCGCATCCGCCGGCTGGTGATGGCGGGCGCGGCCTACCCGATGAAGGTTTCGGCCGCGCTGCTCGACACCGCCCGCGATGCACCGCTCAAGGCCATCGACATGGTCAACGCGTTTTCGATCGGCACGCTGGCGGCCAAACCGTCCTTCCCCGGGCCGGGCATGTGGTTGCACGGCAGCAACCAGGCGCTGATGCAGCGGGTGCTGGCAGGGCCCAACGCCACCGGCTGCGCCGTCAACCTGTTCCACCATGACTTCAGCGTCTGCGACCGCTATGGCAACGGGCTGGTGGCGGCGGCTGAGGTGGCTTGCCCGGTGACGATGATGCTGGGTGCGCTGGACCAGATGACGCCGCCCCGCAGCACCCGCGACATCGCAGCGGTGCTGAAGGCGCGGGTGGTGATGCTGCCGAGTGGGCACAGCCTGATGAGCGAGGTGCCGGACGGTCTGCTGGCGGCGCTGCGCGAGGCCTTGGCTTGAGCCGCAGGTCGGCTTGGTTCAAGCAGGCGGCAGGAACAGGGCCTGCAAGTCCGACAAGAAATCAAAACCGCGCGCGCTGGGCCAGACCCGGCTGAAATCGCGCTCCAGCAGGCCCATCGCCTCGCCTTTTTCCAGCGCTGCGGCGATCGCCGTCACCGCCAGCCCGGTGCGTTGCGTGAAATCAGTCAGCGCAAAGCCTTCTCGCAGCCGCAGCGCGTTCAGCATGAACTCGAACGGCAGGTCGGCGCGCGGCACCTCGTCGTCGTTGCTCATCGCCTGGCCGGCCAGCGCCTGCTCGGTGTAGGTCTTGGGATCGCGCCAGCGCACCTGGCGGATCACCCGGTGCGGGTAGCTGAGCTTGCCGTGCGCCCCGGCACCCAGCCCCAAGTAGTCACCAAACTGCCAGTAGTTCAGGTTGTGCCGGCAGCGGTGGCCGGTGCGGGCAAAGGCCGACACCTCGTAGCGCTGCAAGCCCGCAGCACCGGTGCGCGCCACGATCGCGTCCAGCATGTCGCTGGCCAGGTCGTCGGCGGGCAGGCCGGGCGGTGGCTTGAGCGCAAAACGGGTATTGGGCTCGACCGTCAGGTGGTAGACCGACAGGTGCGGCGGCGCAAAGCTCAAAGCCGTGTCGAGGTCGGTGTGCAATTGCGCCAGCGTCTGGCCCGGCAGCGCGTACATCAGGTCGAGGTTGAAGGTCTCGAACGCTGACGCCGCCTCGGTCAGCGCGGCGCGGGCCTGCGCGCCGTCGTGCACCCGGCCCAGCTTGGCCAGCATCGCATCGTCGAAGCTCTGCACGCCCACCGACAACCGGGTGATGCCCGCGGCCCGGAAGGCCTTGAAGCGATCCCGCTCGAAGCTGCCGGGGTTGGCCTCCAACGTGATCTCGCAGCCGGGCAGCAGCGGCAGCCGGGCGCGGATTGCTGCCAGCAGCCGGTTGATGGCGTCGGCGGAGAACAGGCTGGGCGTGCCGCCGCCGATGAAGATGCTGTGCACCGGCCGGCCCCAGACCTGGGGCAACGCGGCCTCCAGATCGGCAATCAATGCGTCGATGTAACGCGCCTCGGGCAGCCCGCCACTGGCGGCGTCGGGCACGGCGTGGGAGTTGAAGTCGCAGTACGGGCATTTGGCCAGGCACCAGGGCAAGTGCACGTACAGCGCCAGCGGCGGCGGTTCACCCAGCCGCAGCGTGCCGGGGCGCAGGTAGCGGTCAACCAGGTCCATAGCGCTCGCCCGTCAGCAGACCAAATGCCATGCGTCGGCCAGCATCGCGCGCAGCAGCGCGGCCGACCGGGCGCGGTGGCTGTGCTGGTTCTTGGTGGCGGCGTCCAGCTCGGCCACGGTCGCGCCCAGCGCGGGGATGAACATCAGCGGGTCATAGCCAAAGCCGTGCTCACCCCGCGGCGCGGCCAGGATCTCGCCCGGCCAGCGGCCCACCGCCACCAGCGGCTCGGGGTCGTCGGCATGGCGGATGGCCACCAGCGTGCTGATGAAGTGCGCCCGCCGGTCAGGCGCGCCGTGCAGACGGGCCAGCAGGGCGGCGTTGTTGGCGGCGTCCTGGCGGCGGCGGTGGGCCTCGCGGTCGTCGCCCTGGGCCAGCGCCAGCTCACCGGCAAAGTGCGCCGAAATCACGCCCGGTGCGCCGCCCAGCGCGCCCACACACAGGCCGGAGTCGTCGGCCAACGCCGCCCCACCACTGGCCCGCGCCGCCTGCCGGGCCTTGGCCAGTGCGTTTTCAATGAACGTGTGGTGCGGCTCGTCGGCCTCGGGGATGCCCAGCGTGCCCTGGGCCACGATGTCCAGTGGCAAGCCCGCCAGCAACGCCCGCAGCTCGGTGAGTTTCTTGGCGTTGTTGGACGCCAGCACCAGCCGCATCGGCTCCTGGCCTGGCGCGCTCATGTCAGCTCAGCTCAGCGTGGCAGCGGCGTGGCGATGGCCGCCTGCTGCGCGGCCACCAGCTCGGCGATGCCCTTGCCGGCCAGCGCCAGCAGCGCGTCCATCTCGGCACGCGAAAACGCCGCGCCTTCGGCCGTGCCCTGCAACTCGACAAATCCACCCGCGGCCGTCATCACCACGTTCATGTCGGTGTCGCAGCCGGCGTCCTCGCTGTAGTCCAGGTCGAGCAGCGGCACACCGCCGACGATGCCCACCGAGATCGCCGCCAGCCCGCACTTGATCGGGCTGCGCGTCAGCTTGCCCTGGGCCAGCAGCCAGCTCACCGCGTCATGCGCCGCCACCCAGGCGCCGGTGATGGCCGCGGTGCGGGTGCCACCGTCGGCCTGCAGCACATCGCAGTCGATCAGGATGCTGCGCTCGCCCAGCGCCGCCAAGTCGAACACGCAACGCAGCGAGCGGCCGATCAGGCGCTGGATTTCTTGCGTGCGGCCACTTTGCTTGCCGCGGGCGGCCTCGCGGTCGCCGCGGGTGTGGGTGGCGCGCGGCAACATGCCGTATTCGGCCGTGACCCAGCCCTCGCCGCTGCCGCGCTTGTGCGGCGGCACTTTTTCTTCGACCGACGCGGTGCACAGCACGCGGGTGTGGCCAAAGCTCACCAGCACCGAGCCCTCGGCATGGCGGGTAAAGGCGCGCTGGATCGTGACCGGGCGCAAGGCATCGGCCACGCGGCCGTCGGCGCGCACGGCGGGCTGTTCTGTACTCATGGTTGTCCTCAAGGTTTTTTTTGTGCCGCGCGCCGGATCGCGTCGTTGATCTCGCGGATCGAGCGTTCGATCTCGGCTTCGTCCAGCTCTTCGGACGGGTTGTCGCCCACCGCCAGGCTGGCCTGGATGGTCGAGGCGAACACCTCGTCACCCAGCGTGCGGGTGGACACGGCCGCCGTGTTGTCGGACGCCTCGGCGTCCTCCCATTCCACGGCAAGCACGGTGACATTGTCGCTGCGCGGGCCGGCGTTGCGCAGGGCTTGCTCGGCGAGCTCGGGCACCGCGTCGGAGATCGGCCGCTGCGACAGGTGCTCGACGATCACCGCATCGCTGACCGCCCCCCACAGGCCGTCGCTGCACAGCATCACCCGGTCACCCGGCTGCAGCAGCATCGGCCCGGCGGTGTCGACCACTGGTTTGCCCGGGCTGCCCAGGCAGGTGAACAGCACGTTGCGGTTGAAGCGCTGGCCGTCGGCCGGCAAGGGCTGGCCCGATTGCGCCAGGGTCTCGTGCAGCTCGGTGTAGGAATGGTCGCGGGTGCGCGCCACCAGCTTGTCGCCACGCATCAGGTACAGGCGCGAGTCGCCGCAATGGGCCCAATACACCGCATTGCCCTGCATCACACACGCCACGATAGTCGTGCGCGGGGTGTCGAGCAGCGCCCTGTCGGTGGCGTAGCGCAGCAGCTGGTGGTGGCCGGCCAGCACCGCGTCATGCAAAAAGCGCAGCGGGTCGGCCAGTGCGGGCTTGGCATCACGCTGGAACAGTGCGGACAGGGTTTGCAGAGCCAGTTGCGACGCGACCTCGCCCTCGGGATGGCCGCCCATGCCGTCGGCCAGCGCAAACAGGCCCGATGATCGGGTGTAGCAGTAGCCCATCCGGTCTTCGTTCTTGGGCCGCCCGCCGCGCCGGCTGACCTGGTACACCGAGAACTTCACCGTTCACCCTCCCTGCAGGGCTGGACGGCCGGGTTCTCCCGCCAGCCGGTCAAGACTTGGCCCCCGTCTTCAGGCTTTCGATCTGCAGCTTGAGCCGCTCGGAAAAACTCAGCTTGGTGTAGCGACGCTCGGTCTCGCGGGCCAGCTCTTTTTGCAGCGCAAACACGCTTTGCGGGCGGGACAACGGGTCCAAAGCCATGCACCACTCGGTCACCTCGATCAGGTTGTCGGAGTAGACATTGCGCAGCCGTGAGAGGCTGAGCGCCAGCCGGTCTTTCTCCAGCCGTTGCGGCGCCTCGTTGGGCGGATAGCCCTGCATGCAGGCGTAGATGCAGGCACCGATGGCGTAGATGTCGGTCCACGGGCCCAACGTGCCGTCGCGGCGGTACATCTCGGGCGCGGCAAAACCGGGGGTGTACATCGGGCGGATGAAGTTACCCTCCTTGGACAGCACCTCGCGCGCCGCGCCAAAGTCCAGCATCACCGCCTTGTTGTCGTTGGTGACAAACAGGTTGGCCGGCTTGATGTCGAGGTGCAACATCTTGTACTGGTGCACGATGCGCAGGCCGCGCAGGATCTCGTCGAACAGGCTGCGGATGGTGGACTCGCGAAACACCTTGTCACGCTTCAAATCACGCGCGGTGACGATGAAATCCTGCAGGGTGTCGCCCTGCAGGTAGTTCATCACCATGTACACAGTCTCGTTCTCGCGGAAGAAGTTGAGCACGCT
>JBBQAH010000017.1:0-26616 GCA_038316145.1 Burkholderiales bacterium
GCTGGCCTTGCCGCTGGGTGTGGCGATGGGCGCCTGGAAGCCGGTGGAGGCCTTCTTCGAGCCCTTTGTCTCCTTTGCCCGCTACCTGCCGGCCAGCGCCTTCATTCCGCTGCTGATCCTGTGGGCCGGCATCGGCGAGGCGCAGAAGCTGTCGCTGATCTTCATCGGCAGCTTCTTCCAGCTGGTGCTGATGATCGCCGTGGTGGTCGGCAATACCCGGCGTGACCTGGTCGAGGCCGCCTACACCCTGGGCAGCAGTGATGGCAGCCTGGTGCGGCGGGTGCTGATCCCGGGCGCCGCGCCCGAGATCGCCGAGATCCTGCGCATGGTGCTGGGCTGGGCCTGGACCTATGTCATCGTGGCCGAGCTGATCGGCGCGTCCAGCGGCATCGGCCACATGATCACCGACAGCCAGGCGCTGCTGGCCACCGACCAGATCATCTTCGGCATCATCGTGATCGGCCTGATCGGGCTGTGCAGCGACTTTGCCTTCAAGTGGGTCAACCGGCGGCTGTTCCCCTGGGCGCAGCTTGGGCGATGACTTGGGCCTCAACCTGAACGTCCCCATGAGCGAACCTTTCCTGAGCATCCGTGGCGTCTCGCGCAGCTTCCCATCGGCCACCGGCGGTGCGGCCACCGTGGCGCTGCAAGCCACCGACCTCGCCGTGGCCGAGAACGACTTTGTCACCATCCTCGGCCCCAGCGGCTGCGGCAAAAGCACGCTGCTGCGCATCGTCGCCGGGCTGGATGTGCAGACCGCGGGCGAGGTGCATTTGGCCGGCCAGCGCATCGCCGGGCCGGGTGCCGACCGCGGCATGGTGTTCCAGAGCTACACCTTGTTCCCGTGGCTGACGGTGCGCGATAACGTGTGTTTTGGCCTGCGCGAGCGGGGGATGCTGCGCGCCCAGCAACTGGAGATCGCCGACAGTTTCTTGAACAAGGTCGGCTTGCGCGGCTTCGAGAACCACTTCCCCAAGCAGCTCTCGGGCGGCATGCAGCAGCGGGTGGCGATTGCCCGGGCGTTGGCCAATGGCCCGCGCATGTTGCTGATGGACGAGCCCTTCGGCGCGCTCGACCACCAGACCCGCGAGCTGATGCAGGAGCTGCTGCTCGGCATCTGGGAAGGTGACCAGGCCAGCGAGCGCAAGACGGTGCTGTTTGTCACCCACGACATCGACGAGGCGGTGTTCATGGGCAGCCGGGTGGTGGTGATGAGCGCCCGGCCCGGCCGCATCAAGCTCGACCGGGCGGTGCCGTTGCCGCATCCACGCCACTACTCGGTCAAGACCACGCCCGAGTTCACCGCGCTCAAGGCCGAACTGACCGAGCAGGTGCGGGTGGAAGTGCGTGCAGCCCAGGCCATGATGGCCCAGAATCCTTGAGATGAACGAGTCCCGCCCGGCTCACGAAAGCGCGCCGCCCAACGAGGCCTTCCACACCCAACGCCTGGCCGAGCGGCTGCAGGCCAAGATCGTGCGGGACAACGCGGGTGGCCCGATGCGGCGTGACGCGCACGCCAAGATGCACGGCCTGGTGCGTGCAGAGTTCAGCATCGAGCCCGGCCTGCCCGAGGCCTTGCGGGTCGGGCTGTTCAGCCAGGTGCGCACCTACCCGGCCTGGGTCCGGTTCTCCAACCAGAGCGGCAGCCTGGCGCCCGACATCGAGGGCGACATCCGCGGCATGGCGATCAAGCTGATGGGCGTGGACGGTGACATCCTGCAGACCGCCAGCCCGGCGGACCGTACAGCGGACTTCATCCTGATCAGTACGCCGGTGTTTGTCACCCGGGATGTCGAAGAATTCGACGGTCTGCTCGGCGCCTTGACCGGCAGCCTGTGGGCCAAGGCGGTTTTCTTCTTGAGCCACTGGCGGGTGGTGTTCAACGTTTTGGGCTCGCTCAAGAAGTTTGCCAACCCGCTGCAGGTCCGCTACTTCAGCGCCACGCCGTACCGGCTGGGTGCGCAGGCCGTAAAGTACTCGGCGCGGCCGCTGGGCGGCGCGGCCGATGCACTGCCGGCACACCCAGAAGCCGATTTTTTGCGCCAAGCCATGCTGCGCCAGCTGGCCGCCGGTGACGCGCTGTTTGATTTCTCGGTGCAATTGCAGACCGATGCCCGCACCGAGCCCATCGAAGATCCGGGCCGGCTGTGGCCCGAGTCGATTTCGGCTTTTCAGAAAGTGGCGAGCATCCGCATCCCCCGGCAAGCCTTCGACAGCCCGGCGCAGCGTACGCTGGGCGAAAACCTGTCCTTCAACCCCTGGCGCACCCTGGCCGAGCACCGGCCGCTGGGCGGCATCAACCGGGCACGGCGCTCGGTCTACGAGGCGATATCGCGCTTTCGGCATGACAAAAACCAGACGGTCCGGGCCGAGCCATCGGGCTGGGACCTGTAGCGGCCTTTGACCGGAGACCACGGTGACAAAAGACTGGAGACAGCGCTGCGCCCAGCCCGCCGCCCGCGCCCTGCTGCCGGGGGTGGCGGCGCTGCTGTTCGTGGCCTGTGCCGGGCCGCAAGCCCAGCGGGTGCGGGCTGGTCAGTCCGAGGCGCAAGTGCTGGCGGCGATGGGCCCGGCCACCCACCGCTATCCGCTGGCCGGTGGTGCGCAGCGGCTTGAGTTTGCGCGCGGCCCGGCCGGCCGAACCACCTGGATGGTCGATCTGGACGCCGGTGGGCAGGTGCTGCAGATCGAGCAAGTGCTTGACGGCCGTCACTTTGATCGGGTGGTGGACGGCATGCCGCGAGACGCCTTGCTGCGCTTGCTGGGCCGGCCGGCGGCCAAGCAGCGTGAGTACCAGGACCGCGAGACCTGGTCTTGGCGCTACGAGACCAACGATTGTTTGTGGCTGCGCGTCACGCTGTCGGCCGAAGGTAGGGTACTGGGCGGCGCCGCCCACATGACCGACCCGGCCTGCGATGCCGGCCGATCGGTTGAACCGCGCTGACGCTGCTCACGCCGCAGCGCGCCCACCCGTGACACCGTCTACCCACCCTTTCATCCATCCGCCCGCCTGCCTGCCTGCCTGCCCGCCCGCCGAGCCATCCACCCAGCCCATGCCAGCCCAGTCCCTAACCCTCTACGGCATCACCAACTGCGACACCGTCAAGCGCGCCCGCGCCTGGCTGAGCGACCACGGCGCATCGGCACAGTTCCATGATTTCAAGAAGTCGGGTGTGCCCGGGCCGCAGCTCGACGCCTGGCTGGACAGCGCCGGCTGGCAACGCCTGCTCAACCGCAAGGGCACGACCTGGCGCAAGCTGGATCCGGGTGTGCAGGCATCGGTGGTCGATGCGGCCGGCGCCCGGGCGCTGATGCTGGCCCAGCCCAGCCTGATCAAACGCCCGGTGGTAGCCTGGCCCGACGGCAGTATCAGCGTCGGGTTCGACCCGGCCGAGTTCAGCCAACGGCTTTGAGCCGGGCTGCGGGTGCCGGCGCCGGGCTGGCTGCTGCCAACTCCTCGCGCAGCGCGGCCTTGTGGATCTTGCCGGCCGGTGTCATCGGCAGGGTCTGGCGCAGCATCACCTGGCGCGGCACCTTGTAGTCCGCCAGGTGCTCGGCGCACCAGTGGCGCAATTCGGCCTCGGTCAGGCCGCTGCCGGGCTGCGGGACGACGTACAGCCGGCCCACCTCGCCCAGCACCGGGTCGGGCACGCCGATGCCCGCCGCCATCACCACCTTGGGGTGGCGGTTCACCAGGGCCTCGATCTCGGCCGGGTAGACATTGAAGCCGCCCTGAATGTAGAGGTCTTTCTGGCGGCCCTTGAGGGTGATCACGCCGCGGCTGTCGGCCAGGCCCAGGTCGCCGGTCTGCAGCCAACCGTCGGCCGAAAAGCCCGCGCCGGCCGCCGCACCGATGTAACCCGGCACGACGCCCACGCCCTTGAACCACAGCTCGCCGATCTGGCCCGCCGGCAACGCCTGGCCGTTGGCGCCGGCGATGCGCAGTTGCGCGCCCTCGAAGGGCTGGCCGATGCTGCCCATCAGCTCGGCCTCGCTGCGCTGCCAGGGCGTCATCACGATAGCGCCCGAGGTCTCGGTCAGGCCGTACAGGTTCATCAGCGTGGCGCCGGGCATGCGTTGTGCCAGCCGCTCCAGCAACACCGCATCCACATTGGAGCCGCCCGAGAACACCAGCCGCACCCGGCTGAAATCGACGCTGGCGATGCGGGCATGCATCAGCATCAGGGTCAGCATGGTCGGCACGCCGGCCACGATGGTGGGCGGCACCTGCTGCATCAGGCGCAGCAAGGTGTCGGCCTTGAACTCGGCCACCAGCACCACCGTGCCGCCGCCCACCAGGTGGGTCAGCACGGCGCAGGTGATGCCGCCCACATGGTTGAGCGGGTTGCCCATGTGCAGCACGTCGTCCGCCGTGACACGGGTGTGCCGGGCCTGGGCCGTGGCACTGGCCAGCAGGCTGTGGTGGGTCAGCCCGGCGCCTTTGGGCCGGCCGGTGGTGCCCGAGGTGTAGATCACCATCGCCACATCGCCGGGCAGCACCTGGCGCCGCGCCACCGACAAGCGGCCGGCGTCCAGCGGCGTGGCTGCCAGCGCGGCCAGGCTGTCCAGCCCCAGGCCGTCGATGGCGATGACATGGCGCAGCGCCGGCAGCTTGGGGCCCAGCCGGGCCAGCATGCCGATGAAGTCGAAGCCTTCATGCTCGGACAGCGTGAACACCGCCCGGGTCGCGCTGTCGGCCAGCATCGCGCTCAGCTCGCTGTCGCGGTAACGCACGCTCAGGCCCACCACCGCCACGCCGATCTTGGCGGCAGCGTAGAACAGCAGCAGCCACTCGATCTGGTTCAGTCCGATGATGCCGATACGGTCGCCCCGCTTGAGCTTGAGGCCCAGCAGGCCGCACGCCAGATGGTCGCTGGCGGTATCGACTGCTGGCCAGTCGTAGCGGGTGTCGTTTTCGATGTAGGCGGTGGTACTGCCACGTTGACGTGCCGCCTGGCTCAAGCGCTCGCCAATCGTGCCGGCCGGGGCGCCGGTGGTCAGCCCGGTGGCCATGCCCGAGGCGCTGAGTGCGCCCGCGCCGGAATGGCCGAAAGAGGGGCCGGCAGAGGGGCCGGCAGAGGGGCCGCCAGACGCCATGCCGGCGGCAGCGCTTGATGACTTGCCGGTCCCAAACGCCGGCGTGCCACCCGGCATGCCACCAAACGGGTTGGCGATCTGGCTGCTGCTGTGGACCAGCCGGGGCGGGGTAGGGCGCATGCGGGGGACTCCTGATGGCGCGTTGGTTTGCGCGGCTTCGCGGCCGCCGTTGAACGCCGACCGGGATTGACCCCCGCATTGAAGCCCAGGCAGGGCCCTGGCCTACATCGTCGCTTTCGACGATTCATGCGCGCGGGGTGATCTGAAACACTGCGGGTGTTCCTGTCCACCCGTCCTGCCCATGCCACAAACCCGCGCAACCGATGATGATTTTCGCGCTGAGGTGCGGCAGTTTCTGGCGGCCGAGCTGACGGATGGGCTGCGCCTGGCCGGCCGCCGGGCCTCTGGTGTTTTTGCCGACTACCCCGACGGCAGCCGCTGGTTCCGCATCCTGGCGGCGCGGGGCTGGAGCGTGCCGCACTGGCCGATCGAGTGGGGCGGTTGCGGCTGGTCGGCCCGCCAGCACGATATCTTCGCCAGTGAGCTGGCCGCGGCCGACGCCCCGGCGCTGGCGCCGCAGGGCACACGCATGGTGGCGCCGGTGGTGCTGGCGTTTGGCACGCCCGAGCAACAACAGCGCTGGCTGCCCGGTATCCGCTCGGGCGAGGATTACTGGGCCCAGGGCTACAGCGAGCCCGGCTCGGGGTCCGATCTGGCGTCGCTGCAGTGCCGGGCAAAACGCCAGGCCGGTCCGCAGGGGGATGAGTTTGTCATCAACGGCACCAAGATCTGGACCACCCATGCCCAGTGGGCCAACAAGATCTTCTGCCTGGTGCGCACAGACAGCAGCGGCAAGGCCCAGCAAGGCATCAGCTTCTTGCTGTTCGACCTGGACCTGCCCGGCATCACGGTCCGGCCGATCATCAGCATCTCGGGCGATCACGAGCTGAACCAGGTGTTTTTTGACGGTGTGCGGGTGCCCGCCAGCGCGCTGCTGGGCGAGGAGAACCGCGGCTGGACCATCGCCAAATACCTGCTCACGCACGAGCGCGGCGGCAGCTACACGCCAATGCTGCGCGCCCGCCTGGCGCGCTTGCACCGTGCGAGGGCGGCGGCGTTTGCCGGCCGACCGGCGGAAGACCCCGAGTACACCGACCTGGGCCGCCTGCTGGCCGACGCCCGTTGCCGGATCGACGCGCTGCACGCGCTCGAGCAACAGGTGCTGGCGGCCCGCATCCGCGGTCAGGACGACGCCACCGCGCCGTCGGTGGGCAAGCTGCTGGGCACCGAGTTGAAACAGTTCCTGACCGAGATCGGTGTGCTGATCGCCGGGCCCTACGCCGCAGCGCGGCTGCCGATCGCCGAGTGCGCCGCCCATGCGCTGGCCGTGCCCGAGGACGCGGTGTTTGCAATGGGCGCCTACCTCAACGACCGCGCCGCGTCGATCTACGCCGGCACCAACGAGGTGCAGCGCAACATCATCGCCCAGCATCTGCTGGCGCATTGAGTGCAAAGACGATGCAAGCGATGTTTGAACTCACCGACACCCAGGCGCTGGTGCAGGCCAGCCTGACCCGCTGGCTGACTGACAACGCCGGCTTTGAGCGCCGGGCCGGGCTGCTGAGCACGCCCGAGGCTATTGCGCCGTTGTGGCGCGGCGTGTCGGAGGACCTGGGACTGCTGGGCGCGGCGCTGCCCGCGGCCGTGGGTGGGCAGGGTGGCGGCCTGGCCGACCATGCCTTGATTCTGCAGGCGCTGGGCCACGCGCTGCTGCCCGAGCCCTACACCGCCTGTGCGGTGCTGGGCGCCGGCCTGCTGCAACGCCTGCCCGGCGAACTGCCCCGCCAGCTGCTGGCCGGCTTGGTGGACGGTGCCGTGCGGCCGATGCTGGCCACGCTGGAGCCCGGCGCCCGGCATGACCTGGCACAGGTGCACAGCACCCTGCAGGCCGCTGGCACCGCTGCCGCAGCCGACGGCGCCAACCCGGCCGCCGCCACGTTGAGCGGGCGCAAGGCCCTGGTGCGCGCCGCACCCTATGCGACCCATTGGCTGGTCAGCGCCCGCGACAGCGCCGGCCTGCTGCGGCTGGCCCTGGTCAGCCCTGGCGCGGCCGGCATCACCCGACGCGACCTGCGGCTGGCCGATGGCGGCTGGGCGGCAGAGCTGGCCTTCGACCACACGCCGGTGCAGGCCGTGTTGGGCGAGGCCGGCTGCGACCTGCTGCCGTTGATCGAGCAGATCAACGACGACGCGCAACTGGCCACCGGCGCCGAGGCCATCGGCGTGATGCAGCGCCTGCTGCAAAACACGCTGGACCATGTGCGGCAGCGCAAGCAGTTTGGGGTGGCGATTGCCAGCTTCCAGGTCATCCAGCACCGGTTGGCCGACATGCACATGGCGTTGTTGCAGGCCAACGCGCTGGTCGGTGCCACGCTGCTGCTGCTGGATGGGCGGGACGGGCCCGCACTGCCCGCCGCGCAGCGCCGGACGGCGGTGGTCTCGGCCCAGGTGGCGGTGGCGCGCGCCTGCCGGGCGGTGGGCCAGGGTGCGGTGCAGTTGCACGGCGGCATGGGCATGACCGACGAGCTGGTGATCGGCCACGGCTTCAAACGCCTGACCCTGATCGAGGGCGCGGGGGGTGGCATCGATGCCCAGCTGCGCCGCGTCGCCGCCGAGACCGACGCCGGATGAAGCACGAAGCCTGGCGGCACGATCCCGCCGCCTATGGCAGCACCCAGCCGGTGGCGGCACGGTATGCCGATGTCGACACCCGCCGCCATGTCAACAACATCGCTGTCTACGGCTTGCACCAGGAGGCCCGACAGCGCTGGCTGATGGCGGCCGGGGGTGGGGGGGCTGGTGGAGCAGGTAGTGCGACGGTCTGGCCGGTCGGCAGCCTGCTGCTCAAGCCGCTGTACAGCCGCACCGAGTTCTGGCAAGAGTGTCACTACCCGGCCCAGATCAACGCGCCACTGCGCCTGATGCAAGCGTCGCCCGGGGGTCTGACCCTGGCGAGTGGCCTGTTCCAGGGCGGCATCTGCGTGGGCATGCAGCAAACCCGCCTGGCTGCCTGGGCGCCCGATCTGAGCACACCCGCCGTGCTGCCGGCGGCCTGGCTGAACGATCTGGCCGCCAGCGTCCAGGCTGCCGGCGACATGCCCGCCAGCCACATCCCGACCGGCGCTGAGCAGTGCCATCGCTATCCCGTCGCCGCTGCGCTGGCCTCGCGTTATGGCGATTTCGACGCCGATGGCGGCACCAGCGAATTGGCGGTGATGCGCGGCATCGAGCAAGCCCGCGCAGCCCTGCTCAAAGCCGCCTTTGCCGCCGCCGGTGGCCAGCCCGAGCGCGATTGGGTCAGTCTGGTGGTGGTGCGCATCGACCTGCACTGGGTGCACCACCGGGCGCCGCCCGCGCACTGGGCGCTGGCCTCGGCCGTCACCCACACCGGGCGCAGCTCGGTGGTGCTGCGGGTGGCGATGTTCGACGGCGACACACTGCAAGCGACTGCCGACTGCGTGATGGTCTACACCGATCCTGCCGGCCTACCCGGCGCCGCGCCTTTGCCATCAGCGCTGCGCGTCGCACTGCAATCCTCCCACTGGTTTACCGGAGACACCCCATGCCCCTGACCTTCACCCGCAGCTGGACCGATGAAGACCTGGACCGCTGGCGCGACACCTGCTCGCGCTTTGTCGAGGACGAGCTGCTGCCCGACGACGCGGCGGCCCGCGAGCGTGGCAATGTCGGCATGGCCCTGTGGCGCAAGGCCGGCGCACTCGGCTTGCTGTGCACCGACATCCCCGAGGCCTGGGGCGGCGGCGGAGGTGATTTCCGCCATGAGGCGGTGCTGTACGAGGAGTGCGCCCGGCGCGGCATCAGCGGCTGGGGCAACTCGGTGCACACCATCGTCGCGCACTACTTCTTGAACCACGGCACCGAGGACCAAAAGCAGCGCTACCTGCCGAGGATGGCGCGGGGTGAGCTGGTGGGCGCGATCGCGATGACCGAGCCCGGCGCCGGCAGCGACCTGCAAGGCATACGCACCCGCGCCGAGAAGCGCGACGGTTCCAACGGCGATGAGTTTGTGGTCAACGGCAGCAAAACCTTCATCACCAATGGCTTGCTGGCCGGCGTGGTGCTGGTGGTCTGCAAGACCGACCCGACGCAGGGCGCACGCGGCACCTCGATCCTGGTCGTCGAGACCGAAGGCTGCGCCGGTTTCAAGGTCGGCCGGGTGCTGGACAAGCTGGGCATGAAGTCGCAGGACACGTCCGAGCTGTTTTTCGACGAGGTCAAAGTGCCGGCGGCCAACCTGCTGGGCGGCGCGGTGGGCCAGGGCTTTTACCAGCTGATGGGCGATTTGCCGTATGAGCGGCTGATCATCGGCGTCACCGCACTCGCCGGCATGGAGGGCGCCTACCAGGCCACGCTGGACTATGTGCGCGAGCGCAAGGCCTTTGGCAAACCCATCGCCGACCTGCAGAACACCCGTTTCAAGCTGGCCGAGGTGGCCACGCAGATCCAGGTCGGCCGCGCCTTCATCGACCGCTGTGTCGAGCAACTGGTGGCCGGCAAGCTCGACACCGCCACGGCATCGATGGCCAAGCTCTGGGCCAGCGAGACCCA
The DNA here is from genome assembly GCA_038316145.1 of Burkholderiales bacterium. Taxonomy (GTDB): domain Bacteria; phylum Pseudomonadota; class Gammaproteobacteria; order Burkholderiales; family Burkholderiaceae_C; genus Pseudaquabacterium. The sequence continues at coordinate 9,727 of JBBQAH010000017.1, forward strand.
AGGCCGTGTGCTGGACGAATGCCTGCAACTTTTTGGCGGCTACGGCTTCATGAACGAGTACCTGATCGCCCGCATGTACGCCGACGCCCGGGTGCAGCGCATCTACGGCGGCACGAGTGAAATCATGAAAGAAGTCATCTCAAGAGCCCTGTGATGAGCACCGACCAAGAATCTCCCCTGCTGATCGACGAGCGCGACGGCGTCGCCTGGCTGACGATGAACCGGCCCGAGCGGCTGAACGCGATGAACCCGGCGCTGGTGGATGCGCTGCGCCACTACTTCCAGGCATTGCCACGCCGCAAGGACATTCGGGTCGTGGTGCTGCAAGGCGCCGGCCGGGCCTATTGCGCCGGGCTGGACTTGAAGCACACCGCCGCACTCATGGGCACTGGCCAGGCCAAGACGCTGGACGACAGCTTTGCCACCCAGTACAGCATCAAGGACATCATGCTGGCGATGCGGCGCTGCCCGCAGCCGGTCATCAGCGTGGTGCAGGGCTCGGCCAGCGGTGGCGGCCTGGCGCTGGCGCTGGCCAGCGACATCCGCATCGCCACGCCCGAAGCACGCTTCAACGCAGCCTTCATCAAGATCGGCCTGACCGGCTGCGACATGGGCGTCAGCTACTTCTTGCCGCGCATGGTGGGCGCGTCGGTGGCGGCCGAGATGCTGCTGACCGGCCGTTTCATGAGTGCTGAGCGCGCCTACCAGCTCGGGCTGGTGAGTTGTGTTGCGCCCTGGGACGAGTTGCTGGTGGAGGCCCGCACGCTGGCCCAGGAGATGCTGAACGCCACGCCACTCGGCCTCTGCCTGACCAAGGAGGCGCTGGGCCATGCCATCGACGGCAACAGCATGGAGGCTGTGATGGCGATGGAAGACCGCAACCAGATGCTGGCCACCCGCGACGGCAACTTCAAGGAGGGGATGACCGCTTTTCTGGACAAGCGCGCACCGAACTACACACTGTCAGGCGGGCACACGGCATGAACACCTTGGAGCGACGCCAGCTACTGAACCGCCCCGGGTTTCGTGGAGGCTGTTTGGGTTGAGTCAAGCCACCACCATGGCGGATTGACTGGCGAGTTGCCGGTAATAGTTTGCCTCAGCTTCTGCGGGCGGGATGTAGCCACCAAGGGCTCCATCAGTCTGTGGTGGTTGAACCAGGCACCCACTCAAGGGTCGCCAGCTCGACCGCCTCCTTGGTTTTCCAGGGGGCTCGCCGGTGGATCAATTCGGCCGTGTACAGGCCATTCAACGTCTCGGCCATGGAACTGCTGACTCGCCAGCCCACAATGCGCCGGGCATGACGAAGGCGACGTGCAACCAGCCCTGCCAGGTCGAGACATAGGTGAAGTCCGACACCCAGAGCTGGTTGGGCCGCTCGGCCTTGAACACCCGGTTGACGCGGTCCAGCGGCCATGGCGCCTTTGCGTCACTGATCGCGGTGCGCGCCCACCTTGCCACGCATCACGCCGCGCAAGCGCTGGCGCCGCATCAGGCGCTCGACGGTGCAGCGCGCCACCGCAACGCCTTCGCGCTCCGGTTGCTTCCAAACCTTGTCGGCGACGTAGACCTGCATGTTGGACTGCCAGACCCGCTCGACATTGGGGATCAACATCTGATCGCGCTGAACTCGGGCCGGCAGCAACGCGGGGTTGCGCTGCCTGGCCGCATGGCACTTGTAGCCTGACGGGGCAATCTGCAGCGCTTTGCAGATCGGCTCGACACCGTAGACCTGTCGGTGCTCATCGACGAAATCCCTCAGCTCTTGAGTCGACAGTCGAGCTCCGCCTGGCGAAAAACGCGCTGGCCAGCTCCAGGATCTCGTTGGCACGGCGAAGCTCCTTGTTCTCGCGCTCGAAGGACCCAGCCCAGCAGCGTCTGCGGCACGCATCCGATCTTCGGCGCGATGGACTCCACCGCGGCCCACAACGATGGGTATTGCACTCGGTGCTCTTGCACCCTGCGAACAGCCCGCTCACGGACCTCAGGTGAGACTTGTTTGACTTGTTCATGGCGCCATCTTCCCAAGAGTTGGAGCCTCCTCAAAACTAGGGGCGGTTCAGTCTGCACCCACAGTGACTTGCCGTCACCGCCAGCGATACCTGAGGCGGGTTGACAATCGCCCATCGCGCTTCAACAGAATCCCGTTCTGTCTGGCTGATGTGCCGAATCTGACCCGGCAATGTTTCATTGATGCACCGTCGGGCCCCAATGCTCAATTGCTGCCTTGTCTCAAGGATTTTGATGTCAACCAGCCTTCTCGTTCGACAAGCCTCGTTGTTCGGCCTGTGTTCGGTCACTGCAGCGGTCGAGACTCTTGCAAATCGGGGTGGAACCGAAGAGCGAGGCGCCGTTTTCACCCGTCGCGAAATCGTCGACTTCGTGCTAGACCTGTGCGGCTACACGGTGGACCAAGCCTTGCATCAGCGCAGCGTGCTCGAACCGTCATTCGGCGGCGGTGATTTCCTGCTGCCGGTGATTGATCGGCTGCTGGCAGCCTGGCAGGCCCACGGCAATCCGGCTGACCCGATGGCCGAGCTTGGTGATGCGATCCGTGCGGTTGAATTGCACTGCGCCACCTTCACGCGCACCCGGGCGGCGGTAGTGGCGCGCCTGCTTGGCGCGGGACTTACGGTCGAGGTGGCCGCTGCGCTTGCCGACCGCTGGCTGATGCAGGGCGACTTTTTGCTTGCCGATCTGCCCGATCCCTTTGACTTTGTCGTGGGTAATCCTCCCTATGTACGCCAGGAGCTGATCCCTGCGGTGCTGCTGGCCGAGTACCGCTTGCGCTACAGCACGGTGTACGACCGCGCCGACCTTTACGTGCCGTTCATCGAGCGCTCCTTGCTGAGCCTCAAGCCCGGCGCGGCACTCGGCTTCATCTGCGCTGACCGCTGGATGAAGAACCGCTATGGCGGCCCGTTGCGCGCGCTGGTGGCCAGCCAATTTCACCTCAAGTTCCATATCGACATGACCGACACGCCGGCCTTCCATAGCGATGTCGTTGCCTACCCCGCCATAACCGTGATCACCCGCGAGAGACCCGGCGCAACGCGGGTTGCGCACCGGCCCGCAGTCGATCAAGTTGTCCTGTCCCGCCTGTCTGGCCTGCTCGGCGCCAAGCAGTTGCCGAGTGAACCTGGACCAGTCCGCGAGATGCAGGGAGTGGCTGCAGGCAGTGAGCCGTGGATTCTGGGCCATACGGACCAGATAGCTTTGCTGCGCCGTCTGGAGCGAGACTTTGTCACCCTCGAAGAAGCGCGCTGCAAGGTGGGTATCGGTGTTGCGACCGGCGCCGACAATGCTTTCATCGGTCTGATCGACACCTTGGATGTCGAGGACGACAGGAAGTTGCCGCTGGTGATGACCCGGGACATTCAGACCGGCCGCGTGGTCTGGCGCGGTTTCGCTGTCATCAATCCTTTCATCGACGGGCCGGGCTCCGGCTTGGTCAAGCTCGACGACTTTCCACGGCTCAAACGCTATCTTGAGGCCCGAAAGGACGAGATTTCTGCGCGGCATGTCGCGCAGAAAGCGCCGGCCAGTTGGTACCGCACGATTGATCGAATTACCGAATCTCTTGCAGCCAGGCCAAAACTGCTCATTCCAGACATCAAGGGTGATGCGCAAATCGTCTTTGAGGACGGCAGGTTCTACCCACACCACAACCTGTATTACGTCACTTCAGACGAGTGGGATTTGCATGCCTTGCAAGCCGTCTTGTTGTCGGGCATTGCGCGGTTTTTTGTGGCCAGCTACTCAACCAAGATGCGCGGCGGGTACCTGCGCTTCCAGGCGCAGTACCTGCGCCGGATTTGTGTACCACCGTGGGCAGACGTGTCCGCGCGTTTGCGCCACGACCTGAAAACTGCAGCACTGTCGCTGGACCTGGCAGCATGCAACCGTGCAGCTTTCGAGCTTTATTCGCTTTCGCCCCAGGAGCGTGCAGTCCTTGGCGGCTTGGGCGACTGACGATGGCACTCGATCTCGCCAACTGCGAAACCCTGGCCACCGAGGCCGTGCGGGACTTCTGGCGCAGCCGCGACGCCGCGCGGCATAAGCAGATCGAGGCTGGGCGGACCGACCAGGGTGAGCGCACTGGCGTCACCAGCGGCAAAAACATGAACGGCTTTGTTGCGCTGCTCGAAGGTCTTGTGCGTGCCAATGGGCTGGCACATGCGCAGATCCACCAAAAACGATCTGCGCTTACCCTGCCAGGCTATTTTCGGCCGACCAAGCTCTGGGATCTGCTGGTTATCCACGAGCATCAACTCATCGCTGCCATCGAGCTGAAAAGCCAGGTTGGCCCGTCATTCGGCAACAACTTCAACAATCGGACCGAGGAGGCCATCGGCACCGCCCACGATTTGTGGACCGCCTATCGCGAAGGTGCTTTTGGCAAGCGGCCGCGCCCCTTCGTCGGCTGGGTGATGCTGGTGGAGGATGCGGCAGCATCGCGGGCGCCGGTGCGCGACAACTCACCCCACTTTCCGGTGTTCAAGGCGTTTCAGGGCGCGTCCTACCTAAAGCGCTATGAGCTGCTGTGCGAGCGATTGATGCAAGAGCAGCTGTACAGCCGGGCCGCATTGATTCATTCGGCGCGAAGCTCGGTCGATTCAGGCGCCTTCAGCTGCATGTCGGACATGACCAGCTTTCGGACTTTTGTGACCGGCCTGGCGGGTCATGTCGCGGCTGAAGCCGCTCGGTTGGGTTGAGTTTGTTTGCTGGCGCTGCAGTCCCCGGTCCAAGCAAGCCGGCGCATGACCGTGAAGCTCTCCCAGCGCGCCTTGGTGACAAGTGCCGACCCGTGCTGGCTGAGAAAATCAAGCCGTCTTTCTTCAGAAATTTCCCTATGCACAACCGGCTCAAGATCGAGATCGACCCCCACGGCATCGCCGACGTCTGCCTGGTGCGCGGCGACAAGATGAACGCGCTCGACTTCAAGATGTTCGACGCGCTGGCCGCTGCCATCACCCGGCTCAAGACCGAGCCCGGCCTGCGCGCCGTGGTGCTGCACGGCGAGGGCAAGGCCTTTTGCGCCGGGCTGGACATGGGCCGCATGGCCAAGCTCAACGCGGGTGAGCCCGGTGGCAAGCGGGATCTGCGTCCGCGCACCCACGGCATTGCCAACTCGCCGCAGTTTCTGGGCCTGGGCTGGCGTGAGCTGCCGGTGCCGGTGATCGCCGCGGTGCACGGCGTGGCATTCGGCGGCGGCCTGCAACTGGCGCTGGGCGCCGACATCCGGCTCGTCACCGCCGATGCCAAGTTGAGCGTGATGGAGATCAAGTGGGGCCTGGTACCCGACATGGCCGGCGTGGCGCTGATGCGCGGCCTGGTGCGCGACGACCACGCCCGGGAGCTTTGTTATACCGGCCGTGTGGTGCTGGGCGACGAGGCAGTGACGCTGGGCCTGGCCACCCGGGTCTGCGCCGACCCGCTGGCCGAGGCGTTTGTGATGGCCCAGGCGATGGCGCAGCGCAGCCCCAGCGCGCTGCGGGCCGACAAGCGCCTGATGAACCTGGCCAGCCGAACCTTGGACGACAGCGCTGCCGCGCTGCTGATGGCTGAGTCGGTCGAGCAGCTGGCCTTGATGGGCGCCGCCCACCAGCTCGAAGCGGTGCGCGCCAACCTGGAAAATCGCACGCCGGTGTTTGCCGACGCGGCCCGCTGATGCAGCGCGATGCGGCCTTGCGCAACCAGGTGGCGGCACGCCTGGCCGACTGGTCGCACCACGCGCCCGATGAAACCGGCCTGAAACGCGCCGCTGTCGCGCTGGTCATCACCGATGAAGGCCCGGGGTCGGCGCTGTGGGGCCTGCAGCGCAGCGGCCACTGGAGCACCGAGGCCGCGCTGATCCTGACCCGCCGCGCCAAGAGCCTGCGTGGCCATGCCGGCCAGTGGGCGCTGCCGGGTGGGCGCATCGACGGCACCGAGACGCCCGAACAAACCGCGTTGCGCGAGTTGCAGGAGGAGGTAGACCTGCAGCTCTCGCCCGCCGACGTGCTGGGCCGGCTCGACACCTTCGTCACCCGCTCGGGCTACGCCATCACGCCAGTGGTGCTGTGGGCCGGCCAGGCCCGTCAGCTCAAGCCCAACCCGGCCGAGGTCGCCAGCATCCACCGCATCCCGGTGACCGAGTTCTTGCGCGCTGATGCGCCCATCCTGGAGCCACTGGCCGGCAGCGAGCACCCGGTGCTGAAGATGCCGGTAGGCGACAACTGGATCGCTGCGCCAACTGCGGCACTGCTGTACCAGTTCCGTGAGGTTTGCGTGCTGGGCCGCGCAACGCGGGTGGCCCATTTCGAGCAACCGGTGTTTGCCTGGAAGTGAGCCGGCACCCGGCATGACCAGCGCCGACCGCACGCCGCCCAACCCGGACCAACGGGCCCGCCACCTGCGCCAGGCCAATGCCGTGGCCGATGCCGCCTTGCAAAGCGGCCACCACCCGTTTGGTGCGTTGTTGGTCGGCCCGGACCATGAGACCGTGCTGCTGAGGCAGGGCAATGTGGATGCGGTCAACCACGCTGAAAGTGTTCTGGCGCGCGAGGCGGCGCGGCGCTGGACCCCGGCCGAGCTGTGGGCCTGCACGCTCTACACCACGGTCGAGCCCTGCGCCATGTGCGCCGGCACCCAGTACTGGGCAAACATCGGCCGGGTGGTTTACGGCATGAGCGAGTCGGCGCTGCGGGTGATCACTGGCGCACATGCACAAAACCCGACGCTGGACCTGCCGTGCCGCACCGTGTTTGGCAGCGGCCAGAAACCGATCCAGGTGATCGGGCCGGTGGCCGAGGTCGAGGCCGAAATTGCCGCACTGCACCAACGCTTCTGGCAGTCGGCCGGGTAGCAGGGCCAGCCGGTCCGACTGAACCGGCGCTGCACCGCCCGGGTGCATGTTGCAGATCTGCTGCGGGTTTGCCCTGGCGCAGCGCCAAACGGCGGCAGCTCGGGTGCAGCCTCAGGGCGACACACCCTTCAGGGCGATCAGCGCGGCCGCACTCAAGGGGCTGAACTGAAGGCCCAAGCGAAAGCCGCCGTCGCTGGCTGCCAGTGTGCAACTGGCTGCGGTCGCCGAGGCTTCGAACAGGGCACTGCCGGCTGGACGTGCAGGCAAGCGCATCACGATCGCCAGCAAGGTGCCGACCGGAATATTCAGGTCACAAACCACCCCTGCACCGCCTTTGCCAATGTCCAGGGTGCGCGCCGGAACGGCCCGTCCATCCGGCAAGCCCAAGGTGGCCGCGGTCCTGAGCGGCTGCCTGTCGTGGCTGCGACGGTCGGCGGATGGTGCTTGCGGCAGGTTCACGTTGCGCTGCTGGGCCGTAAATTCAGGGTCATGCTAGCTCCGGAGATCGGGTCAGCCTGAAATACCCGGGTTCAAGATTTTATGGATGATTGACGGATGTCGCGTGTTGAAAATTCGCCATTGCTGGAGTCAGAAGCAGGACATATTCAAGATGGATTGGCGCGGGATCACTTTTTCGCCGCAGGTTTGTAGACGATTGTTCTCGCGATCCAGGCCTCGTGCATGCGGTTGAGGAATTTGACGCTGATATGGAACCCGGATTTATCGCCGATCACCGACTCACTGCCGCATTGCGGGCAAAGTGCAGTTTCGGCATTTGCCGCCTCTGGCGCGTCGAGATCGATCAGTTCCAGTCCGGCCCACGCCACGATATCGGATGGCGTGAATACCCGGGCGCAATAGAAGCAGCCGCAGTGGGTGCTGGCCTCGATTTCGGCACGGTTGCTGGACGTGTGGCTATGGGCTGACAGCAAGTCGTGCATTGGCTGGATTTGAAGTTGCGAAATTTGTATCGAATGTCTTGGGTGGCCGGATCGCGGCGGGGTGACCCGTGGGATGTTGCAATGCCGGCTGGCGGCTGCGCGTTACTTGTTGCCCCAGCGCCAGCGTGGCGGCTCACCCTTGGCCCAACAGATGCAGACCAGAACAATGCAGAGCACGGTGGTGTAGGCGAAGTAGGCAAGGCCGTGCTTGTCGGGCTCGATAACCGGGATGCCGCCGAACAACAGCACAAAAAAGGCAACCGACACCAACCAGCCTTGCCAAGTGACCGGGATACCCCAACCCCAACCGTAGGTCTTGGCTGGAAACCAGTACTTGTCAGCCATCATTTTTCTCCGGGCGTTGGCATCTTGATCAAACCACTTGAAACCCTGATCATTATTGCGACAGGTGTCGATCTGGTGAAGAAAATATTTGCCGCGCACAGGGTCAAACAAGGGGGAGGGCGGCCGCTGCGCTTGCTCAGGACATCACGCCCAGCCGGCGCGCGATGGCCACGGCCTGGGTGCGGCTGCGCGCATTGAGCTTCATGTTGATGTTGCGCAGGTGGGTGCGCACCGTGCTGTCACTGACAAACAGCTTTTCGGCCATCGCGCCGTTGCTGTAGCCCTCGGCCAGCAACTGCAGTACGCGGATCTCCTTGCGGGTGAGCGGTTCGGCCAGCGCCGGCAGCGCCGTGGCGGCAGCGGACGGCCCGCTGCCGGCTGCGGCGGTGCTGGGCTCATTGCCGCTGTCGTCGGTGTCGTCGGGCCCGGCGATCTGCAACAGGCGCTGCAGCCAGTCGTCGAAGATCGGGTCGCTGCGGCCGCCGGTCTCCGCCAACGCGGTTTGCACCCGCCGCGCCAGCAAACCGACAAACTGGCCTTCGTCCAACAGCAGGCGCACAAAACCCTCGGCACAGGCGCTGCGCAGCAGCTCGGTCATGGCCTGCTGCGCCTGGTCGGCCTGCCCGGCCCGTTGCAGCGCCAGCGCCTGCAGCACCTGCAGGCGCAGCGCGCGGCGTTGTCGCTGGGCCTGGCGGGCCTGGGCGGCCAGCCCGCTGGCCTCGCGGGCAGCGGCTGCGGCGTCGCCAAAGCGTACCTGCCAACGCAGCCGGCCTATCACCATGTCGTCCACATCGTGGGCGCTCATCTGGTAGCGCGCCACGCGTTGCCAGACGTTGGCGTCGTCGGCGCGGTCCAGCGCTTGCGCGGCGGCGTCGGCCTGGCCCTGCAGCACCAGCACCCGGGCCCGCTCCAGCCGGGCGCTGGCCACCACGCGGGGCAATTGGCGGTGGTGGCCCAGGTACTCCAGGTCGGTGATGGCCTGCAATGCAGCATCGATGTCGCCCCGCTGGAAGGCGATGCGCGAGCGCATGGTGTGGGCCAGGATCATGTGGTCGGGCAGGCCCACGTCCCGGGCCAGTGGCAGGTAGACGTTGAGCAGGTGGCTGGCTGCGTCGGGCTGGTGCGCCTCGTAGACCGCGCCGGCATACAGCACACCGGCCCAGGCGTTGCCGTTGCTGGCCAGGTACTGGCCTGCGTCGGATGCGCCCGCCGCGCCCGCTGCGACCGCCGCCCCCGGCCAGCCCGCGCCCGGCTGGTGCGGTCCAGCCGTTGTCAGGCCGGCAGCCATGCCCGAGGCCAGCCGGAAGCGTGCGGTGGCCTGGCGCAGCCGGCCCTGCTGCAGGTCGATCAGGCCCTCGACCGACTCGCTGTACATGCGGTTGAAGCCGCCGCCCTGCTGGCCACGCCGCGCTGCGTCGAGCAGCCGGTTGGCCTCGTCGCGCTCGCCCAGCACGCCCAGCACATGGGCCATCGCGTTGCACAGCACGCTGTCGGCAAAGGGCTGGCCGCTGGGCAGCTGGGCCAGGTGCTCCCGGCCGATGGCGGCCGCCTGCTCGACCCGGTCCATCATCGCCAGCAGCATCGGCCGCAGCGCGTTGACATGCGCACGCACTGCCGCATCGGCGCTGTGCTCGCAGCCCGATTGCTGCAGTTGCGCCAGCGCCTCCCAGGGGCCGCGCGTCAGGGCGCTGGCCCACAACGCGACCACTTGCAGCATCGGCCGCTCACGCAGCAGCGCGGCGGGCAGGGCGGCAAACCAGCGTGCCAGCAGGCGCATGCGGCCCTGCTCCAGGAAGGCCGACGCGTGCTGCGCCAGCAGCGTGGTGGCATGCGGCAGGTCGCCGCCCTCGATGGCGTGGTCGATGGCGGGCACCGGTCGGCCTTGCGACTCGTACCAGCCCGACGCGGCCAGGTGCAGCCGGGCCAGCTCGTCGGGCCGTTCCCGCAGCAGCTGGGTGCGCAAAAAATCGGCAAAAAGGCTGTGGTAGCGCCATTCGCGCTCGGCAAGGGTGGTGGTGGGCGCCTGGCTGTCGGCTATCGGCGTGATGAACAGGTTGGCGGCGTCCAGCCGGGCCAGGATGCGCCGTGCATCGCTGCGCGGGTTCAAGGCCTGGCAGAGCGGCGCATTGAGGTGGCGCAGCACACTGGTGCGCAGCAGGAAGTCGCGGATCTCGGGGCTTTGCCGCTCCAGCACGTCCTCGGCCAAAAAATCGGCCACCGCCCGGTCACTGCCCGAGAACTGGGCGACAAAGCCGGCCACAGAACCGTGCCGGTTCTGCACCGCGTCCAGCGCCATCGAAGCCAGCCAGAGCGCGGCGATCCAGCCCTCGGTCTTGCGGTGCAGGTCGCCCAGGTGGGCCAGTATCTCGACCGAGCCGCTGGCGGCAATGTCCGGCGCCAGGCCTGCCGGGCTGCGCAGCGCAAAAAACCGTTGGGTCTCGGCCAGGCTGAAGCGCAGGTGCTCGGTATCGATCTCCAGCAGCTGGCCGGCGGCGCGCAGCCGGCCCAGCCCCAGGTCGGGCTGGCTGCGCGAGCCCAGCACCAGCTGGCCCCGGCGCGGCAGGTGGTCGATGATTTCGCGCAGCAGCCCCAGCACCGCAGGCTCGGTGATCAGCTCGAAGTCGTCCAGGAACAGCGCAAACGGCGCAGCGTGGCTGGCCAGTGACTCCAGCACGGCCAGCGGCGCCTCGCTGGCGGGGGCGTCGGGCACGATCTGCGCAACCGCCTGACACAGGCAGCGCAGAAAGCGCGAAACGTCGTTGTCGGTGCGCTCCAGCGTCAGCCAGGCAGTCGTCACACCGGCAGCGGCCAGGCGGTTGCGCGCCTGCACCATCGCCGTGGTCTTGCCAAAGCCGGCCGGCGCCCGCACCAGCACCAGCCGTACCGGGCCAGCGGCCTGGATGCGGTCGCATACCGCGTCGCGTGGCACCTGGGTGGCGCTGGCCAGCGGCGGGTTGAGCTTGCCCGACTGCAGGGCGCCGTCCTGGCGCGGCGCAGGCTGGACAAGCGGGAGGGTGGCGGATTCAGGCATCAGCGGCTGATTTTGGCGCAGACCGCCGGCGGCGGCCAGACCGGTGCGGTGGGCACAATCCGGCCACCATGACGCTGCCAACCCCCACTTTGCCTGCCCGACCGGCCGACTGCCCCGCCGAGCACGACAACCCCGCCCACCGCCCGGCCGACGATCCCACCCAGGCGCTGGGTGAGCTGGTGGGCCTGCTGACGCTGGAGCAGTTCGAGCACAACCTGTTCCGCGGCCAGAACCGCGACATCGGCAGCCCGGCGGTGTTTGGCGGCCAGGTGCTGGGCCAGGCGCTGATGGCGGCGGCCCGCACCGTGGCCGACAGCCAGTCGGTGAACTCGCTGCACGGCTATTTCTTGCGTGCCGGCGACAAGACGGTGCCGATCGTCTACGAGGTGGACCGCATCCGCGATGGCGCCAGTTTTGCCACCCGGCGGGTGGTGGCGATCCAACACGGCCAGGCGATCTTCCACATGTCGGCGTCGTTCCACAAGCGCGAAGCCGGGCCGGCCCACCAGGGCACGATGCCCGACGCGCCGCCGCCCGAGCAACTGGTGGACGAGCACCTGCGCCAGCGCGCAATGGCCGACAAGCTGCCCGAACGAATGCGGGCCTTTTTGCAGCAGCCGCAGCCGGTAGACCTGCGTGCCGTGAACCCGATCGACCTGCTGGCGCCCGAGGCGCGGCCGGCTTACGCGCTGCATTGGCTGCGTGCCGCCGCCGCGTTGCCCGACGACCCGCGGCTGCACCAGGCGCTGCTGGCCTATGCGTCGGACTGGAGCCTGATGCGGGTGGCGATGCTGCCGCACCAGCTCAACTTCACCCAGCCAGCGGTGCAGGGCGTCAGCCTGGACCACGCGATGTGGTTTCACCGCGATTTCCGCTTCGACGAGTGGCTGCTGTACCAGAGCGATTCCCCCTCGCTGTCGGGTGCACGCGGGTTTTGCCGCGGCAGCCTGTGGTCGCGCGACGGACGCCTGGTGGCCAGTGTGGCGCAGGAGGGGCTGATCCGGGTGCGCTGAGGGCGCCGCTGGTTCGTCAGCATAAAGTTGCCAACCGATCAACAAAGCTGCTGAACGCTCGGGCTCACGCAAAAGATGGTTGCCAACTGACTTGGTGCGCTGGGCGGCACTGCTCGCGGTGGCACGGGTAACGAACGTCAGCTCACGGCTGCCATAGGCGACGGGCGCTCTCGGCCAAGTGCGGGCGCTGGTGAACGGCGGCTGTAAGGCATGTTGCCCAAGGTCAACCTGCTCAAGCGCGCGCTACCTTATCCCGGCTCGATCATCGCTGCCAAAAAGGCCCAGCATCTTGGGACCGACGAGGTATGGTTGCGCGCGCGTTTGCGCATCCGGTAAACATGGCCTCGATCTGCGAGATAACCCGCAAACGGCCCCATAGTTCACCGACTCAGAGAACTCAACTTCCCTAAGTGGACCAATCGCGCTCCCAACGCTGCCCGACAAGCCTCCGGTACCTCACACGCAGCCTAGTTGCAGGCCAGAAAGCAGCGCTTCAGACCCTATCCTTGGCGACCGCGACGGCGCGCTAACGTGCCTAAGGCGGCCAGACCGCCAGCCCAAAGTACCCAGGCCGCGGGTTCGGGCACGACGCTGATGCTGACGTTCAGGCCCGTCGTGTCGGAAAAGAAACTGCCGGCGTTGCCAACCACGAAGTCCAGCGTGTCGCCAACACTCAACGCCAAGGACGGAACGATGTAGCTGGGACTGCTGCCGGTGGAGCCAAGGGCGGCCAGCGGGATGCCGAAATTGCCGTTCAATACCACCCAGGCCGTGGTCCCGCCTCCGCCGCTGGCGAAGAATTGACTGTTCACTGCATACAAGCCGTTGCCAGGCGCCGTGAACCTCAGGATTGCAGCGTCATCGTTGACGAATAGCGTTGCTGCCGGGCCAGGATGCAGCGCCACCTGGCCCAAGACCAAACCGTTCAACGGCCCGGTCTGTGCCTTATAAAACGTCGGCGCGCCGGAGCTGTTGTATCCGTTCTTCCGCCAGTTCGGTGCGCTGGGGCTGTTGTCGAACACGTCAAAAGCTACAAGCGCGTAGCTGCCGCTGTCACCTGCCGCGTCGTAACCGTAGCTCCACACCCCATTTGGGTTGGTCGTGGTGGCTGGCGTGAAGTCGGCCGCAGCGTCATACACGGCAGCCTGAGCCGAAGCGCAAGCCAACAAGGTCGTCAAACACACTGTCCAGCGCAACATAATCATTTTCTCCGAACTGATGGATTATTCAAAGCTTAGTCGTTTTGCCGGGTTGTGCCCCCCCCTGTATGAGGGGTTCATTCAGCACTGAGGCAAACCTCGCGACCGTCCAGGGCAGATTTGCATGAATGCCTCACACATCTTCAACCCTCAACGCGTGCGGAGGTCCCATCCGCCCAGTCGTGCGCTGCTTCGCGAGCAGCGAGGCAAAGGTCATTGTTGTGGCCCGAACAAGAGGGTTTGCGGCAAACAACTCCTGGGACGTGTTTGGCCTGCGTCACACACCTCCCCCCCCGGCTCGTTCAACGCGACTGTCGGCTGGGAAGCGCGCAATTGCAACAATTGACTGTCGCTGATGGGTCGATGGCGTACTTTCGGTAGCTTGAGCAGCAGACACTCGAAGGGTCGTCGACGCTGAACCTCGCATGCGCCTGCATGATGACAGTCGGCAGCCCGCCGGGTGTCTGCGTGGAGGAACTGCAAGGTTTCAGCTTCGTATCGGGCAAGCTCAGGGGCTCGATCGAGGCTGGCAGTTGCGCAGTCAACTTGGTTGTTCAAACCGCAACAAGAATCGTGCGCACAGACGCCAGGTCGGCAACTTTGATCGAATGTGAATGGCACCGCCTCACCGTTGGAACCCGCGCAAATCCTCGCTGCCATTTGGCAACTTGGTTCTGAGCTACCCCCAGCGGCAAGTGCGACGGTGCGACGGTCAAGGCGCTGCCAGCGCATGGCCGACGGCGGGCGTGAGCAAACAGGCGAAAAAAAGCAGGTTCTGGATGGCGCTGGGCTCGGCCATCAGCAAGGCGCCCGGCCCAGGAAGTTCAGCGCCAGCGCGGGCAGCACCAGGCCGCACCAGGCCCACTGGACCGGTCGGCGGCCGAAGTGGCCCATGACGGCGTACAGCGCCTCGGCGCCGGTCAGTGCCAGCATGATCGCGCCCACCGCGGCCAACACACCCCGACCACGCTGGGTCAGAAAATCCCAGGCCCGTAGCGGGTTGAGCGCGGCCAGAATGGCCGGCTCACCCAGGATCTGCAGCACGCCGGTTGCCGCCAGCGTGACAAACCACAGCACGATCACCGGGCGAACCAGCGGCCCACCGCCGCCGTGCCCAGGCGCTGCACCGCAAACAGCCCGATCAACACCGCGACGGAAAACGGCAGCACCGAGGGCGTCAGCGCCGGGCTCAGCCCCGACAGGCGCCGGGACCGGCCGGTGTCCGCACGGGTATGGCGAGGGCGGATTCGGCCCTGTTATCGGGGCATGCGTCTGGCCCATGACGGGCGTTGGTGTCAATGCCGGAAGCCTACGCCCAACCGCATCCGGACCGTGCAAACCTGTCTCGGCGCCAAGGCGGCCCCGTTGCGGGGTGCACTAAGATCAGGCACGGGCGCAGGGTTTGCTGGGAGGCATGCGCGTTCTCGGTTCCACCCCATCCTGTACGGCTTCAGGCGCTAGGCGTCTTCGGGCTATGGGCTTTGAAGGCACTGTCGGTGGCATCGCTTCCTGGCCTGGCATCCAGCCCGCCCATCCGCAAGACCACCGCCCGGCTGCGCCACCTGGCGTTGGTGCTGCCGCTGGCGGCGGTCATCGGCATGGCCGTCTACGGGTGGCGGTTGTCTGTGGCGCATGACGGTCTGCGGGCTGCGACCACAGCGCAGGCCGGATTGCGGGCGATGCAGCTGACCGACGCCCGGGCCGACCAGATCGAGTCGCTGCTGAACGGTGTGGACATCGTGCTGCGGCAGTTCCGCGACCATTGGGCGGCGGGTAACCCGGACGCCGCGCGGGCCACCGTCCAGTCGGCGCTGGCGGCGGTCCCACCGGACTCGATCCGAAATTTTGCGATTGCCTCGGCCGAAGGCGCGCTGCTTTTTTCAATGAAGCCGGTGCAGACGCCGCCCGACGGGCCGAGGACGGGCGTCGACCGCGACTACTTCAAGTTCCACAGCCGGCAGGCGGTGGACCAGAGCTTTCTCAATCCGCCGGTGGTCGGTCGGGCCTTGGGGGCCTGGGTCATTCAGCTGACCCGCCCCGTTCTCCAGGACGGGCGCTTCGACGGTGTGGCCCTGGTGGCGCTGTCGCCGCATTACCTCTCGGCTGCGCTGGCCAAGACGGCGGTGGCGCCGGACGATGTGATCAGCCTGGTCTTCAATGACGGCACCTTCGCCGCCCGAAGCCGGGACCTGGACAAGGTGCTGGGCACCCGCTTGCCTGCGGATCGTTCGTTTTTGCAGCCGGGTGCACCCGGCTCCGGCGTGGTCCGGTTGGTGGCCTTTACCGACCAGCGGCCCCGCCTGTACGCCTGGCGTCGCCTGTCGAGTTACCCGCTGATCGTCGATGTCGGCCTGGACGAGGCCGCCATCCTGGCGCCGGTCGACACCGAAATTGCCCTCAGCACCTTGCACACCGGCATCGGACTGGCGCTGATGGCCTTGCCGGTGGGCGCCACCGCCGACGGCATCCTGCTGGTCGGACCGCCTGACCGGGTGCTGGACTCGAACCGCAGGTTCAAGGCGATGTGGCAGATCCCCGACGGGCTGTCGCGGGCCGATGAGGACGACCGGCTGCTGGCGCATGTGCGGGACCGCCTGCCCGACCCGGACGCCTTCATGCAGCAGGTCGAGTCGCTGTACCCGTCGGATGAGCAGCGCACCGACGTCATCCACTTCAAGGACGGCCGGGTGTTCGAGCGCCATACCCAGCCGGTGCTGCTGGACGACCTGCAGGCGCGGCTGTGGTCGTTCCGGGACATCACCGAGCAGCGCCGCGCCGAGGACCAGCTCAAGGCGAATGAAACCCGGCTGCGTGCGATTTTTGACGGCGCGCGGGATGGCATCCTGGTCGCCGACGGGCAAACCCGCTGTTTCATCGACGCCAACCCGGCCATCTGCGCGATGCTGGGCCACGACCGCGCGCAGTTGTTGCGGATGGGCGTGGCTGGTCGAGGACGAGCCGGTCAACCGCGAGATCACCCAGGCGCTGCTGCAGTCGGTCGGGCTGGTCGTCGATACTGTCGAGGACGGGCTGGCGGCGGTGGACCGTGTGCTGAACCAGGCCTACGACCTGGTGCTGATGGACATGCAGATGCCCACGATGGACGGCCTGGACGCCACCCGGCGCCTGCGACAACTGCCCAACGGCGAAAATCTGCCGGTGGTCGCGATGACGGCCAACGCCTTCGACGAAGACCGGGCGCGTTGCCTGGCGGCCGGCATGAACGACTTTCTCGCCAAGCCCACCGACGCGGCAGCGTTTTTTTGACACCGTGCTGCGCTGGCTGCTCCGGCCGGCGGCCTGAGCGGACACAACCCGCCCAGACCACCGCGCCGGCCCTGCCGGTGCGGTCTGGCCTCACGATTGACCCAACAAGGGCGTAGCTCCATGGCCATCCAATGGTTTCCTGGCCACATGCATGTCACCCGCAAGGCCATTGCCGAGCGGGTCAAGACCGGTATCGACGTCGTGATCGAGTTGCTGGACGCCCGGCTGCCGGGCTCCAGCGCCAACC
>JBBQAH010000259.1:0-1541 GCA_038316145.1 Burkholderiales bacterium
TAGTACGAACAATGATTGATGATATCCATGAAAATTTTGCCGAATACACGCTCATAAAACTGTTGAGATTATTTTCGGACAAAATTCAGAATAATAATGGGCAAAATTACCATAGGTTTTAATGGTGTAGAAATTCCGAAAATTTGGATCAATAATCATTGTAGAATTCCGCCGAATAAGAACAGTAGTTTTGAAATAAACTATGTAATTCAATAACTTTTACTATATTCGTCTTAATAAGTACAAAAATCAAGAAAATTCACAAACAACCTCTTCGTTGTGGTGCGATAATCGAAATCCGTGTATTGCTAATTTATGTTTTTCGCACAGAATGTTTCCGAATGATTTGAACCGCTCTTCCAAATGGAGATTTTCAGGCGACGAGTTGTCGAGTGACCTAACAATCTGCCATGATAAGGAAGATTTTACATGAAAGTCACAAAAATGGTTTATCGCGAACGGTATAGTCGTGATTCCTGCACGATGCATGCAGTCAACCCAAGCATTGTACTTAGAAAAATTCAGGTCCGTCATGACTGTGAACCTTTCGAGTGTTTTTAATTTCATACATTGTATGCAACACAACTTCAAGAACTGAATAAAGGCCATCCTTGCGATATCATCCTTCAATAATAGAATCAATTAACTGTTTTTCAGTATTCTATGACATTATGAGTATTAAATCACCGATTGTATTGTCACAGTATGCGCCCTTTGCTTTTGTTCATTTGTTTCTGTAATAATTTATTCCAATATCTGAGGAATATGCAACCTTGATCCATGCCGTGTAGATTCTCCAAGGTGAAAATATTAACGTGATTTGGAAAGAAAAATCTCAACGTGAAAATATTTTCCGGCCTATATACTGTAAGGTGTTTGGAAACCTGTACAGTCCTTCGAAATATAACCGAAGGCCTGATATACTGTATGGTATTTGGAAACCTGTACCGTCCAGTATACTGCTTGATGTTTGAAAATCAGAACAGCCCTCTAAAATATAGTTCCGTACGGTACAGTCGTATAATCAGGCAATGAAATCCGTTGATCGTATATTTTCTGCAGCTTTTTCGTTGTGGTCGATAATAACAGAGTGCGACTTTGCTTCCTTTTTGATAAAGTCGGGGTATACCCTAAACTGTTTAGACCCTTGCTCTATGAAAAGCTTCTCGAGTAAATCAAGATTTTCACCCGATTTGACATAATTCTCACCATCTCAAGCTGAAATATCTCCCGCACACGCCGACTGTGTCGGGCCTTCACATTTCATGACATTCTTACCGGAATTTGCCTCATAAGCATGAACTTTTGGACCATCAGACACAAAACGTGTGATATACTCATCTAACTTCAACTCCGAAGACCACTCCCCTAATATTTCGCCACGTTCTGACTCCCTGTCACCAGGGCGCGAAACGTAGATGACAGAGTTTGTATCATAATACAAAAGTTGCGGTCCGGGGGCCTTCATCATGGTCAGGCGTTCACATTCATCCGGATAACCAAACCACAAAAATAAACTGGTCTATATCGGGAAATGCGAT
>JBBQAH010000041.1:0-20260 GCA_038316145.1 Burkholderiales bacterium
CTGCTTGCCGATGGTGACCTGACGTGCTACCCGGGTGCGCAAGATCAGTCGGGCATCGCCGCCCGCGATGCGCTCGGTCAAGGCCTGGGCCGCGTTGTGGGCAATGTTGAGCACGGCCTGGATCAGTTGCTCGCGGTCGCCACGAAAGTCCGGGATCGAGGTGTCGTAGTCGCGTTTGACCGCCAGACCGCGCGGAAACTCCGCCAGGATCAGCGAGCGCACCCGCTCGCAAACCTCATGGATGTTGACGTCACTCACCACGTGCGGTTTGCGGTGCGGCGCCAGCAGCCGGTCCACCAGCGCCTGCAAACGGTCGGCCTCGTGGATGATGACGGAGGTGTACTCGCTCAGCTCGCGGCTGTTGAGCTCAAGCTCCAGCAACTGCGCGGCACCCCGGATGCCGCCCAGCGGGTTCTTGATCTCGTGCGCCAGGTTGCGGATCAGCTCCTTGTTGGCCTGCACCTGGCCCAGCGCCCGCTCTTCGCGATCCTGCTTGGTTTGCTGCTCGATCTCCAGCATCTCGACCAGGACAAAATCGCGCCCGTGCTCGATCTGGGTAACGATCACATGCACCTGCAGCAACTCGTGCGCCGCCACCGGGGCGCGGCGTATCGTGCCGTCGAAGCGGCCGGTGGCGATGTCGTTGCGGCTGACCGCATTGAGCGTTTCCCTCAACTGGCCGCCATCGGCAAACCAGTCGAACAGGTTGCCGCGCATCAGGGTCTTGCGCGACAGGCTGGCCACGTCCTCGAAGCGCGCATTGACAAACACCATCGCGCCGTCGGGCTTGACCACGGCCACCATCGTGGCCAGCAGGTCGAAAGCGTCGTAACGGGACATCATCGCGGCATCCTTCAGAGCCACCGTCAAGGCGGCAATTTGCCGATTTCGCGCTTCAGTGCCGCGATATCGCTCTCGGTGCGGCCGATGCCGGCCTTCATCAACGCCACCCGGTCCAGGTAGTTCTGGAAATTGCGCTCGTCGCCGCGCCGCTCGGGCTCGCCATTGTTGAACTCGCGTTTTTGCTGTGCCAGCTTGTCGTCCTCGCGCCGCAACTCGGCCTCCAGGATGCGGCGCGCGTCGGCGTCACGCAGGCGCTGGGCAGCGGGGTCGACCCGGTTGTCAGTGCCGCTGCTGGCTGACGCGCTGCCGTTGGCTGACATACCGGAAGCGCCGCCCTTGGCGGTGCCGGGCACTGTGGTCCGGGGCCGGGCACCTTGGATTACTGTGACCGGCGCGCCCTCGATTGTGCGGCAGCCGCGCTGACGGGCTTCTTCAGGGGTCAGCGCATCGGTGTAGAGCACCGGCGGTCCGGGGCAGCGGTAGACGGCTGCCGTCTGGGCCTGGGCCGGCGCCGCCGCCTGCAGGCAGCAGGCTGCGGCCAGGGCCAGGATCACGTTGCTTGGGTTGCGCGTCATCGAATCTCGTCGGTTTGGCCCACGGCAGGCGGCAGAACAGGCATTGTCGCTGAGCACCCCGGCGCGACGGCAGTGGCCAACCTGCCGGCCCAGCCCGCAGTTCAGACGAAAAAAGGGCGGCCTGGGCCGCCCTTTGTCACTGGTGTGGCCGGGGGCCAACACCCGCGTTTACAGCGTGTAGTACATGTCGAATTCGACCGGGTGCGTGGCCATGCGGAAGCGCGTCACTTCCTGCATCTTCAGCTCGATGTAGGCGTCGATGTAGCTGTCGGTGAACACACCGCCCTTGGTCAGGAAGCCGCGGCCCTTGTCCAGGTACTCCAGCGCTTGCTCAAGGCTGGCGCAGACGGTCGGGATCTTCGCGTCTTCTTCCGGCGGCAGGTGGTACAGGTCCTTGGTGGCGGCTTCGCCCGGGTGGATCTTGTTTTCCACACCGTCCAGGCCGGCCATCAACAGCGCGGCAAAACCCAGGTACGGGTTCATCAGCGGATCAGGGAAACGCGCCTCGACGCGGCGGCCCTTGGGGTTGGCCACGTACGGGATACGGATCGAGGCCGAGCGGTTTTTGGCCGAATACGCCAGCTTGACCGGGGCTTCGAAGCCCGGCACCAGGCGCTTGTAGCTGTTGGTGCCGGGGTTAGTGATGGCGTTCAGTGCCCGGGCGTGCTTGATGATGCCGCCGATGTAGTACAGCGCAAAGTCACTCAAACCGGCATAACCGTCACCGGCAAACAGGTTCTTGCCGTCCTTGAACACCGACTGGTGCACATGCATGCCGCTGCCGTTGTCGCCGACGATGGGCTTGGGCATGAAGGTGGCGGTCTTGCCGTAGGCGTGGGCCACGTTGTGGATCACGTACTTCTGCAACTGTACCCAGTCGGCACGCTCGACCAGCGTGGAGAAGCGGGTGCCGATCTCCATCTGCCCGGCGTTGGCCACCTCGTGGTGGTGCACTTCGACCGGGATGCCCAGCGATTCAAGAATCAGGCACATCTCCGAGCGCAGGTCCTGGCCCGAATCGACCGGCGGCACCGGAAAGTAGCCGCCCTTGACGCTGGGCCGGAAGCCGGAATTGCCGTGCTCGTACTCTTTGCCGGTGTTCCAGGCAGCTTCTTCGGATTCGATCTTGGAGAAGCAACCCGACATGTCGTTGCCCCAACGCACGCTGTCGAAGACGAAGAACTCGGGCTCGGGGCCGAAGTAGGCGGCGTCGCCCAGGCCGGTGGACCGCATATAGGCTTCGGCACGTTTGGCCAGGCTGCGCGGGTCGCGCTCATAGGGCTTGCCGTCGGCCGGATCGACCACGTCGCAGGTCAGGATCAGCGTCGGCTCTTCGAAGAACGGGTCGATGTTGGCGGTGTTCGGGTCGGGCATCAGCTGCATGTCCGAGGCTTCGATGCCCTTCCAGCCAGCGATCGACGAGCCGTCGAAGGCATGGCCGGAAGTGAACTTGTCTTCATCAAAATGCGAAACGGGCACGGAGACGTGCTGTTCCTTGCCGCGGGTATCGGTGAAACGGAAATCAACGAACTTGATTTCGTTCTCTTTCACCATGGCCATCACATCGGCGACGGTCTTTGCCATCAGAAATCTCCTAGCGGGACGCGCCAGCGCAGTGCGGGACGAACTTGCACTGCACTGGACGCGCAAAACAGATGGGGGGAAGGGGTGCTTGCGGTTGTGTTGCGTTTGTCTTGCGGTCGTGCCGCGGTGGTTGGACCCCGGCCAGAGCGCACAAGAATGTAGCAGAAACCATGCCCGGCACCGGGGGGCCCAGGACGTCGACGGGACGCCGCTCTGGCAGGGTCCGCAGACCGATCACTGCCCAAAAAGCACCAAGAACGTGCGTTACGGCGCCCCGATTTGGGGCTTGTTCAGCGCACCGTTTCGGGGCCCAGGCGGACCCCCATGGGCCGGAGTGCGGCGAGCAAGGCCTGGAACGCCAGCAAGGTGTGCTCGGACGAGCCCTTGACCCCCAACTCGATGTGGCGGCCCCACTGCGGGTGGTCCACGCTGGGCAAGCTGAAGACCTTGACACCTGCAAAGCGGGCCTCGATGTCTTCCATCAGCGGGGTCAGCGCGGCCTCCATACCGCCCATCACGATCACCGAGCGCTCGGTGCTGACCTGGCTGCCGTGCAGCGCTTTGTACCGGCCGTCCAGCAGCGCGGCAATCATCGGGTGCGCCATCACCGGGAAGCCGGGCACGAAGTGCAGGTCGCCCACGGAAAAACCGGGGATCTTGTTGTACGGGTTGGGGATGACGGCCGCACCTTGCGGGAAGGTGCCCATGTTGAGCCGGTGCAGGTTGTCGGGCCGGTCGGGTGCATAGGCCAGGCCTTGCTCTGCGGCCAATTCCTGCATGCGTTCGCGGATCAGCGCTTCGGCCTCGGGGTGCAGAACCAGCGGCCGGTCGAGTGCTGCGGCGGCACTTTGGCGGGTGTGGTCGTCCGGCGTGGCGCCGATGCCGCCGCAACAAAACACGATGTCGCCACTGGCGAAGGCATCTTTCAGCGCGGCGGTGATGTGGTCACGCCGGTCGCCCAGGTAGCGCGCCCAGGCCAGCGCCAGGCCGCGCTCGGCCAGCAGGCTGATGACCTTGGGCAGGTGCTTGTCCTGGCGTTTACCCGAGAGGATCTCGTCGCCGATGATGATGAGGCCGATGGTGCGCATGGGGTCTGCCTTCAGGGGATGGGCGGCGGCAGCGCCGACAAGGGTGGCGCCGGCGGCACGCTGGCCCCCGGCAGGACAGGGATGGCGTCGATCACCTCGCCGGTGGCCCCGCCGGGGCGGGCGAGGTCTCGCGCCTCGTCCGCCGCTGCCTGCCCCCGCATCGCCGCCAGCGCGGCCAGGCTGTAGTGGGCAAACCAGAGTGCCGAAAACGCAAACACCAGCGTGTACAGCCAGACCGACACCACGATCAGCAGCGGTGCAAACACCAGCGTCATCGCGCTGGCCGCCCACAGCAGCGACGGCGCGGCACCCAGGTAGCCCGAGACCACGCCGATGCCCAGCAATTGCAGGCGGTGCTGGCGCATCAGGGCACGGCGCTCGGCAGCGCTGGCGTGCTCGGCCAGCACGTCATAGCTCATCACCCGGAAGTTGAGCCAGCCCCAGATCAGCGGCGGCACCACCAGCACCAGCGGCGGGATGAACCACAGCGGCAGGCTGATCACCAGCGCCAGCAACGCCAACACGGTGCAGCCCAGCGACCACAGCACGCTGCTGACCATGCCCGCGCCGTGCTTGCGCTCCAACTGGGGGAATCGCCGCGCCGCGACCAGACCGACGATGGCCGGGGCCATCAGCCAAGCCACCAGCAGCACCGACAGCACCACGATCACCGGCGCCGCCAGCCCCACCACGATCAGTGGCGCCAGCACCGAGCGGAACGACGCCCCGACCACCGATTCGACCCACTTCAACGCGGCATCGACCAGCAGCCAGTTCTCCAGCGTGGCGCGCACGCCGGCCACCGCGCCCTCCCAGTAAAACCAGCCCAGGCCCAAGGTCAAGGCCACGCCGATCAGCAGCGGCAGCAGCGACAGACCGATCACCTTGGGGTGCAGGCAGTAGGCGGCGGCGCGCCAGAAAGCGTCGAGCAGAGTGGTCATGCGGCGGTTGTGCTCACAAAACGGGCCTGGGACTGTTTTGCGGCTGCGCCAGCCCGGTCAGCGCATGTTGCCGGTGTGGCCCAGCGAGTAACGCCCCGGCTGCGGCCAGACCGTCAAGCCGTGCGGCTCGCTGCCGACCTTGACCTGGGCCACGTCGCCGGTGCTGGTGTCGAAGCGGTAGACCACGTCATCAAAGCGTGCCGCCAGCCAGAGGTACTTGCCGTCGGCGCTGACATTGCCCATGTCGGGGCTGCCACCACCCGGCACGGCCCAGCGGGCGACGATCTTCTCGCTGGCAAAGTCGATCACGGTCACGCTGCCGTCGCCCAGCTTGGGGCCGTGGATCTTGTGCGAGCCGCGGTTGGCGACATACAGCTTTTTGCCGTCGCGGCTGGGGTACAGGCCGTGCGCACCGACGCCGGTGGTGATGAAGCCGACCTGGGTGAAGGACTCGACATCGACGATGTGCACACCGTCGGCATGCATGTCGGCGATGTAGAAGCGTTTGCCGTCGGGCGACGAGCGGATGTCCTGCGGCATGCCCTTGGTCACCGTGCAGACCTCGGTCTCGCCCGGCTCCCAGACCTTGCCAGGCGGTGTGCGTGGCGCACCCGCCACTTCCTTGAACCGGGTGGCCGGCATCTTGAGCTTCAGGTAACCCAGCACCTTGCGCCCGACCAGGTCGATCTTGACGACCGTGCCCGAGAACTCGCAGGTGAAGATCGCAAAGCGGCCGTCGATCGAAAAATCGGCATGGTTGATGCCCGGGCACAGCGGCGTGTCGATCGCGTACTGCAGCGCCATCGTCTTGGGGTCGCGGAAGTCGAGCCGCTTGCGCGCCTCGGCCACCACGATGGCCGACTGGCCATCCGGCGTGGCGTACATGTTGTATGGATCGTCCACCGGGATCGATTTGCCGGGCTTGCCGGTGCGCGGATCGATGGGCGTCAGGCTGCCGTCGGTCCGGCCCTCGGCATTGTTGGTGACCCACAGCGTGCGCAGGTCCCAGGACGGCACGATGTGCTGCGGGCTGATGCCCACCTTGAACTTGTCCACCACCTTCATCGTCGCCGGGTCGATCACGGTGACGTTGTTGGAGCGCAGGTTGGGCACGTAGATACGTTCCAGATCACCGGCCAGCGCGGGGCTGAACTTGCCGGCCGCGACCTCGCTGTACAGGTTGCGCGCATCGACTACCGGCGGCATGCCGGGCAGGCCGCCCGCTGCTGACACACCCACCGCCGCACCCGCCGGCGCAGTGCCTGCCGGCGCCGGCCCGGCGGCCATCGCAGCGGTGCAGGCAACGGCTGCCACCAGCCCGGCCAGCCACAACCCCAAACCATTCACCCCATTCACCCTGTTCGCCACGACTGCGTCCTCATCTGAAAACCTGATTCAATGTTTTGCCGGCGCCATTGTCGCGCTACCGCCGGCCGCCGGGCTGCGCTGGCGCAGGTGAGCGCCGATGGCGGCCACCGAGACCTCGACGATGCGGTCGGTGCCCAGCCGGCCCAGTTCGGCACTGGCGCGGCGCGGGTCGCCGGTGACGCCGTCGTTGGCGCCCCGGGGCCGGGCGGCGGCGCTGTCCATGCGCACCATCGCCGGGTCGATCGCCAGCATCAGCGACGTGTCCGCCAGGCCGGCGTGGCGGCCGATCTCGTCCAGGCCGTAACCCCGCGCCTTCAGCGCCTCGACGTAGTCGGTCTGCGTCACCTGGTAGTACTCGGCCAGGGCCAGCACCCGGCAGGCGGGGCGGCCTGGCGCACCGGCAGCAAACTCGCGGTTCAGCCGGGCCGCCACATGTTCGGTGTTTTTCAGATAGCCGCCGTGGTCGGCCAGGAAAACCACGTCACGGAACCCGTGCTGGCGCAAGCTGCGCGCAGCACCTTCGAGCACCGCCTCGAAGGCCGCCTCCGGGATCGAGATCGTGCCGACCCAACGCATGTGCTGGGTGGCGGGGTCGATGGCGCCCTCGGGCACATAGGCGATCACCGGCGCCACCACCGCCTGCCCCAGCCGCTCGGCGATGCGCGCGGCCAGCACCTTGACCCGCAGGTTGTGCTTGCCCAGCGCCATGTGCGGGCCGTTCTGCTCGGTGCCGCCGATCGGCACCAGCACGGTGGTGGCGCCGGCAGCGATGCGGGCCTTGAGCTCGGTGGAGCTCAGGTCCTCCAGCATCACGCTGGCAGCAGTGGATGGCGCCGCGACGGCGGGCTGCCCCAGTCCCAGCAGCGCGCACAGCGCAAGCAGCAGTTTCAGCAGCAACTTTCGCAACTGCGGCAAAGCAGGGCCGAGGCCGGCCCGCGCCGTCCGGCTATTCATCATCACCGCCCAGCAGCCCGCCCAGCATGGCGCCACCTGCCAGCCCACCCAGCAAGCCGCCCTCCTCGCGCCGGCTGCCACCGGCTTGCGGCGCGGCCGCAAACACCCGGCTGGCGAGGCGAGAAAACGGCAGGCTCTGCAGCCAGACCGTGCCCGGGCCGGTAAGTCTGGCCAAGAACAAGCCCTCCCCGCCAAACATCGCGGTCTTGATCTTGCCGACGTACTGGATCTCGAAGTTGACGCTGGGCGTGTAGGCCACCAGGCAGCCGGTATCGACCACCAGGCACTCACCGGCCTGCAGCTCGCGCTCGACGATGCTGCCGCCGGCATGCACAAAAGCCAGGCCGTCGCCTTCGAGCTTTTGCATCACAAAACCTTCGCCGCCAAAAAAGCCCACCGACAGTTTTTGCTGGAAAAAGATGCCCAGCGACACGCCGCGCGCAGCGCACAGGAAGGCGTCCTTCTGGCAGATCAGCATGCCGCCGAGCTGGCGCAAGTCCATCGCGACGATCTTGCCGGGGTACGGTGCTGCAAACGCCACCCGCCGCTTTTGGTGCATGGTGTTGGTGTAAACGGTGGTGAACAGCGATTCGCCCGTCACCAGCCGCTTGCCGGCGCCCAGCAACTTGCCAAAAAAGCCACCGCCGCCGCCCGAACCGTCGCCGAAGACGGTGTCCATCGAGATGCCGGCGTCCATGAAAAACAGGCTGCCGGCCTCACCCACCGCCGCTTCGCCGGGGTCGAGCTCGAGCTCGACAAACTGCATCTCGGCGCCCTTGATTTCGTAGTCCACCACGTCCATCGCCAATGTGTCCGCCCTTCTTGCTGCTTGTCTTGATTTCGGTTGGCAGGTCAGTCGCTGTGTGGCGCTGTGGCCTGCCGGGCGCCGATCGTACCCAATGGCCGCTGCACCATCGGCCACCAGCCCAGCAGCGCCACCGCTGCCAACAAGGCCGGAAACCCGAACGCGGGCGCCCATTGCAGCATCGCGCCACCGGCAGCCGGCGCCAGCATGCCGCCTGCCGTATAGGCCATCACCAGCACGGCGGTGCTGTTGACCAGCGCCACACCCTGGTGGCGGTGGCCGATGTCGACCATCGCCAGGGTGTACAGCGCGGCACCCGCGCCGCCCCAGCAAAAGGCGATCAGCCACACCAGTGCACCCCAGCGCGGCACCGCCAGCAAGCCCAGCGTGGCCAACAGGCAGGCCAGTGCACAGGCCCGGCGCACCCGTGCGGTGCTCAGCCGGTCGGCCAGCTCACCGGCCAGCGGCGCCAGCAGCGTGCTGCCCAGGCCGCTTGCCGAGACCAGCAAGGCCGAACTGGCAGCAGACAGGCCCACCGTCAGGCCGTACAGCGGCAGCGTGCTGGCCAGGCCGGATTCAAAAAAGCCACCCACAAAGCCGGTCAGCATCACCAACGGCGCGGCGCGCACCGCCCCCCAGGTACCGCGCCAGCCGCTGCGGGCGGCGGGTGCGCTGGCCGCAGCAGCCGGTGGCGGCCGCACCGGCACCAGCAACAGCAGGCCCAGCGCCACCAGCGCTACCGCCACCCAGCCCACGCCCTGCGTGTCCCAGCCGGCGGACAGCAGCAGCGACAGCAGAGCCGGCCCCACCATGAAGGTGATGCCGATCATCATCGCGAACAGGCCCATCACCCGGCCGCGCCGGTGCGGCGGGGCCAGTTCGGCGACCGTGGCCTCGGCCAGGATCCAGCGCAGGGCGGACGCCATGCCCGCCACAAAATACAGCAGCGACCAGACTGGCAGGCTGCTCCATACCAGCATGCCCGTCAGCGCCACCAGCGGCACCGCGCCGCTGGCCAGCAGCGCGGTGCGCGGCCCCAGCCGCTGCACCCAGGACGAGGCAAACGGCGTGGCCGCCAGCAGGCCAAGCCACTGCAGGGCGGCAAACGCCCCCACCGTGGCGGTGTCGAGCCCGCGCGCCTTGAGCGTGAACAGCAGCAGCGGCCCGAACAGGAACAGCCCGGTCAGCTCGGTGAAGGTGGCGGCAAACAGCGCCACCAGGCTGCGCCGGGCCCGCGTCGCTTGGGTCCGTTCGGCGGCGGCGTCGTCGCTTGCCGCCGGCGCGGGCCGCGGCGCGCTCACCGGGTGTCGTCGTCCTTGGTGCCGAAGATCTTGTCGCCAGCATCCCCCAGGCCGGGGATGATGTAGCCGATCTCGTTGAGGTGGCTGTCGATCGCCGCCGTCCAGCAGCGCACATCGGGATGGGCCTTGCCGAGGGCGGCAATGCCCTCGGGTGCCGCCACCAGCACCAGCGCCCGGATGTCCTGGCAGCCGCGCGCCTTGAGCAGGTCGATCGTGGCGATCATCGACCCGGCGGTGGCCAGCATCGGGTCGACGTTGATCGCGGTGCGCTCACTCAGGTGGCCGACAAACTTCTCGAAGTAGTGCACCGGCTGCAGCGTCTCGTGGTCGCGCGCCAGGCCGACCACGCTGATCTTGGCGTTGGGCACCATGTCCAGCACCCCTTCCAGCATGCCCAGCCCGGCCCGCAGGATAGGCACGATGGTGACCTTGCGGCCGGCGATCTGGTCGATCTCGACCGGGCCGCTCCAGCAGGCGATGGTGGTTTTCTCGAGCGGAAAGTCCGCCGTGGCCTCGTAGGCCAGCAACCGCGCCAGCTCGTGCGTCAGCTCGCGAAACTTCTTGGTGGAGATCTGGTCCTCGCGCAGCAGCCCGATCTTGTGGCGGACCAGCGGGTGGGTTATGGCAATGACGGGCACGGCTTACTCCGCCGCGGTCGCGACCACAGCCGCAGCCGCAGCCGGCCGGCGCTGGCGCAGCGCCTCGTACAGGCACACGCCCGAAGCCACCGAGACGTTGAGGCTCTCGACCGCGCCGGCCATCGGGATGCGCACCAGCACGTCGCAGGTCTTGCGGGTCAGGGCGCGCAGGCCCGAGCCCTCGGCGCCCAGCACCAGCGCCACCGGCCCGGTCCAATCGATGTCGTAGATCGTCAGTTCGGCATCTTCGGCGGTGCCGATGACCTGGATGTCGCGGTCCTTCAACTCGCCCAGCGTGCGGGCCAGGTTGGTCACCATCAGGTAGGGCACGGTTTCGGCCGCGCCGCTGGCCACCTTGGCCACGGTGGCGTTGAGGCCCACCGCATGGTCCTTGGGGGCCAGCACCGCATGGGCACCCGCACCGTCGGCAACCCGCAGGCAGGCGCCCAGGTTGTGCGGGTCGGTCACGCCGTCGAGCACCAGTACCAGCGGCGGGCCGATGACGGCGTCCAGCACGTCGTCGACCGAATTCAGCTGCACCAGCGCCGTGACCTTGGCCACCACACCCTGGTGGCGCGGGCTGCCGGACAGCCGGATCAGGTGGTCGTCGTCGCTGTCCACCAGCTTGGTACCCGCGGCTTTGACCCGCTCGACAAACTGCCGCATGCGGGCATCACGCCGGCTGGCATCGACATGGATCTCGACGACGGATGCGGGGGCGGTCTTCAACCGCACGGTGACGGCATGGAAGCCGAACAGGATCTTGGTGCTCATCCGGGGATGGTAGCCGCTATGCCGGTGGGCGCGCCGCGCTTCAGTGGCGCAGCCAGGCCGCGGCGGTCAGGCCACCGATCAGCAGCGGCTGGTGCAGCATGTAGACCGCCAGCGGCCAACGGCCCAGGGTGGCCAGTGGCCCGAGCGCTGCGGGCAGCCGGCCACACAACACGGCCTGCCGGCCGGCCAGCGGCGCTGCGCCGCCTGCCAGCAGCCATTGCCCGGCCGCCAGCCCCCACAACATCACGCCCAGCCAGGGCAGCACCGGCACAAAGTCCTCGGTGATGGGCTTGTGGGTGACCAGACCGACCCAGTTGGTCCAGCGGGTGTCGAAAAACGTGTGGGTGACAAAACGCGGCAGCGCCAGCAGCAGCGCACCCAGCGGCCACAACCCCGCGCCCAGCGGTGCGGCCAGCCGGCAGGCCAGCAGCATCAGCGCCATGCCGTGCAGCACGCCAAAACTGATCCAGCTGTTGGGAAACATCAACGCCGACCCCGCCGACACCAGCGCGGCGCAGCCCGCCACCTGCAACCAGCGCCGCCAAAAGCGCGGCCAGGCCACGCCGGCCTGCAGTGCCACCGCCTGCCCCAGCCCGGCGCACAACAGGAACAGGCTGACGATCACGCTGCGCTGGGTGGTCCAGAAGGCGTCGCGGTAAAAATCCTGCCGCGGCTGCAGCCAGCCCAGGTGGTTGAGGTCGAAACTGAAGTGGAACAGCACCATCCAGACGATGGCCGCGCCACGCAAGGCGTCCAGACGGTCATAACGATCGTGGCGGTCGAGGCGGGCGGGCGGCTGGGGCTGTGGGCTCAAACGAGGTCTCGTGGAGGTCGATGCAAACCGGGCGGTCGATGGCTTGACGCAGGCCAGAACGGCTGGGGATACGGCGCGCCGGCCCTGCGCCGGACTGCGCCTGCGCCGATTCTCAGCGCTTTCTGTGGCAAGGCCCGGGTCGCGGCACCGCGCGCCCGCCGCATCCAGCCTGAACGTCGCCTCTACGCGACCCCAACGCCGGCGCGGCGGTTGCCGCGGCATCGGCAGCCGCCCACCCTTCTAGAATCGGCACCCGTTGACTGCCCGTAGCTCAACCGGATAGAGCACCAGCCTTCTAAGCTGGGGGTTGGGGGTTCGATCCCCTCCGGGCAGACCAACCCTGGCGCCAGCTGGGCTGCGCAGCCGGGCACCCGCCCGCGCAGCGGCAAGCCCGCATCGGCACCGCCGCCTTAAAACTGACCGCGCAAGGCCACGCGCCAGGTGCGCGGCGCCTCGGCCCAGGTGAACAGCGGGGATTCATCGGCCAGCCGCAGATTGCCCAGGTTGTGCACACCCAGGCTCAGCGACAGGTTCTTGCTCAATTCACGGCTGACCTGCGCCGACACCCGGGTCAGGTCGGGCAAGGCCTGCATCGGCTTGCCAACGACGACTGGCGCGATCAACTGGTCGGCATGGCACTCGGCCCGCAGGTTGGCCGACCAAGCGCCGCCGTGCCAGCCGATCTGCACCGCCAGCAGGTGGCGCGGGCGTTTTTCCAGCCGCACGCCGTTGCCGTCGGTGGCGTCGAGGTAGGTGTAGTTGCCGCTCAGCAGCCAGCCAGCCGGCAGCGTGGCGCGGCCTTCAAGCTCAACCCCCTGCATACGGGCCTGGTCGATGTTCTCGAACACGTACTGCGCCCGGCCGGCCACCTTGCCAAACAACCGCGGCACGATCAGGTTGTCGATGCGGTTGTGGAACAGCATCGCCTGCAGGCCCAGCGTGCTGCTGTCCCAGCCGGCACCGATTTCAGTGGCGTTGTTGGTTTCGGGCTGCAGCGCCGGGTTGCCGAAGTAGGTGTAAGGGCCCTCGTCCTCGCGGTAGTCGGGCGAGATCTGCTTGAGCGTGGGCGCCTTGAAGCCGTGGCCGATGCCGCCCTTGACCACCCACTGCGGCGCCGGCTTCCAGACCGCGTAAGCGCGTGGGCTCCACTCGCCGCCGAATCGATCATGCTGGTCGTGCCGCAGGCCGACTGTGAGTGCCAGCGCGGGCGCCAAGTCAAGTTCGGCTTGGCCGAAAATCGCCTGGTGCCTGGCCTGACCGTGGCCACCGGCCAGGGCTTCGTTGTTCAGCCGCTCGTCGCGCCATTCAAACCCGGCGGTGTAGACCCGGCCGGCCGCTGGCGCAACAGAACCCTGGCCTTCCAGCACCCGGTCGTCCAGTGTCTGCGGCCGCAGTGCTGTCACGCCCTGGGTGCGGCTGTTGTTGATCTCGACCCGGCTGCCGTAGGCCCGCAACAGGCTGTGCGCCTGCCAGGCGTCGCCCCAATCGGCCGTCCAGCCCAGCGAGCTGTGGCTGCGGCCTATGTCGTGCAACGACTGGTGAAAGCGCCGCTGCCCGCTGCGCTCGCGCACACCGGCCCAGCGGTCTTCTTGGCCGCTGCGCTGCACCAGGTCGAACTGGTGGCCGCTGACCGGCAACCACACCAGGTGCATGGACGCATCCCGCTTGTCGCGGCCTTCCAGGTCGCCCAGCCTAGGCTCGGCGGCGTTGAGGATCTCCTGCCGGCGGCTGTCGGACGCGGTGACCCCCAGCCGCCAGCGCGCCGCCAGCGGGCCGCTGACCGACACCGCCGCGCGGTAGCCGTCGCCGCCCAGATCGCCGTCGGCCCAGGAGCCCTCGGCCGTCGCCTGCAGCGCCCAGGTGTCGCCCGGCGCACGGGTGATGACGTTGACCACGCCGCCCAGCGCCTCGGCGCCATACAGCACCGACATCGGCCCGCGCAGCACCTCGATGCGGGCGATGGCTTCCACCGGTACCCAGTCGTACTGAAAATCGCTGTGGCCGACCACACCGTCTGTGGCGCCCACCCGCATGCCGTCCACTAAAAACAAGGTGTGCCGGCCGTCCAGCCCGCGGATGCTGAGGTTGCGCCGGCCCGAGATGGTGCGCCCGATCAGCGACAGGCCGGTCTCGCCGCGCAGTGCCTCGAACAGGTTGTCGGCGCCGCGTTCGACGATCTGGGCGGGCGTGACCACGGTCATCGCCGCCGGGGCGTCGATCAGTGCCATCGCATGGCGGGTGGCCGACACCACCACGGTTTGCCTGAAGGGCACGGCCTCGGTTTGGGCACGGGCAGCGCCACCGGTCACCAGCAGGAGCAGGCTGAACAGGACCGGCGGCAGGGGCCGAAGATGGGCAGGCAAGCAGGACATCGATTTCTCCGGGGGCAAGATGTTTGGTTGCTTGCCAGCATCCGCAATCCGCCCGGCCTCGGCCTTGAACCAGATCGTGTTTGCTGCTGCCCGCAGCCACCGCATGCAGCGCCCTTGAACCAGTTCAAGGACGCGCCCGGGCACCGTGCCGACGATGCGGCAGCAGCTTCAAACGCATTCCCAGCCGTCCCACCGAGGAGAAAAAACCATGAACAATTTCAGACTGACCCGGATCGCCGCGTTGTTGGTTGTTGCCGCACCGCTGCTGGTGCTCAACCCGGCCCAGGCGCAGGCCAAGAAGGATGTGTCACCCGGCGACGTGCAGTACCACGCCGCGCCCTCGGCGCTGGCCGACGTGCCGATGGTGCAGAGCACCAACCCGAAGGCGCCGCCGATGACCGTGGCCGAGTTCGATGCCGCGCGCAAAACCTACTTCGAGCGCTGCGCCGGCTGCCACGGCGTGCTGCGCAAGGGCGCCACCGGCAAGCCGCTGACACCCGACATCACGCTGGGCAAGGGCACGGATTACCTGAAGGTGTTCATCGCCTACGGCTCACCGGCCGGCATGCCGAACTGGCAAACCTCGGGCGAGATGACCGAGGCGCAAGTGGACCTGATGGCGCGCTACATCCAGCACGAGCCGCCGGTGCCGCCCGAGTTCGGCATGGCCGACATGAAAGCCACCTGGAAGGTGGTGGTGCCGCCGGCGCAGCGGCCGACCAAGAAAATGAACAGCTATAACATCGAGAACATCTTCTCGACCACGCTGCGCGACACCGGCGAGGTGGCGCTGATCGACGGCGACACCAAGCAGATCATCAACATCGTCAAGACCGGCTATGCGGTGCACATCTCGCGCCCGTCGGCCTCGGGGCGCTACCTGTTCGTGATCGGGCGTGACGCCAAGATCAACATGATCGACCTGTGGATGGCCAAGCCCGACAACGTGGCCGAGGTCCGCATGGGCCTGGAAGCCCGCAGCGTGGACACCAGCAAGTTCAAGGGTTTCGAGGACAAGCTGGTGATCGCCGGCGCCTACTGGCCGCCGCAGTACGTGATCATGAAGGGCGACACGCTGGAGCCGCTGAAGATCGTGTCCACCCGCGGCAACACCGTGGACAAGCAGGAGTACCACCCCGAGCCGCGGGTGGCCAGCATCGTGGCGAGCCACTTCAAGCCCGAGTTCGTGGTCAACGTCAAGGAGACCGGCAAGACGCTGATGGTGGACTACAGCAACCTCGATGCGCTCAAGGTCACCGAGATCGGCACCGCCCGCTTCCTGCACGACGGCGGCTGGGACTCGACCAAGCGCTACTTCATGGTGGCGGCCAACCAGAGCAACAAGGTGGCGGTGGTCGATGCCAAGGAGGGCAAGTTGGTCAAGCTGGTGGACGTGAGCAAGATCCCGCACCCGGGCCGTGGCGCCAACTTCATCCACCCGACCTACGGCCCGGTGTGGAGCACCGGCCACCTGGGTGACGAGGCGATCTCGCTGATCGGCACCGACCCGGTCAAGCACGCGAAGTACGCGTTCAAGGAAGTGGCGCAGATCAAGGGCCAGGGTGGCGGTGCGCTGTTCATCAAGACACACCCCAAATCGACCCACCTGTACAGCGACACGCCGCTGAACCCGGATGCGGCGATCTCGCAGTCGGTGGCGGTGTTCGACATCAACGCACTTGACAAGGGCTTCAAGGTGCTGCCGATCGCCGAATGGGCTGATCTGAAGGACGACGGCGCCAAGCGTGTGGTGCAGCCCGAGTTCAACAAGGCCGGTGACGAGGTGTGGTTCTCGGTCTGGTCGGCCAAGAACAAGCAAAGTGCCATCGTGGTGGTGGACGACAAGACGCTCAAGCTCAAGGCGGTGATCAAGGACCCCCGGCTGATCACGCCCACCGGCAAGTTCAACGTCTTCAACACCCAGCATGATGTGTATTGACCCCCCGGCCGATTGCGGGGGCGCCTGGTTCTTTCAACGGAGTGCGTGATGAAACCTGTGTTGATGCTGATGGTCGGGCTGGTGCTGGCGGCGCCTGCCGCCCGCGCTGAACCGCCGGCGCCGATGGTCAAGGCCGGCTGCATGGCCTGCCACACGGTGGACAAGAAGCTGGTGGGCCCGTCCTACCAGCAGGTGGCGGCCAGGTACAAAGGCCAGGACATGGCCGCCAAGCTGGCCGAGAAGGTGCGCACCGGCGGCAAAGGCGTGTTCGGGCCGATCCCGATGTCGCCCAACGGGCCGGACAAGATCAGCGACGCCGATCTGCAGGTCGCGGTCGAGTGGATCCTCAAGCAGTGATGGCCACCGCGCCCGGCGCATGGAACGGTGCCCACCTGCCCAGCCGCCCGGCGCGCCGCAGCACAGCGTTTTGCTGCAGCGCGCCCTGGCCGGCCTGACGCTGGACGACGAGCCCTTCGCGCAACTGGGGGCGCCGCTGGACCTGCGTGCCGAGGCGGTGATCGACCTGCTGCAGCAGCAGGTGGCCCGCGGCCAGTGGCTGCGCATCGGGCTGGTGTTTGCCGACCTGGCCAGCGCCCCGCTCACCGACGAGTTTGGTCTGGCGCTGATCGCCGCCAGCGCCAGCGGCCTGCCGCTGTTGCACAAGCCCTACGAGGCGCTGGGCGCGATGCTGGGCGTGCCGGCACGCCAGGTGCAGGCGCGGCTGGCCGATTGGCTGGCAGAGGGCCGCTTGCAGCGCATTGCCGCGGTGCTGCCGCCCCCGGCCGGCCCGACGCAATGCGCCTGAAGCGCGCACTGCAACAGGCGGCAGCGGCCCTCTTGCTGGTGGCCGTGCGCCTGGCTGCGGCGCAGGCCGGTCCAGACCCCATGACCCTACCCACACCGCCGTCGGCTGCCGTGCCAGTGGGCGACGGCCGGTTTGTGCTGCGGGTGCAGGATGGCCGGCTGTGGTTGCAAGACAACCACGGGCGGCCGCTGCGCGACTGGCCGTTGCACGATGCACGGCGACAGGACGGCACGGTGCTGGCCATCGTCGATGCGCCACTGCGCCGCAGCTTTGTCGTGGCCCTGCAGGGCTTGGCCGAGCTGTGGGAGATCTCGCTCGACCCGTCGGCCGAGCCGATCTTTGACGGCTGGGTGCATGACTACCGCATGGGCGAAGGCTTGGCGCGGCCGGGCTACCTGGGCATCCGCCGCACCCGGCTGGCGCGGCCGCTGGTGGCGGTGTTTTTCGACCCGCGCGTGCCCTGGCTGGTGGGCGCCGAGCCGGGCGATCCCGGCGACCTGCCGTTGGCGATGACCGCCGTGGTGATCCACCTCGACATCCGCCGAACCATGGCCCGGTTGCCGCTGCCGGACCCAGCGACGCAGCCGCTGGACGGCACCCGGCTGTGGCGCGAGGGCGGGCAGTGGCTGTTGCGGCTGCCCGCCGGCGCCGGTTGCACGGTCTACGACACCCAGCGCTGGCTGCCCCTGCGGCAGGCGCCGCGCTGATCAGGCGGTGGGGTAGCGCGCCAGCCGCGCCGCATCCAGGATGCGGATGTCACGCCTGTCGACCACGATCAAGCCGGTGTCCTCCAACTCATGCAGCACGCGCGAAAAGTACTCCGGCGTGATGCTCAGCCGCGACGCCACCGTGGCCTTGCTGACCGGCAGCGTGACGGTGATGGCTGCGGGCGGGCCGGTGTCCGCGGGGTTGGCGTCGGCCGGGTCGGATTCGTCCACCAGCTGGCCGCGCAGCAGGTAGCCGATGATGCGCTGCACGCCACTGTGCAGCGCGTAGGCCTGCACATCGTGCACCAGCCCGTGCAGCCGACGCGACATGCCGGCCAGCATGCGCAACGCAAAGCGCGGGTCGATCTCGATCTCCTTGAGCACCGACTGCTTGCTGACCGACAGCAGCAAGGTGTCGGTCAGCGCCTGGGCGTTGATGAAATATGGCTTGTCGAGAAACATCAGCGCCTCGGCAAAGCTGTTGCCCGGGCCGATCAGCTCGATCACTTTCTCTTGCCCGGCCGGCGAGATCGCAAACAGCTTGACCTGGCCGGTGACGGTGACATGGAAGGCCTCGCAGGGCTCGCCAACCCGGAACACGTTATCGCCCCGGCCCAGCCGGCGCAACTGGCAACCCGTTGCCACCCGCTCCAGCTCGGGGCGGCTCAGGTCGCAAAACAGCGGCAACACCGCCAGGTAGCGCGGCAGGTCAAAAGCGCGGAGGTCCATGGGGTGGGGCGGGCATGCACCCGGTTGGGCGGGGGCCCATTGTCGGCTGAAGTCAGCGCGTTCCGGCGTTGCAACGACGGCGGTGCTGTCTTGCCTGCCACCCCCCGCGTCAATCGGGCACCAAGCCCGCATCAACCCCGTGTCAACCCCGCGTCAACCGGGCATACACCGCCGCCAACCGGGCCGGCAGCTCGGCCGGGCGCTGCACCTGGGCCCAGCCGCGGGGGCCGAACAGGTGCGGCAGGTAGGCATGGGCCTGTTCATCGATGCTGAGGCAAAACGGCAGCAGCCCGGCCTCACGCGCCTCGGCCACCGCGTGGCGGGTGTCCTCCAGGCCCCAGCGGCCCTCGTAGACGTCGATGTCGTTGGGCTTGCCGTCGGTCAGGATCAGCAGCAGTCGCTGGCGCTCGGGCCGCTGCGCCAGCTGCTGCGTGGCCGCCCGCAACGCTGCGCCCATGCGGGTGTAGTAGCCCGGCTTGATGGCACCCACCCGCGCCTGAGCCGCCGCTGCCCAGGCCTCATCAAAGCCTTTGAGGTGCTGCAAGCGCACATGGCTGCGCCGCACCGAGCTGAAGCCCAGCATCGCAAACGCATCACCGGTGCCGTGCAGGGCCTCGCCAAAGACGTAGAGCGCATCACGCACCACGTCGATCACCCGGGCGTCGTTGTTGACGTAGGCGTCGGTGGACAGCGACAGGTCGGCCAGCAGCAGCGTGGCCAGCGAGCGTTCGCCCCGCACCCGGCGCGCAAACACCGGCGGGTCGCCGGGTGCGGCAGCACCCCGGGCGCCGGCCGTGGCATGGCGCACCCAGGCGTCCAGATCCAGATCGTCACCTTCGGCACAGCCACGCTGCCAGCGGGGCGCGGCGCGCAGCACCTCCAGGCGCCGGCGCATGCGGCGGGCGGTGGCGCGCAGCAGCGGCGTGGGCACAAACGGCGCCCCCGGCCGCGCCATCACGGTGAGCACGCGGCAATAGGCCGGCAGCAGGCGCTGCTGCTTCCAGTCCCACTCGGGCAGCGACATGCCGGCGCCCAACGGCAGGTCGTCGGCGCTGGCGCTGGGCAGGTCCAGATCGAACTTGACCTTTGAGGCCGGCGCCGCACCGTCGCGGCTGAGCGTGAGCTGCGCCATGTCGTCGGCCGCCGTGCTGGCTTGGTCGTCGGGCTCGTCGTCGGTGCCCCGGTCCAGCGGCACGTGCTCGCTCCAGGTATTGATCGAATCGGTGCGCGAGGGCAGCAGCAACGGCGCCCGGCCGCTGGGCGGCTGGGCCCGGCGGGTACGGCGCCGGGTGGGGCTGCTGGGCGTGTCGGCGGGCGCGCCCGGCGCCGCTTGAGCACTGTTGGCGGGGCCGCTGGCGGGTGTTGGCGCGGCGGGTGGCAAGGCCTCCAGCCAAAGCCAGACCGGGGCCACGTCGGTGGGCGTGATGCCGGCCGTGAAATCGCTGTCGGCGTGGGTGGCAGCTTCCAGGTCGCCGTCGCCGTCGCCAGGACCAGCAACAGCACTCGCACTCGCACCACCCGTGTCCTCGTGCCGATTGGCGCTCAGCTCATCCCGGTCGCCCAAGCCCGGCAACGCCCGCAACGCCGCCTGCACGCGAGCCTCGGCCTGCGCCGCCGGCCCGGTCAGGCTGGCAGGCGCCGGCCGCTGCGCCAGGTGCGCCGCCAGCAGCCGCTGCCAGCGTGGCGCCAGCCCGGGGCAACGTTGCAGCGCCAGTGTGGTGGCGGCCTGGTTGCCCCGCAGCCAACCCGCGCCCGGGCGGTGCACCGCCGCCAGCGCGGCCAGCCACAGGTAGAGGTCGCGGTTGAGCGTGGCATCGTCAAACACCG
The DNA here is from genome assembly GCA_038316145.1 of Burkholderiales bacterium. Classification (GTDB taxonomy): domain Bacteria; phylum Pseudomonadota; class Gammaproteobacteria; order Burkholderiales; family Burkholderiaceae_C; genus Pseudaquabacterium. Next base: position 20,065 of record JBBQAH010000041.1, read on the forward strand.
CAATCACCGGCGGCAGCGCCAGCGTCTCGCCGTCCAGCTGCGACACCGCGGCACGCAGGCCGCTGCCCGCCAGGCGCTGCAGCCAGCCGCGTGGCCCGCCAATGCGCGCCGCTGCCGCCGGCACCACCCGCACGCCCGGCGCGCCGCCGGCGGCCCGGAACAGCAGCTCGGCCGGCCGCTGCATCGCCGCCAGGGT
>JBBQAH010000317.1:0-2441 GCA_038316145.1 Burkholderiales bacterium
AAAAAAATTTTAAAGTATTAGCATATAAAATCTAATATAAATATAAGTATTTTAAATATATAAATAAAACAATTTCCTATCTTCGAAACGGACAGAAAATAAAAACTACAAATTTCGCAATAAATTCAAAAGCCAATTTGGAATATATTTTACAGGGATTAGTATTTTTTTTTTCTGGAAGATTATCACAATTTAATTATTCGGTTAATGAAAAATTACATATATATATCTAATCTGTAAATGAAACAAACACAGCTGTGGCGGAGTTTGGCCCACTTTCCCAACCCTGGCCGCGAAATCCGATGGCCAGGACGCGATTGTTGGTGTTTGCCTTGATGATAGCAGTTGATTGCGCAAAAAGCGGTCTTTCAGTAACATGGGTAGGAAACTGCTCGCCGGGATACACACACACACAACGCCCCATGTCCAAAACCGGACCACAACACACTCCGCGCGTATCGGTAAATTGTTGAAAATAACATCAATGATAAGCTGTGTTTGATTAGCGCATTGTGAGCCCAGCGCGGGCCGCTTTAATGTAAGTTGAAGCACAACTTTTTTTCCAAACAATTCTGTCTTTGGTATCATTAAATCGGGCTTAAATTCCTTTAAAAAGTCCGATAATCAAAACCGAGCCAAGTTTCAAATGTGAATTTAGAAAAAGAAAAAACCGTCTGAAAAAAAAGTAAAGTGGAATGCCTTCCGTTATTTATTTTTCTAAATTCACGTTTTATTCTTCGCTCGATTTTAACGGCTGGTCTTTTTTAAGGAATTTAAGCCCGATTTTAATGATACAAAAGACAGAATTGTCTAGAAAAAAAGTTTGCTTGTGTCCCGATTTTTATTTTTACCCTCGTACGCGAAATATGACTTTCCCATCGGCATTTCAGGCGTCTGTTCATATATGGACTTGTCTCTATTAAAGAGACCAGGTGGGATTCGGGGGGAGTTGTATTATTATTATTTAAATTTTTAATCTGTTAGGTCATTTTCGGGGACGACGGCGGCGGGGGATGTCTTTGCCGGTCGGCTGACTATATTTGCTTACGTCTTGGCCTATTACTACGTGTATTTATATACTTGATGGACAGAGGCCGTCGTGAAAATGCTCTGGGAAGCAGGTGGTGTCGGTGGGGGAGAATTGGAAATTTTTAAATGAAAAGGCGTGGCCCGTTATATTACACGGCGTGTAAAGGGGAAGTGAAAAGATCTAAAGAGGATCGCGACTTCTCACAGTCGGGGGTCCATCCTTCCTTCCGTCTGCGTATGGGGATTTATTTATCAGCGGACTACTGTCCAGTAAAGCACGCAAATCGCCATGAAAATCGTGACGAAACGAGTGAAATACCTTTTACAAAATGACGAAACGAACGATAAAGAAACCAAAAAAATAATATTTTTCACGAAACGACTTTTGACAAGGCCAATTTTCGAAAAATAATGACGAACGAACGAAATCGATGGGTTTTTAATGGGCTAAACTTTTTTCATGTACTCCCCCCTTTGAAAAAATTTTTTGAACCTCAAATTTCAATGACGAAACGAACGATGACGAATAAGTGGCTAAAAATTGAATGACGAAACGAACGATAACGATTTTTATGGACAAATAATTTTAACGAAACGAGACGAAATTTTCGTTAACGAATCGTTCGTTCGTCACTGACGAACGATTTGCGTTCCTTAATACGTACGGACCCAAGAACACTTCATGAAGGTGCAGGGAAAAGTGCCGGAATTTATTTTTACCGCCCAATTGTTCTGGCATTTTTATTGCTTTGGCCATGTATCAATTGTTTAAGTATTTGCGTGTAGGACGGAAATGGTACCCTCGAGGGAAACGAACTGGGGAACTTGGTGACGGACATCTTGGACCTGACTCAAAAGGATGGATTTTACAACGCCAGTGACGTAAGCCCCCTCCGGGTTGAACAATATAAATATAAATAATATTTAATGGCTCATTGTCTGTTTATAGTACGAGGGGTTTACTAATATTCCGCCATCCCCCTTTCGTGCTCTAATTCCGCCCACTTTCTAGACCAATTTAAAACGAAACTATGCAACTTATTGAATATTTGATTAGGCCATAATGTAGGTCAGTCCTTAATAAACCAAAAAGTTGTCGGTTTGTGTTTCAAACTCTTAACGTATTATTCTATAACTGCACATGAAGAGACACAGAAACAGACAGAAATTTCGTTTGCAAATTAGAGCCGAAATTCTAGGTGGCGGACTCTGCGTGTTTTCGGTGAGTCACTCGCGGTCTCTTTTGATCTCAGCGCGGCAGAACTCAAAGACACTATCCTGCGAGAGGATCTTGGCCTCATGACGGAGACTGTCAGCGGTTGTGTGTGGCGTTCTCGCTTGCGCAGTCGCACTTTTTATGCTTACCACGCCGCCTGCGCCCCTTGCTAAAACCGGGCGGGCGGAATTAAAGC
>JBBQAH010000282.1:0-2267 GCA_038316145.1 Burkholderiales bacterium
ATGAGCCCCTGCTGTGCGGCATGTACGTCGACAAGCGCCTAGACGACGTGATGGCCGTGCAGACCTTGTCGCGGCTGAACCGGATCTACCCGGGCAAGACGATGACGTTCGCCCTGGACTTCCGCAACGACGCCAAGGACATCCTCAAGGCCTTCGAGCCGTACTACCGCACCGCGAAGCTGTCGGACGTCACGGACCGGAACCTGCCCCACCAGCTGCGCGAAAAGCTCGACGGCGCCGGCGTCTACCTGTGGGCCGAGGTCGAGGCCTTCGCCAAGTTGTTCTTCGGTGGCAAGAACGAGCAGATGTTCCAGTCGTTCCTCAAGCAGGCCCACGAGCGGTACGTGGCGCTGAAGAAGGAAGAGCAGGAGCTTTTCCGCGCCGACGCCCAGTCGTACGTCTCGGCCTACGACTTCCTGTCGCAGATCGTTGAGTACGACGACCACGATCTGGAGAAGCTGCACGCCTTCCTGAAGTCGCTCCTGCCGCGGCTGCGCGGCAGGGAGAGCGAGGAAGTGCCGGTGGACATCCGCCTGGCGCAGTACAAACTCCTGAACAAGACGGAGCACAAACTCGACCTGGCCACTGGCGATGCCGCGGCGCTTGACCCGTTTGGCCCCGGCGGTGGTGGGCTCCATGAAGACCCGAACGCCAGGCTCAGCGAGATCATCAAGCGGATCCACTCGGTGTTCGCTGGCAAGTTCACCGACGCCGAGATCGCGGGGTGGTTCACCGCGGTCATGGGCAATACGGTGGCCGACGGGCGCATTCAGATCCAGGCGAAGGCCAACCCGACCGCCGCCCAGTTCGGGAACGGCGACTACCGGTCAGTGTTGGCTGAGGCGGTGATCAAGGCGCTGTCCAGCCACCACTCGATGTCGGATCAGATGCTGCAGAACCCGAAGGTGTTTGACGACATGGCGGAGGCGCTTCTGCCGGAAATCTATGAGAGGGCGCGGGCTCAAACGTCTGCTGCTTGACTCAGTTGGCGATGCTGTACCAACCTCCTGCTCGCGCAGCGCCAGCCAATTACACCGCGGCCGTCAAGAAACTGCGTCGCAAGTTGCGTCCTTACTCGGCTCACACGATCATCGATGCGTGTATCGAGGTCCTTGATGCCTGGCGTGGCAAAGGTCTAGATGAGCTCCAGTCAGCACCGTGGCTGACTCTCCTGATCGTCAAGCTGATGCTTGAAGATGAATCGACCACTATCCAGGGCACCCGGCGATGTCCATCCGTACTCATCGACGAAATCAGAAACGATTTATGGAACACGCCTACCGATCGAGAACAGAGAGGCAGCCCCAGCGTCTACTTGATGATTCGTTCTCTCGTCCACACACAGTTGCTGTTCCAGCAATCCGAATCGTTTGGCTTCATGCGTTGGCCAGCACTGATTGGTCGATTACCACCCGGTCACGGTCTGCGCGCCCAATTTGAAACTGAACTTGGATGCGATCCCGACACGTTCATCGGGATCGTCTTTGCGATGTACACGGCCGTGATGCAGGGCAAGACCTTCATTGCGCCCGACTACTGGGAGCCGCTCAGACCCCTGTATGGAAGTGCAATCGACCGCTTCTTGGACCGATTCGCCAAGGACGCCTCCGAGTTGAGAGCATTGTTGCGCGATGAGTTGGAACAGCGCATCTACACGGAAACGGACGGCAACAGAGTATTGCGGCAAGACGCTGCAGTCAGGCCGGAGTCAGAGCGCGTCGAGTTTCCATGGCTTTCGCGTTATCCACTCTTCAAGCATCCATCTGGACGTCTGGCTGTGTGGCATCGAATGGTGTTTGCCAGGAGCATGGAAGACAGCGTTCACACCGCGTTGTCAAGCCTGGGACAAGTCTACACCGACCCATTCAGCAAGGTCTTTGAGGAATACGTGGTCGAGTTGGTTAGAAGCTCCGGCTTAAGCTTTGTGGGCGAACTTGATCTCAAAGGCGGGGTAGCAAGTCGCCCCTCCGTTGAGGCGTTGATCCATGCGGATGGGTGCAACGTTTTCGTCGAATCCAAGATGAGCCTATTCCCGGATCGAGTCCTCATCAGCGATCGCGGCCGGGAGATCTTCATGAAGCTGCGCCGTGTTCGTGAAGGCATGGTTCAAGGATGGAGGGTTGGTGAAATGTTGAGGGATGGAACGATTCAAGTCGATGGCGCATCTGGAGCGCCGGAGGATTTCCTGATCATCGTCACAAGTCGACAACTCAATATCTGCTCCGGGGAGCACTTCAATCGGATGTTCGGCGATCAGATCGTGACGC
>JBBQAH010000515.1:0-2105 GCA_038316145.1 Burkholderiales bacterium
TATTATAAATTATAATATTACTAATATTAAATTATTGCATGACATTTCTATATTTATATGATAAACTTGATCAGTTATTATATTACTTCACTATTACATTACAGTGCATTATATTACTACTGTATTATACATTATAGCCTCATATCAGACACATTTTTATTGAATAAAAAATACAACAAATTAAATATGCAGAAGTTTGAGCTGGGATACACGAGTCTAAAATATATGTACGCTAAACATCGAGATTTTTATGTATTCTTGTACAACAGCCTAATTAAATGAAGTGAAGTAAATTAGCCAACCCGGCAAATTTCGCCGGGTTTGATGAATAAAGTCAATCGATGCAAATTCATGGGAAAAGAATTGATTTTTCTGGGCTGTCTAAATATCTGTGTCAGTGGCGCCAAAGTGTGTAGTCGTTTCCACTTACGGTATATTACCACTTGAAAATGTGTGCAGGTGGTGAACTCCGGATCGAATGGCTGTCATCCCGAAAAATTGCATCAATGTTGCGAAACCCGATCAGTCAATTCGGGGTGTATGCGTGTGCGCAAATAAGTAATATCTGGCCTCAATAATGTTGTTGTTTTGATACCGCCAAGTTCAGTCCCCCTAACAGTGAAGTGTCACATTACTCGGTCCCAACTGCCGGCGATCTCACAACTGTAGAGTACTAACGTGTTTCCGAATGAAACTACACTTCGGTAAATATTTTATTATACAGGAATGTAAATTCGGAACAAGTACTTGGCACATAATTATCAAAGATGCGTTATAACACAAAAAAATACATCTATTAAATTAAATATATCAAGTAATTGCCGCGATATAATTACGGCAGTGAGCTTGAATGTCATAGCTATTGTAATTTATAGTTGTATTTTTTTAGTAAACGGTATAAATAAAAAATTTAAAAAACTTGAAGTATGCGCGTTCAATGATCGATAATTTATTAATTTGGTTTAATTTTGTTTAATTGTATTACACACTGTATCAAACATCAAATTGAATCACACATTTGTAATCGGTAGCCGCATTATATTTTATGAAATAACGCAAGAACGCATTTGGTTTTGTAATTAATCCTTGACTTCAGGAATTATCAACTCTCTACATGAATACAAATTATTTTCTGGTACAGTCTGAAAATAAAAAAAATTAGCTATCGTGTAATTGCTAACGTACAATATTTGTATTTGGTTTTTTCACAGTTTTTGCTCAACCGACAAAGCCAGCGCACCATCACCTGGAACTCCAACCGTCACAGATGAAACGGACGGAGGAGCAGGGTCGCGGCTTCGTGGTCACTTGCAGTCTACCCAAGGGCGTAAATGGCGACAATCTGCGCTGGACACAGGGCGCGAATCGACAAGAAATCAATGGCGTTAATGGAAAAAGGTCAGTTTATTAAACTGGCATTCTGCAGGCCCGACTCGATCCAGCGGTCTGTTTGTCCAGACTTTTCTTGTGGGTGCTCGTGAAACCCCCGATCGCGCAAGTGATATTTGTGTACAGTAGCGCATGATCGCGCCCTCAATGTAAATGCAGCCATGGGGGAAGAAGGACAACGGGAAGGGACACCCTCAGTGAATAGCTCATATATACCGTGCCCCATTGAAATGTATTGACACATTTGTGAGACCTCCTCAAGTTCGTTAATTATCCGGTCACGTAATTGAGTTTCGGCTGTACTGTGTCTCCCCTTCCGTCTTCCCCCTTCCTGCCTTGACCACTGGCTCTTGCCAATCATTTTGGTCCGTGGCCCTCAATCTCTTGTCTAGGTCTATTGACTCTTATCCAGATTCTTCTGTCCTCTCTTTTAGCCGGATCAGTTTGAGCAAAAAGCCCTCGGATAAACCCACCAGCGTCATCCTCATATTTGATAATGTTACGCTGGAGAACGCGGGAGTGTACACGTGTTTGGCTAATATCGAGGGCCAGCCGGAGGAGGCGCATAAAACGTTCGAGTTGTTCGTATACGGTACGTAATCACGACAATTAAATTTGAACAAAAAAATGGATTACACTAAAACGCATTGAATCCACTCGTACTATTACATAACGCAATGAATTTGTTCGGTAGTAATGGAAATAATTTTCAACAC
>JBBQAH010000181.1:0-5220 GCA_038316145.1 Burkholderiales bacterium
GAGACGCTCAACAAGCCCACGCCCAGTGCAATGCCTGCCGCACCCCAGCGCCCGGCGTCGCCCAACAGCAGCGATCGGTGCAGGTTCTTGACCCAGCGCGGCAGCGCCGACGGCTGCCAGGGGCCCAGCACCCGGCCATCGGCCGGGTCCACGTAGGTCGCCTGGGCCTGGTCGCCAACAAAGCTGAACACCACGATGGCGCCGGACGGCAGGCGGCGGATCTCCTGCGCGGCCGGAACGCTGCGTGTCACCCGCTCCACCAGCGTGGCCGCCGACAGATCGCTTGGCGCCGCGGTGGCCTGCCAGGACTGCTGCACCGGGTCGAAAGCCAGGATGGCGCCGCTGAGACCCGACACCACTGCCAGGGTGCCCGCCGTCAGGCCCAGCCAGCGGTGTACGTCCTTCCAGCCCATGCGTGTGGCCACTACTGGAGTTGGAAGGTCAGCGACTGGATGAATTGCTTGCCGGCCTGCGGCTTGCCGGCGTTGGCGGCAGACAGCGGCACACGGATCTCGGACGGGCTGTCGCGCATGTCTTCCGCAGCGGCATCGATGCGGATCTCGTATCCCGCATCGATCAGTGCATCGGCCAGTTCGGCCGTGACCTTGAGTGCCCGTCCAGCGCCCACGCTGGCGCCGGACACGCCATCGAGGCGTTTGGTGTCACCGCTTGAGAGGCGCTTCCAGTCGGACAGGTGCGTGTGGTACTTGGCTTTGCCGCCGGCCACCCACAGTGTGCGGACATAGGCGCCCTTGGCGTCGGTCAGGTAGGCGGCCAGGTAGGCGCCGTCGCCGCCGTAGTTCTTGAGCTGGGCGGTCAGTGTCAGCTGTCGGCTGTGCGCCAGGCTGGGCAGGGTGGACATGGCGAGTGCGCTGGCGGCGGCCAAGGTGGTCATCAAAGGGTTGTGCATGGCATTTCTCCAGGTTGGAAATGATTCGACCTCACCGCCCGGTCGGCGGCGATCAGGCCTAAGGCGTGGCGTGCCCTCGGTTACGCTCGCGGTCCCGTTCGCGCGGGTGGTCCTGCAGTTTCAGCTTCAGCACCTTCAGGGTTTCCGGGTCGATCCTGGCTTTGAAGGCGCGGCCCTGGGCGTCGGTGCCACGAAGCTCATAGCAGCCGTCGTCGATCTTCAGCCGCTGGACCTGCCAGCCCTGACGATCGGCCATCAGCCGCACGGCTTCACGTGACTGCCAGCGGTCCACCGGCGCATCGCAATGGTCATCGGCCCATGCCGGCAGGGCGGCGAGGCTCAGCGTCAGGGCCAGCAAGGCGCAGCGCAGCGAGAGGGCGTATTTCAGGGTGGGTCTCCTTTGCAACAGGTCCGCGCAGTGATGCGGCCAAATGCGCCACCGGGGCGGTGGTGCTGCATCACGACCCCGGAAGCTTGATTTCCACAGCTTGCGCCTCTCGCCTGAGCCGGGTTGAAACCTGCCATCGTCGGGGGTCGGACAGCCGCCAGCGGGTCGCCTCGCGGTCAACACGGGTTGGCGCTCTGCCGCAACTCCTCATGCAAAGAGTTGTACGCCGACAGAAAGGCGGCGTCAGTGTGCTGCTGCACAAACCGCGACCTGCACAGGGTTGCACAGGCTGGACGGCGCCGCATGGTGTGCACGGTCAGGGGCAACAGTGAACTGCACATTTCGTGCGCTGGCCTCGCCACGCGGACTGGCGACCGCGCCCGGGGCCGGAATTGTTCGGCAGCGCACGGACAGCGCATGTGCGCGCTGCTATCTTGAGCGTCGTTGCCCGCCGTGCGGCGAGCGACCGTACCCGCGGCCGCGCTGATGCCCTGGGCCATCGCCCCAACAAACAGATTACAGGAGACCAGCATGAAGGGCTACGTGCAGGACATCGAGGGCATTGCAACACAAAACGAGGCGGTCCGCAGGGTGCTCTACACGGCCCATCATTGCCAGTTGGTCGTGATGGCGTTGAAGCCCAACGAGGAGATCGGCGCCGAGGTGCACAAGCTCGATCAGTTCTTCCGTGTCGAACAGGGCAGCGGCGAGGCCGTGCTGGATGGGGTTTGCACCGCGATCCGCGCCGGCTTCGCCGTGGTGGTTCCCGCCGGTGCCCGGCACAACATCATCAACACCGGGGCGGAGCCGCTCAAGCTCTACACGATTTACTCGCCACCCAACCATCGTGACGGTGTGGTGCACCACACGCGCGCAGACGCCGAGGCCGACACCGAACACTTCGACGGCAAGACCTCGGAATGACGTCCACGAAAGCGTCGGACCGCTTTGGGCCCCTGGCGATTGCCCTGCACTGGCTGACGCTGGCGATCCTGATAGCGGTCTACGCCTGCATCAATTTGAAGGATCTGTATCCCAAAGGGAGTGATCCGCGTGAGGCGCTCAAGACCTGGCACTTCATGCTCGGACTCACGATCCTGGCGCTGGTGACGGTTCGCCTCCTGAATCGCCTGAGAGGCGGCGCCCCGGCGGTGGTTCCACCGCTACCGATCTGGCAGGCCCGGCTGGCCAGTTCTGTGCATGTCTTGCTGTATGCCTTCATGGTCATGATGCCCATTCTGGGCTGGCTGTTGCTCAGCGCCGCCGGCAAACCCATTCCGTTCTTCGGTGCGCACCTGCCTGCCCTGCTGTCAGCGGACAAGGATCTCGCGGGGCAACTGAAGGAAGTGCACGAAACGGTCGGGACTGTCGGCTACTACATCATCGGCGCGCACGCACTAGCGGCGCTTTACCATCACTTCGTGTCCCGCGACAACACGCTGACGAACATGCTGCCGCGCAGGCCCTGACCGAGTGGCTGTGATCGGCCTACCGCTTCGCGGCGACGAGACGCCGGCACCGGTACCGCCGCTTCAGGTCGACAGCGCCAGTTCGAGCGCCTGCAAAACCGACAGACGCCGGCAAGGTCAAGGTGACCGCAGATGCCAGGCCTTGGGCCGGGTGAAGGTCTGGATACCCTGCGCTGACAAGGTCAGCCCTAACCCTGAGTCACCGACACCCGACCAGGGCAGGCGCGGACTGACCCGGTCGCAGCAGTTCCAGTACACGCTGCCGGCATCGACGCGCGACAGCAGGGCGCGTGCTGCGGCCTCGTCACGGGCGTAGACGCCTGCGGTCAGGCCGTAACGGGTGTCGTTCATCAGCGCCACCGCCTCGTCGTCGCTGTGCACTTTCTGGATGCCGATGAGCGGGCCGAAGCTTTCTTCACGCATCAGGTCCATCGTGTGGTTGACCTCCGTCAGCACCGTGGGCTCGAAGCCGTTGCCGGGGCCGGGCAGCGGGTGGCCGCCTCGCCGCAGGGTGGCGCCCTTGGCCAACGCGTCGGCCACTTGCGCAGCCAGCACCGCCAGTTGCGGCGCCCGGGTGATCGCGCCCAGCGTGGTGCCGGGGTCCATCGGGTCACCGGCTTTCAGGGTGTCGACCGTGCGGCAGAAGTGTTCGACAAAGGTCTCGAAAACGTCCGCGTGCACGTAGATGCGTTCGACCGCGCAGCAGCTCTGGCCGGTGTTGTACATCGCGCCATCGGCCAGTGATTCGGCTGCGGCCAGCGGGTCGGCATCGGCCCGCACATAGCTGGGGTCCTTGCCGCCCAGCTCCAGTTGCAGCTTGATCAGGCGAGGCGCCAAGACCTGCGCAATGCGCTGCCCGGTGGCATGGCTGCCGGTAAAAAACAGGCCGTCGATGCGCTGTGCCAGCAGGGCCCGGCCCACGTCGGCGCCGCCCACCAGGCAGGCCAGCAGCGCCGGCGGCACACCGCTGTCGTGCATCAAGCGGGTGATGTGCTGGCCGGTCAGGGTGGCGTACTCGCTGGGTTTGTAAAGCACCGCGTTGCCGGTCAAGAGCGCCGGCACGATGACGTTGCAGCCGACGAAGTAGGGGTAGTTCCAGGCCGAGATATTGGCCACCACGCCCAGCGGCACATGGCTGATCTGCTCGTGCATGCCGCCGCCGTCGAACACATGCTGGTCGCGCACCGCGCCTTCAGCTTGCTCCAGGAAGAAGTCCAGCCGCGGGAGCAGGCCGTTGATCTCGTTGCGCGACTGGCTGATCGGCTTGCCGACCTCGTGCGTCAGCGTGCTGGCCAGTGGCTCGATCTCCCGCAGCAGCGCGGCGCGGAATCGCTCGATCACCGCCAGACGCTCGGCGATGGGCCTTGCGGCCCAGGCAGGCTGTGCGGCGCGGGCGGCGTTGGCCTTGGCGGCCACGCTGGTGGCGTCGTCAGCGGCAATCTCGGTGATCAGCGCACCGGTGGCGGGGTTGTAGATGCACAAGGTCGGCATGGGGGTCATCGGGGTCGCATCGCCTCTCGGGTTACATCGCCTGCTGGAACAGGCGTTGGTAGTCTGCCCGGGTCGCGGGGCGGGGATTGGTGGCGCCGGCAAAATCAGTCGCGGCCAGCGCCACCAGCCGGGGCAGGTGCTCGGGCCTGACACCCCGGGCGGCCAGGCCGCCGCTGATGCCGATCTGCGCCTTGAGCTGCGCCAGCCAGGGCAAAAACGCGGCGCCGTCATCACCCAGGCCGACGGCATGGGCCAGGTCGTTGAAAATGGCGGGAACGGCCTCCAATATCCAGGCCAGCACCGGCTCGTTCAACAGCGCGGTGGCCAGGCCGTGGTGCAGGTCAACCACCGCACCCAGCGCGTGGGCGCAGGCATGCACCGAGCCCAGGTCTTTCTGGAAGGCGATCGCACCCATCATCGAGCTCATCATCATGTCGCTGCGGGCCTGCAGGTCGCCGGGCTGCTTGACGGCCGTGGCCAGCGCCCGGGCGCCGATGCGCAGGCCCTCCAGCGCGATGCCGTCGCACAGCGGGTGCCAGGCCGGCGACAAATAGCTCTCGATGTTGTGGGTGAGTGCATCCATGCCGGTGGCCGCAGTGATGGTCGCCGGCAGTGCCAACGTCAGTTCGGGGTCGGCAAACACCGCCTTGGCCAGCAAGTGGGGGCTGAACACGGCGCGTTTGACGTGGTTGCCGTCCTCACCCACCACGGCAGAGCGGCCCACCTCCGACCCGGTGCCCGAGGTGGTGGGCAGCGCGATGAAGTAGGGCAGTGGGTTGACGATGGCGCGCACCTGCGGGTGGTCCCAGACGTACTCGATCACGTCGCCGTCGTGCACCGCCATCAGCGCCACCACCTTGGCCACGTCGAGTGCTGCGCCGCCGCCAAAGCCGATCACCGCATCGGCGCCGTGTGCCCGGTAGGCGGCCGCACCCGCCATCACCTGGCTGGCGACGGGGTTG
>JBBQAH010000292.1:0-1641 GCA_038316145.1 Burkholderiales bacterium
GATAAGAATTTGAAGAAAAAGCAGAATCCCACAAAGTGCGAGTTTTCAGCTTGAAAATGATGAAATTGTTCGTCTTAAAAAACAAAAAACAAACTGGGGGTGAATATTTGAGATGGTCTTTTTCGCGTTTTCCGATATTTAAACTTCGAAAACTATATCCCTTTCTTGATTTCTGAATTTGTATGTAATTATTCCCGTTCGATTTAGGCCAGTGCGGGCTGAATCAGATCAGAAATGAAGAAGCAGACATAAAAAATGTCCGGAATTTGGGAGTCAAAACAGGTTGTCCGGAATTGGGTGCCAATCCTTGTACCGGTGTGTCTGCCTTGATACATGAAGCACTACTAGCTGTATCGCGCAGAACAAGGCACTTGACTTCTTATTGGGTCAATATTCCAGGCCACGCACTGCATGCACGGTTCGACTGGCCTTTTTACTGGGGTGGCCGTGTTCGGCCAGGGTTCGCCGCACCAGAAGATGGGGGCCTAGACGCTTCAGCATGAGCAGGTAGTGCGAAGGTCCTTGTTGAACTTCCGGCCTATGTGTTTGGGCACTGTTGCCTTTCACGGTAACCACTTACCGGGGAACCGTCGGCCAGACGAAAATTTCTCTTGTATCTATAAACTTTTTGTAATACTATTTATCTCGTATGCCAAAAAGTGGCATTATCTGCATGTGGGTGTGCCCTAACATTACATTACACTTCTATAAAAGTATTTATACGTTTGCAATTTGCATTACTCCATAATTATAACGTTGCAGAATTTATTAAATTACAGTCCGACCTCCGTTAAGTGGACGCGAAGAGATTTGCCGCTTCGCGCCGCGTTTCTGTCCGAGTAACAGGCCATCATCCATTTCAACACGTGATTTTTTCTTATTTTTTTCTCTAAACAATGGTACGAAAGTGGGTCATTTATATTTACCCATAAACACACAAGGCACTAAAATAACAGTTTTTTTAGTGTCCACTTAACGGAGGTCGGACTGTATTCGAAAACCATTCGTGGACAGCTCGAGCTCGTAATGCCTCGACGGTTTTCACTGCATTACTATGACAGAGAGACAGGGCGATTGTATAACATTAGCGCAATTGTGTCTACTGGTACGGTAGGCTAGACATGAATTCCACAAAATTCATCCCAGGCATATTATTCAGTTATTTTCTTATTAAAACGTCCGCATTATTATCGCACGTTCCCATCATCCACATGTGTGCTGTAGAGTAACCGAGTAATGCACACTCACCAGTCAGACACGATCGCCAATGTAGATCACATTTTTTCCTTACTGACCAGCACAGAACCGTGATAAGAACCATGAGAAGCATTATTTAGCTCTTGTATACGTATGGTGTCAGCTCGCTTTTTCTGGCATGTACAATTGTGTACAATTTTGGACAAAGCTTCTTTTTATTATAATTTTGGACGGGTTTGTTTGGCAAATTACTCACTCATTTTCCGGGCGATCCATGCCCGGATAGTCTCATTCGATCAAACAAGTCTTGCAGAAAATGTAGCAAGTCGAAAAAGTAATGCTTGCAAACTATGAACAGGTAGACAGTTTGTCTCAGGAACCCATCTCAAAAACCTGGATGTTTGAGATGGATTTTTTTGACGGAACTTGTTTATGTTTTAAAGT
>JBBQAH010000390.1:0-4574 GCA_038316145.1 Burkholderiales bacterium
GGAGTGCAAACTCGAGTTCATTACGAGACTTGTAAGGGCTTTGGAATTGAGGCTATTCCTTATCCCTTCCGGCTCCGAGACGACTATAAACATCCACCCGTTCAGGCCGAGGCAGAAGGCAGGCAGGCCAGACGGCCAGACGTTTTTTAAGTCTCGCTGAATAGTGGTGAATGGATAGTGTTGATTGATGAATAAAGAGTGAGGTAGATGGCTCTTAATTTGTACGCTATGACGAAACAGTTCTTTCATATTCATGATGATTTGATTGGGAAGCCACAGAGCTTTATGCTTCTGATCTTCCTGGTCGTTTTTGTGTTGAGATGGTACGATGTGTATGTTGTCTGTTATTACCCGAGCAGCCTTCCATGCACCGGAGATCCTGACGTCAGCCAGCAGTAACAACGTCAGGATGGTGGCTAGTAGTAGTACCGGTAATCAGCAGTCGCAACCGGCCAGTCGCAGCGGCAGTCTCAGTCGTGCCGGTTCGGACAGCGACAACAGTGACAAACTTGCCATAGCCCACAACAACACTCGCCCCAAGACACTTTGCTCCGGTATTAAGATGGACATTTGGTCAATGGGCATCACCCTCTTCTCCCTCGTATTTGGCGGTATGTTATCTTATCATAACGCCTACACCATCAAGAGTTAAATAGCCGCTCTTGACCTTTCGATCGCTACAGAGGTTCCCTTCCATGATCAGTTCGTGGTGGGCCTGTACAATCAGATCAAGGAGTCACCGCCCCTCTTCCCACCGGACATTTGCATTTCCGATCAGTTGCAGGATCTCATTTTAAGGTTAGTAGTTATATCGCTGTAGTAGATCTGGGATTGGGCTATATTAGTTGTGTAGACCTGGAAGTTTAATGCTTCACTTTCCGGTTCGTATATGTACTCGGTATTATGTATTGTAGGTTGCTGGAAAAGGATCCGGAGCGACGTATCACGGTGAGTGAAATGCGCCATCATCCTTGGATAACACAAGCCGGTCTTCAGCCCCTGACTCCCACGGAAGAGGACAATTGTCGAGTTCAGATTCACATCACGGAGGAGGATATTCGCGATGTGGTCCGTTCCATTCCCCACCTCGACACGCTCATCCTCATCAAAGCCATGTATGCTTAATATGCTTATGTGCCACCTGTTAATCAATTCCAAGTTATGTATTTCGATGCAATGGCGTGTTAACACTTAGCAGTATTAACTTGCCTCTGTAACTAATATTAAACTCATAACTATACGCTTGATACTGTCTTGTTGACCTTGACCTACTGTAGGCTGAAGCGAGGATCCTTCCACCATCCATTCAAGAACAACGAGGATAACAGAAAAGGTTCACTGGACTCTAATCTTCCGCCCGCCAGTAAAGCCCCAACTTCCTCCTGATCTCTCTTTCTCTTCACTCCGATCTCATCCTTCCATGTTTCACGTGACATTTTTCCTCTCTTTCTTCAACTGTCTCAGTGAAGGCATGATTGAATCAGTCATTGAAACAGCATGCAGCTTCGTAATGTCTTCAAAGTTTGACCCTGTTTTCCACCCAATTCGTCACAATCTCTTTTGACTTATGTGCATTTTTATGCGTCTTTTTCTTTCGTGATTGTTTTGCCGACATTGGCATGTCTTCTTTTCTCTTTTATTTGTAGGTAGATGCTCGCAAGCCGATTCTTGTACAAATTGGAATAAAGTATCAAATTGACAATTTCTACGATACTCTGTTCTTCCTCCTTCTCGTCTCGTATCTTTCCGGTAAAATATGTTCAACCGTGCTTCAATGATTATTTCGTCAAACCCAGAAAGAATCATTTATTCATTCGTAAAGTCGATAGATAAGTAGTGATACGCATGCTTGTCAGGCTGAATCGTCACCACAGCGCAACAGAAAGAATCAGCAGGAAAGCCGGTTACAGATAAAGATTTGCAAGGAAAAGATCGCCAAATCAATCATCAGTCAATCAGTTACTATCATTCCGTCTATGTTCCAAGATGAGGCAAAGTGCAATAATGGATGGACAATACAGGAGCCAAGCCGATTTGAGAATGTGCAAAATAGGGTTAATCATAAATTACATGCCTTTAAAAAGCGATGAAACTTGAAATAGGTCCGCGGCGTGCAGCAGGCGTGGGTGACGTATTTAAATGTTAGACCGTATATGCAGGCGGCGCAACCTTAACCTCTTCCTGTTCATACGCTGGCGGCGGAGATTTCTGCAGATAAGAAATAGTTTAGAAATGAGGTCACTTTGAAATGGAGTATAGTTGAATTAGTTTGAGCTTAAAATACCTTGATGACTTCTCCTTCACCGTCAAAGAGGTAGAGAGTAGATTCAGTGTCGTTGGAGGAGCTGTTGGCATCCAGGAAGATGACTTTGGGCTGGCACTCCTCTCGTAGCTTTCGCAGTGCCTCCTCACGCATGAATCGAATGCAGAGCCACACCACTTGCACAAAGTACGCCTGGTGAAAGAAAGAAAGAAATAGTAAACATGGATGAGAGTCTTTAATCATGATACTGCGAAGTAGTACCTTGATGAATACGACGGCGAGAATGGCCAGGGCAAGTGATACGATGAACCATTGATTGTCCAACTGTTGAACCTCCTCACGATACGGGAAGTCATCCTATAAAACAAGACAATACCCAGGATGTATCAACATCAATAGGGTTAGCACTCAACACCCTCCAAACGAATTCGGCCTGTGCTTCAAGGTTGCAGGGTACAATTAATTACCCCGGACAGAATGAGTTGTTTGATGTTGGGACCGAGGCAAATCACTCCAGCCACCGTCAGTGCCGAAACAAACAAATCACCAAGCTGGTATCCCAGGAACGGGAAGATGTACGCCGGCTTGCCCTGCAATCAGAAAACATGCCTGTATCAGTACCGCAGGACTCTATAATCAATCAATCAATCAGGCAGCCAGCCGATCTATCAAACCGAACAGGAAAGTCACAATGGAGGACAAGGAATGTCAGTTCGGTTCTCCTATCAAAATACGTTTCTTTCCTTGATTATAATGGGAATCCCCGGATGTGACGTTATTGCACGGTGATTTAGCCAATTGAATGGGAATATTGTAATATGGGAGGAATAATTGACAAGAGAATGCGCATGCAACTGACGTCTCTGCAGAGAATGAACCACCGCAATCGATCAATTGATTATCGATTAGTTTGCATTCCGGTGAGGGGTGAACGTATTCCTTTTCCGGTTCTCAGATCATGGGAGGCTGAGGCAGTCAATGTTCAGGATGAAACCGGGGGCAGTGCCGACCAAAAATAGGTCCTAAGGTAATTTCCTGTCCATTTTTACGCCGTAATGCCTTACCTTGATAATGCCCACAATCATGAGCGACGAAATGGCCACAATTAGACATCCCACGATGAAAGCTGAAAAACAACAAAAGTTAACGCCCTCCAACTTTGTCCAATTTGAATGCACAAAAAACAATCAATCAAGCAATCAGTCGGCGATCAATCCCATTCCCATCAATGAATTCAACAAGGTCTTGTAGATTCTCAAAAACATATACTGTACAATTACTGACTGACCGGCATTGAGGTCGTGATGGCTCAACCGTGGCTGCGCACTGAGTCCAGCGTAGTTATAGACGTAGGAGCTCCAGTACCATGAGCTGATTTTCTTACTCTCCCCTTCATCCTCCGTTGAATCCACGGGAGCACTCCACTTTGCGTTGGAACTACCCGGGAGGGAGACGGGTAGGGCAATGGGCTCGTCATCGGAATTGTTCTCTGCGAGTAGGCTCACTAGGCTGCTGTTGGAGTTGTTGGTGTCAATGACGGCCGGAGTGTCGGTCTTGGCTCGGCGGATGTAAATAGTCAGTGATTGAACTGAACTATTAATCTCTTCAATATTCGCCGACATGTAGGCCAGCAATGAAATGGCAAACAGATGAACCATCTCAAAACGGAAAAAGAATAGTTACTAACGCATGGCGTAGATCAACTTAATAATTTGTAGAGTAGGTAGAGTACTGATTGATTGGTTGATTAACTATCTATTCACATTTGTCAATCAATCAATCAATCATGGCAAAACGCAGCATGCTATGTGATAGTTAGTAAATGATCTAATCTCCAAAGGGGCTACCGAAAGGGGAGTTATCTGGTATTATAGGCACACTTACCCGGTTAGAATTTAATGCTTTTATTCTATTGCGGGCATCGTCCTGATGGCTTTATCGTAATATACCCCCCCCCCAGCCAATTTGAAAAATTTTGTAGGAATGTTCCTCGCGACGTAAGGAACACGATACAAGTGGTTTCGGACCGGGAAAGTCAGAACTCTGGAAGTTATGAAGCTTTTTGTTTTTGATCAATCAATCAATCGATCGACACTTAATGTACACATTCTTTAACATAGGGGTCTATGGTAAGTGTGCGGCTGTTTGTTTTTCATCAATCAATCAATCAATCAACACTATCTGTACACTTTCTTAATATGGGAGTCTATGGTAAGCAATTATCGATTGATTGATTGATTCTATGTTGTGATTGTATGTAGACTTGCAGATAATTTGGTCATTTTTGAACTTCACCACCGTTGTGTTTTTT
>JBBQAH010000389.1:0-2434 GCA_038316145.1 Burkholderiales bacterium
TGCTTTCAGCTTTGGCACCCGACGATGCTCATCCTTCGCCACATATTGCGCTGTTTGAGAATGACATCATGGGAGTCGATCCGGAAACCATCCACGAAATGAAAAACGGCAAGGTTATCAGACTATTCGTCAAGGATTCAACTGAAAAGCATCGAAAAAATGTAATGCGCAGTTTTCTAAATTCTTGGCAGGGTTGAAAACTGTACATGCGCTAAAAAAAAGTCAAGCTATTTGATATTTGGAAGAGTCTCTGGTAGTTGGACTTGAATCAGTTTATTGGAAATATATCAACTTGAATAAGTTAAATTTGTACCCTGATACCTGCATTCGTGGCAGCACCCGTCATTTGCATCGAAGAAACCTTACGTTGCAGGGTTACATTGGCAAAAATGGTTTGATTGATGAGCGTCTCCGTTGAACGGACAGAATTTTACCCTTCACCCTGTCGAAAACCTTCATAAGCGAGCCACGAAAAAAACATCTCATCCTGCAAGCTATGGAAGGTATCGAAAACTCTACTTGTGTGCGCTTTGTGCAAAGGGCAACCCAGACATCATACCTGAAAATCTCAGCTGTTTTAGCCTCCTGGTATGTTGAGGCGCGTCTATCACGATTCTGACGGTACATAATACATGTCATTACTTTGTGTAACTTTTGCATTTGTTGAGCACTCTCTGGATCGTTTTAGTTACTTTTTATGGCTTTTTTCAGCTGTATGTTGTACACAGGCAAAACAGACGCTCCAGAAGGTCAATTAATCCATCTCAGTCTTACAGGTGAGATGCGTTAACAGCACCACGAAATCCCAGTGGTTTAGAGTTGCAGTGCAGTTAACATTTGTACCTGTTTTCATGTGAATACAACTGAAGGTAAAACCCTAAAAAAGCAATCATGCATAAATTATTTCGGATCTTATTTTCACTGGATAATATTTGGCAAAATATTATTTAAAATGGGTAAGCTCACGAAAAAACCCGTATAAATTCATCTTCATCCAATTTTTGAAGCTTCTGCTCAACTCAGTGTCAGTTTACTCTTTAGCTTAATTGACCCACAATTTGGGTTAATAGACAGCAGGTGATTTTTTTCGGGCAGGCCAAGTGGCAGTTAGGAAGTGGGAAGTGGCACCGAACCGGCTGAACGTCAACGCAACTTCCACTTGCCACTTCGCGCCAGGCGGCATTTGAGGCCTTTAAATCTGCCTGGCAAGACTTATGTTTTTTCTGCGCTGTTTTGAGTTTTACTTCTTACCAAACGTTAATCACGGAAAATACAGACTGCTTATACAATTTAGTATTTGGAAATGCGTGGTTTGAGGAAGAGAACCATTCAGAATATCGTTTTTCGTGGCAAAGGATTCGCATCACTTTTTACTTGATTTTGCCCGAAATACGTCGCGTTACGGATCTCATCGTCTTTCTACAAAGTTTGCCCGTTTGATTCTTGAAACAAATGTTTATTCGATCCAAAATTCAATTTCAGTTCTTGTAGCCAGTTTGCGCTTTATGAAACGAAAAAAAATGGATTTCAAACAAGGGTCTTGCTATTGTTACTTTTTTCAATTGCTGTTGTTCATTTGGGGCCTTTGATTGAAGCTATTCCGTTTGTGTACAGGAAATGTTTATAGTTACCAAAAAAATACAACCAAAATATTACTGTTCATGGAAAATCATTTAAAAACACGAAACCAGTTTTTCGTGACGTCAGCTGTTTCACCTGCTGTATTCCAAGCCCGAGTGGAAGATACCAAGTATAAGTCGATTTTACGACTTCAAGTGCCACTTCCTACCTCCTATTGCCACTTGCCACCTGAGTAAAAAAAATCGCCCGCTGTCTACTCTATCGGTTAGTCTATCGGTAGGCATTCTGAATTAGCCCAGCGCTTCCTGTTCGTTTATTCCGCAATAAGTTGACCAGAACTTACAGAGTTGACATCAAGTAATCGGCAGCTACCATAATGCGTCACTAGTTCAAAAAATATCTCAGTTTAAAATATCGTTTTCGGACTGTATATAAACGATTATATAGTGTGGAGTGAGGGAGGTTAATAAAATCTATAATGCCCACCTATCCAATCTTTTCAGGATGCTTCAGTTACAAAGGTCGGGAGTCCTTCGGGATCATTCAACATGAACTGATACATGCCCTAGGTTAGAATTAAGGTTAATTTACGGTATTATAAGTTGATTAATAGACAGTTGCTGATAATCAAGGCAGACCGACTCTAAAACTGTGCATGTTATCACACGTACGCGCTCACGATCAGCGTTATGCACCTCAAGATTTTGTTTTATTACTTCAAGGTTCTCGAGAGGTTCTATTGTTTGAAGTTTATTGAGGTTTTCTCTTCTTCAATAATGCTCACACTGTAAGCCAAAAATGATATTTTTTGTAACGCTGAATTGAGTCACGATCATTCGAATGTTTTTAAAGT
>JBBQAH010000052.1:0-17471 GCA_038316145.1 Burkholderiales bacterium
TCGGTCCTCGGCGTCGACTTGGACAACACCGTCTATGCGCTGGATTCCAGCACCGTCGATCTGTGTCTGAGCCTGTTCGACTGGGCGCCTTTTCGATCGACCAAGGCGGCGATCACGCTGCACACGTTGCTGGACCTGCGCGGCGCCATCCCCGGCTTCATTCACATCAGCGCCGGCAAGCTGCACGATGTGAACGTACTCGACATGCTGGTCTTCGAACCTGGCGCGTTCTATGTGATGGATCGCGGCTACGTCGATTTCAAGCGGCTGCACGCACGGCATCGAGCCGGCGCGTTCTTCGTGACGCGCGCGAAATCACCAATGGATGCCAGGCGCGCGTACTCGGCAGCCACCGACCGCAGCTTCGGCCTCATCAGCGACCAGCAGGTCATGCTCAATGGCTACTACTCGGCCAGGAAATACCCCGAGCATCCTCGGCGCATTCGCTTCAAAGATCCCGAGTCGGGCAAGACACTCATCTTCCTGACCAACGACAATACGTTGCCAGCGTTGACGATTGCCGCCCTTTACAAGAGTTGCTGGCAGGCCGGGTTGTTCTTCAAGTGGATCAAGCAGCACCTGCGCATCAAACTTTTTCTGAGGAACAGCAAGAACGCGGTCAAGACGCAGGTGTAGTGCGCAGTGGCCACCTACGTGCTCGTCGCCATCTTCAAGAAGGAGCTTCAACTCGATGCCGCGCTCTGCACATGTCTACAGTTCTTGTCGGTCTCGGTCTTCGAGAAAACCGAGCTTCTATGCGCCCTGCAGGCCGATGCGCTCCAGATCGAATCGCTTGACGACGCTAACCAGTTGAATTTGTTCAACTTTTAACCGGACAGTAGCGGGTCGAGCGCATCAACTGCCCGGTGCAGGACCCGTAGGACCGCGCTCGCCGCGTCCCCATCAGCCGGGCGGCGAGCGTTTCAGCAAGTCGAGCAAGTCCAGCCGAGAGGCATCGGTGTGCGCCAGCACCGCCTGGCTGGCAGCGTCGGGATCGCGCCTGACGATGGCACGCACAATCTTGCGGTGTTGGGCCAATACCTTGTCCAGCCGTCCCGGCGCGTAACCGCGGGCCCGGCGAAAGGCGTCGACGAGGCTGCTTCGGGCCTGGAGCAGTTCCACCGCGCCGGCGTTGTCGGCCAGGAGTTCCAGGTGGTTGTGGAAGTGCCGGTTGGCAGCAACGCAGGCCGCGACGTCGCCCGAGGTGACGGCATCTTCGTACGCACCGGCCACCGCGTCCAGGGTTTTGAGCTGCGCCTCGGTGGCACGCTCGCAGGCCAGCCGGGCCAGCAGCGATTGCAGGGCACCGCGCACTTGGTAGGTGTCGTCGATGTACTTGGCGTCGACACCGGGGATCATCGCGCCGCGGTTCATCCGCATCTCGATGACGCCCTCGCCCTGCAGTTGCAACAGGGCCTCACGCACCGGCACGTTGCTGACCTGGTAGTGGTTGCCTAGCTCGGCCAGCGTGATGTGCGATCCCAGCGCCCAGACCCCGGCCACGATGTCCTCGCGGATCTTCTCTCGCAGGCGCAGATAGGTGGGTGCGTTGATCGGCTGCGGGACGGGCATGCGAACTCCTGGGAAACTTAGCGTGGGCTATTGTATACAGTTTATACAATGTTCTTTATCGGAATCGATATTCTTTGATGAATCGAACCCAGCGTCTCTGCGCTGCGCGCTGACCCGGGTTCGATGCGCAGTTCCTGATGCCAACGGCAGCCGCGCTCCCCATGCGAAGTCATCGGCCCAGCGCATCGAGCATCGCCGGACCCCAGGTAAACCCGTATGGTGGATTTTATCAAATATATTGTATTCTTTGCGGCATACGGAAGCAGTGCGCTGGCAGGCCCAAGGCCCTTCATTGCCGTTCTACCTCCCCGCCGGCAACCCATCAGCCTCGACCGACCACTGGAGACACATGAAACGCATCCTCCCCACCCTCCTCGTCCTGGCCGGCGCCGCTGCGGCCCAGGCCCAGTCCAGCGTCACCATCTATGGCCGCCTGGACCTGAGCGTCACCAAGCAGAACGCCGGCACCTCGTCGCTTACGGCCAGCAATGGGCAGCTTGGTGCCGCAGGCAACCGCTGGGACGTCCGCCATGGCTCGGAAAGTCGGCTCGGCTTCATGGCCAGCGAAGACCTCGGCGGCGGCCTTCGGGCCGGCTTCCAGATCGAACACCGCTTCCTTGCCGACACCGGCGTGGCCGACCCCGTGTTCTGGAAGGCACGCTCCTACGTGTACCTGGACAGCAAGACCCTGGGCAACGTGTACCTGGGCCGCGAATACATCCCGCTGTTCTGGCCCGCGCTGAGGCTCGACCCCTGGGCCTGGGACACCGTCGGCTCACCCAGCCTGAACCATCAGCTGGCGACGTACCGCATCGACGGTCACGCTCGGGCCAACAACTCGGTGGGCTACAAGTCGCCGCGATTGGGCGACTTCAGCTTCAACGTCGCGGTGTCGGCGGGCGAAGGCACACGGCCGCGTTCGACCGGCGGCAATGTCGAATACGCCGCCGGCCCGCTGTACCTGGCCGCGGCGTTTGACCACCAGACCAGCAACCAACATGTCGAACTCGTCGGCGGCGCCTACGACTTCGGCGTCATCCGGCCGCGCCTGACCTATACCCGGTCGACGGTCGCGGGCATCAAGAACACCAACATCACCCTGGCCGCGTCGGTGCCCGTGGGCACGCACATCGCCCGCGTGGCCGTGACGCGCCTGGACCCGGATGGCGGCAACAACGACATCACCAAGGTCGGGCTCGGCTACGAGCACCTGTTGAGCAAGCGCACCTCGCTCTACACCGACGTCGGCTCGGCCAAGCAGCAGGGCAACCTGGCCGGCAGCGCGCGCACGCGCACCACCGCCGTGGACTTCGGCCTGAAGCACAACTTCTGAATCTTGATCGAAGCCCCGATGACCACACTCACCGTTCTTGCAATCCAACGTCGCCGCCTTGGCGGCTTGGCCCTGGCTGCGGCCAGCCTGCTCGTTTCGCCACTCGCGCTGGCCTTCCCGGACAAGCCGATCACCCTGCAGGTCGGCTTCTCGGCAGGCGGCGCTGCCGACACCGTGGCCCGCGCCTTGGCCGAGGAGATGAGCAAGACGCTCGGCCAGCGCGTCATCGTCGACAACAAGGGCGGCGCCTCGGGCAACCTGGCCACCTCTGCTGTGCTGGCCGCGCCGGCCGATGGCTACAACCTCCTGTTCGCTGCCATCCATCTGGCCACGAACCCGTCGTTGATCGGCGTCAAGTACCAACCGCTGACCGACCTGCAGATGGTCTCGCAGGTCACCAGCGTGCCGGTGCTGATGCTGGCGCCGGCGCAGAGCGCGTTGAACTCGCCGCAGGACGTGGTCGCGGCGTCGAAGAAGACAGAAGGCGGGCTGAAGATCGGCTCGGGCGGCATCGGCACCTCGTCGCATTTGGCGGCGGAGCTGTTCGCGCGCAGCCAGGGCCTGGCCTTCCTGCACGTGCCCTACAAGGGGGGCCCGCCGGCCAACCAGGCGCTGCTGGCCGGCGACATCGACCTGATGTTCGACCTGATGTCGGGCGCGCTGAAGGGCTTCACCGATGCCGGACGCGTGCGCCCACTGGCGGTCATGCAGGACACCCGCATCGAGGCCATGCCCGACGTGAAGAGCGCCAAGGAATTGGGGCTGCCGGCATCGACCCACATCCGCAGCTGGCAGGGCATTGCCGTGCGCGCCGGCACCCCGGCGCCGGTGTTGGCCAAGCTGCACGCGTCGGTGGTCGCGGCGGCCCAGTCGCCGTCGGTGCGTGCGCGCATCGCCGCGCTGGGCTCGGAAGTCGTGACAAGCAAGGCGCCGGCTGACTTTCAGCAGCACTACGCCGCTGAACTGCAACGTTGGGCGGCGCTGGTAAAGGCTGCCAACATCAAGGCCGAGTGAGCTCGCAAAAAGGGATGAAGGCATGAAGATCACCGAAGTCCGCAGCCACCTGATGCAAGCCGGCGCGCCGCCGTACACCGGCTGGACGGCGCAGGGCAAGACGGCACTGGCCAGCAGCCGCAACTGGTGCTTCGTCACCGTGCACACCGATGCCGGCTTGGTCGGCACCGGCGAAGGCTCGGGCTGGCCACGCCTGGTGGCCGTGGCGGTGCAGGACCTGGCGCACCTGCTGGTGGGCGAGGATGCCGCCGACATCGAACGCCTGGCCCAGAAACTTCGTGTGGTGATCATGGGCCACGGCCAGACGGGCACCGTGGGCATGGGCGCCCTGGCGGCGATCGACATGGCGCTGTGGGATTTGAAGGGCCAGCAACTCGGCGCACCGGTGTGCCAGCTGCTCGGCGGCCAGACGCGGCGCCACGTGCCTTATTACACCCACGCGTCGACCGTGGCCAGCGCGCTGGCGGCGGTGGAACGCGGCGTCCGAGCCGTCAAGCTCGGCGGCATCGCCAGCATCGTCGAACGCGCCTTCGCGGTGCGCGCCGCAGTGGGGCCCGACATCGACCTGATGGTCGACCTGCACGGCCCGCCGTGGCTGAACGCCGCCGATGCGGTGGCCATCGGCCGTGCGCTGGAGCCGTTGAACCTGCTGTTCCTGGAAGACCCGGTGGCGCCCGACAACCTGGATGGCTGGCGGCGCGTGCGCAGCCAGGTGGCCCTGCCGCTGGCCGCAGGTGAACGCTGCGCCACCCTGGCCGATATGCGGCCCTTCATCGACGAACGCCTGCTCGACGTGCTGCAGCCCGACACCGGCCGATTCGGCGGGCTGACGCAGATGCGCAAGCTGGCCGGCTGGGCCGAGGCGCACGGCCTGCTGATCGCGCCGCATTCGGGTTCGCTGGGGCCTGTGGCCGAGTTCGCTGCAGTGCACCTGCTGGCGGCGATCCCCAACGCCCTGATGCTCGAACGCATGGAGCCTGATTGGGCCGAGCGGCCGCAGGCCATCACGACCGCGCTGCTGGCAACGGGCGGCCGTCTGGCGGTGCCCGAAGCACCCGGCCTGGGCGTGCAAATCGACGTAGACTTCGTCGCCGCCCGCCCCAGCCAACGCAATGCCGCCCTGCCCACGGGCGGCTGGAATGCCGGCACCGAAAGCGAGACCGTCTACCTGCAGGCGCGCCGGCCGCGTGCAGACATCACGCGCCAGACACGCGAGGAAAACCATGAATGAACTGCCTCGAAACGGGCTCAAGCGCGCGCTGCAGGCCGGGCGGACGCAGATCGGCCTATGGAACAGCCTGGCCAGCGCGACCGTGGTCGAAGTCATCGCCGGGGCCGGGTTCGACTGGGTGCTGATCGACATGGAACACGCGCCCAACGACTTGCCGCTGGTGCATGCGCAGTTGCAGGCACTGGCCGGGCACCCGAACGTCACGCCGGTGGTGCGCCCACCGTGGAACGATGCAGTCATGTTCAAGCGGCTGCTCGACCTGGGCGTGCAGAGCTTTCTGGTGCCGTACGTGCAGAACGCAAGCGAGGCCGCGGCCGCCGTGCGCGCCACACGCTACCCGCCCGAAGGCACTCGCGGCTTTGCCAGCGCATCACGCGCCACCGGCTACGGGCGCATTCCGGACTACTGGCAGCAGGCGGCGCAGGAGATCTGCGTACTGGTGCAGGTCGAGACCACGGCGGCACTGGGCGAGATCGAAGCGATCGCGGCGGTCGACGGCGTCGACGGCATCTTCATCGGGCCCGGCGACCTGTCGGCGTCGATGGGCCATCTCGGCCAACCGGGGCATCCCGAAGTGCGGGCCGCCATCGACAACGCCCTGCTGCGCATTCAGGCTGCCGGGCGGCCCGCCGGCTTCCTGACGGGCGACGAAGCGCTGGCCTCGCACGTCATCCAGCGCGGCGCGCAGTTCGTGGCGGTGGGGGCCGACTTGGTGCTGCTGGCGCGCGCCGCCGATGCGCTGCGCGGGCGGTTCAAGCCCGACGCCTGAAACACCGCAATTCAAGAGACAGCCCATGCCGCGCTTTGCCGCCAATCTGAGCATGCTCTACACCGAGCTGCCCTTCCTCAAACGCTTCGGCGCTGCCGCGCATGACGGCTTCGAGGCCGTCGAATTCCTTTTCCCTTATGCCTTCGAGGCAGCGCGAATCCAGGCCGAGTTGAAGCACCACCGCCTGGCCCTGGTGCTGCACAACCTGCCAGCCGGCGACTGGGAAGCCGGCGAACGCGGCATCGCCTGCCACCCCGGCCGCGAAGCCGAGTTCCGCATCGGTGTGGCGCAGGCCATCGACTATGCGCTGGCGCTGGGCGTCACGCAGTTGAATTGCCTCGCTGGCATCCGGCCGGCGGATGTGCCAGCCGAGGTGGCACACGGCACCTTCGTCGGCAATCTGCGTCACGCCGCCGCCGCCCTGCACGGGCACGGCCTGCGCCTGTTGATCGAGCCGATCAACAGCTTCGACATTCCCGGCTTCCAACTCACGCATACCGCGCAGGCGCTGGCCGTGCTGGACGCGGTGCAGGCCGACAACCTGCGCGTCCAGTACGACATCTATCACGCCCAGCGCATGGAAGGTGAACTCGCCGCGACGCTGAGCCGACACCTGGCGCGCATCGGCCATGTGCAGGTGGCCGACAACCCGGGCCGGCATGAGCCGGGCACGGGCGAGATCGATTACCGCTTCCTGTTCGCCCACCTCGACCACATCGGTTACCGCGGCTGGGTCGGCTGCGAATACCGCCCCGCCGCCGGTACGCAGGCGGGGCTGGGTTGGCGTCAAGCGCTGACCCCCCACAGCATGAATCCAATCGCATGAATCCCGCCAAGAACTCCGATTCGACCGACACTGCCCTGAACATCGGCTTCATCGGCCTGGGCATCATGGGCGCGCCGATGGCCGGCCACCTGCTGGGCGCAGGCCACGCGCTGTTCGTCCACACACGCAGCACGGTCCCGGTGGGCCTGACCGACAGCGGTGCCACTCGCTGCGATACACCGCGCGAAGTGGCCGAACGGGCCGATGTCGTCTTCCTGATGCTCCCCGACACCCCCGATGTCGAAGCCGTGCTGTTCGCCGATCACGGCCTGGCCGCAGGCCTGCGCGCCGGCGCCGTGGTCGTGGACATGAGCAGCATCTCGCCGCTGTCCACCAAAGTCTTCGCGCAGCGTGTGCAGGCGCTGGGGGCGGACTACCTCGACGCGCCCGTGTCAGGCGGCGAAGTAGGCGCGAAGAACGCCACGCTGTCCATCATGGTCGGCGGCAGCGAGACCGCCTTCGCCCGCGTTCAGCCGCTGTTCACGTTGATGGGCCGCAACATCACGCATGTCGGCGCCGTGGGCGACGGCCAGACCGCCAAGGTCGCCAACCAGATCATCGTGGCGCTCAACATCGCCGCAGTGGCCGAGGCCCTGCTCTTCGCCGCCAAGGCCGGCGCCGACCCGGCGCGTGTGCGCCAGGCCTTGATGGGCGGCTTTGCCAGCAGCAAGGTGCTCGAAGTGCATGGCGAACGCATGCTGAAGCGCAACTTCGAGCCCGGCTTTCGCATCGCCTTGCATCAGAAGGACCTGAACCTGGCGCTGGCCAGCGCGCGCAGCCTGGGCGTGGCGCTGCCGAACACGGCGCAGGCGCAGGAACTTTTCAATGCCTGCAGCGCCCACGGCTGCGCGGGTTGGGACCATTCGGCAATCCTGCGTGCCCTTGAGTTGCTGGCGAATTTCGAGATCGGGCAGGCAGCGTGAGCCTGCGCGTCTTGCTCACCGGCGCCGGCGGCAAGGTCGCCCGCCAGATCCGCCCGTACCTGGCCCCTGCCTGTTCCGAGCTGCGCTTGACGGATCTCGTGCCTGTCACGCCGGAACACGCCAACGAGACCGCCTTCACCGCTGACCTGACCGATGCCCGCGCCTTGCCCGCGCTGCTGAAGGGAGTGCACGCTGTGGTGCACTTCGCCGGCTACCCGCGCGAGGCCGATTGGGCGACGCTGCTGCCTGCCAACATCGTCGCCGTGGCCCACCTGTGGGAGGCCGCAATCGAAGCCGGTGTCCAGCGCATCGTCTACGCCAGCTCCAACCACGCCGTCGGCTACCACCCGCGACAGCGGCGCATCGATGGCCTTGGCAGCCCGCGCCCCGATTCCCGCTACGGCGTCACCAAGGTTTTCATGGAGGCTTTGGCCAGCCTGCATGCCGACAAGCACGGCCTGCGCGGCCTCGGCCTGCGCATCGGCCATTGCGCCGCCGCTCCATCGGATGCACGCATGCTGGCCAACTGGGTGCACCCCGAAGACCTGGCCGCGCTGGTGGGGGTCGGCTTGCAGGCCGACTACCACCACGACGTTGTCTACGGCGTGTCGCACAACGCTGCCAGCTGGTGGGACAACCGCCGCGCCGAGGCACTGGGTTACCGCCCACGCCACAGCGCCGACGCCTGGGCGGCCGCGCTGGTGGGCCAGCGCAGCGACGACGCGGTGGCCGAGCTCTACCAG
This sequence comes from Burkholderiales bacterium, assembly GCA_038316145.1. GTDB lineage: Bacteria > Pseudomonadota > Gammaproteobacteria > Burkholderiales > Burkholderiaceae_C > Pseudaquabacterium. The sequence continues at coordinate 8,412 of JBBQAH010000052.1, forward strand.
GGCGGCGGCTTCGCTGCCGCAGGCCATGTCGGCGACCCTGAACGTCCAACACGCGCCGATTGAGCGCCTGGCACTGGACAGTGCCGGCTGGCCGGGCCTGTGGGCCTGGCCGGTGGACAACCGCTTCGGCGAGTCGCCCGTGTGGGACGCCGCCGAACAAGCCCTGCTTTGGATCGACGTACGCGCCCCTGCGGTGCTGCGCTTGCACCTGCCAAGCGACACGCTGACCCGTTGGATGCTGCCTGACGTGGTGGGGGCGCTGGCCCTGGCCGGGCCCGGGCAGGTGGCGCTGGCGCTGCGCCGCAGCGTGGCTTTGCTGGACCTCGGCAGCGCGCGACTGCACACCATCGCCGAGGTGCTGGAGGAGCCCGATGGCAACCGGCTCGACGACGGCAAGGTCTCGCCGACAGGCCGCTGGTGGGTTTTTGGGTTCATGGATGACGGCGCGCAGAACAAGCAGCCCAGCGGCGCGCTTTACTGCGCCGCATGGGATGGAGGCAGCCCGCGCATCCGCCGCCTGCACACCGGACCGACGGTCGCCAACGGCGTGGCCTTCAGCCTGTGCGGCACGCGCCTGTGGTTTTCGGACAGCCATGCCGGCCAGGTGTTCAGCGCCGCATGGAACGAAGCCACGGGAACGATGGGCACCCCGGCGCCGTGGTGCACGAGCGGCGAAGCCGATGGCCGACCCGATGGTGCGGCGGTGGATGCTTCTGGCCACTACTGGTCGGCCGGTGTCTCGGCCGGTTGCCTGAATCGCTTCGGCGCCGACGGCCGACTCCTGCAGAAGCTCCCGCTGCCCTGCCGGGCCCCGACCATGCCCTGCTTCGGAGGCGCCGATCAGCGCACGCTATTCGTGGCCTCGCTGCAGCGGCCGCATTGGCGGGCAGTCTGGACGGCGCGCTGTTCGCAGTCTCGATCGAGGTACCCGGGCAGCCTGTGCCGCATTGGTCGGCGACGTGCTGAGCTTGCTGTTGTCAGCCCTGGTCGGCGCCGCGGCCGAAGGCTCGCGGAAAACGAATGTCGGCTTCAAGGCAGCGAGTCCCGTTCGACGGGTGTCGTCGATGGTCGATTGCCGGTACCGTTGCGCCGGCGGGCGCTGGCTTGTGGCGCGACGCTTGCAGCGTCGTTGTCGCTGGCCATACGACGGAACAAGTGCTTTGGCATCCTGAATTGCTGACGCCGTACTGGCCGCAAGGTCGTGCAACGGACGCGCTCGGCCGCTCATGGGGACCGCCTGCCGACTTGTTGCGCCTGCACGCACGCATCTGTGTCCAGGCTTTGGCGCGCCACAGCCTGCGTAGTCCGGTGTTCGGTCAACGCCGGCCGCCTGGGCGCCAGCCCGGACTTCGTCGCTGCCACCGCCGACAGTGCGGTGCGCTACACAGACCAAAACCAGAGCAAGTACCGGGCGCCGGTGCCGGCCACGGTTGAACGCACGGTTCAGGCCCCTGACGCGGCGCCAGGACCTTGATACCAAGGTTCGGAACAGTTTCGCAAATTTTGAATTGCTTGCTACTGAATTTGTAGCATATGCTATTGACATGTGGTCCCTGCTGCTCGTCACGCTGCCCACCCAGCCCAACGCCGTGCGGCTGCGCATCTGGCGTGCGCTCAAGGCGCTGGGCTGCGCCGCGCTGCGTGACGGCGCCTACCTGCTGCCGGCCAGTCATGTGGCTGCACTCGACGCGCTGGCCACCGAGGTGCGCAGCCACGGCGGCACGGCGTCGGTGCTGTGCCTGGCGCCGCGTGACGCGGCGCAAAGCGCCGAGTGGCCGGCGCTGTTCGACCGCAGCGATGGCTACGCCGCCTGGCGCGAGACCGCCGCCGCACTGCAGCAAGCCCTGCCCGGCCTGGGCGAGACCGAGGCCCGTCGGCGCCTGCGGGGCATGGCCGATGCGCTGGCGACCTTGCGCGCCACCGACTACTTTGCCGGCGCCGCCGCCGAGCCGGCGGCTGCCGATCTGGCCGGCCTGCGTGGTGCGCTGGACAGCCGTTTTTCGCGCGGCGAGCCCCAGCCCACGGCCGCCATGGCCTTGCCCCGGCTGGACCGCGAAGCGTTTCAGGGCCAGCGCTGGGCCACCCGGGCCCGGCCCTGGGTGGACCGGCTGGCCTGCGCGTGGTTGATACGCAAGTTCATCGACCGGCGGCCTGAGTTCATCTGGCTCGCGGACCGCAGTGCGCTGCCGGACGGTGTACCAGACACCCCACCCGTCACCCCTCGCACCACCACCCCACCCGGCGCCTTGGGCTACGACTACGACGGCGCGCGCTTCAGCCATGTCGGTGCGCTGGTCACCTTCGAGGTGCTCATCGTGCAGTTCGGTCTGGCCGACGATGCCCCGCTGCGCCGCATTGGCAGTGTCGTGCACTGTCTCGACGCCGGTGGCGTCCCAGTGCCCGAGGCCGCCGGGCTGGAGGGCTTGTTGGCCGGCCTGCGGGAGCTGCATGCCGACGACGACGCCCTGGCCGCTGCAGCAGCCTTCTTGTTCGATGCGCTGTACGCGGCGCCTGTGCCCCCACCCGCTTCCTCACCATGACCCCCTCGACCAGCGCGCCTCCCGTCGACGCCGCCACCGCCGCGCCCGCCGCCGTCAGCTTTGCCGAGGCCCTGCGCTTCTGGCTCAAGCTCGGCTTCATCAGCTTTGGCGGCCCGGCCGGGCAGATCGCGATCATGCACGCCGAGCTGGTCGAGCGCCGGCGCTGGATCAGCGAGCAGCGTTTTTTGCATGCGCTCAACTACTGCATGCTGCTGCCCGGCCCCGAGGCCCAGCAGCTCGCCACTTACATCGGCTGGCTGATGCACCGGACCTCGGGCGGTATCGTCGCCGGTGCGCTGTTTGTATTGCCGTCTCTGTTCATCTTGATCGCGCTGTCGTGGATCTACCTGCGCTTTGGTGACCTGCCGCTGGTGGCCGGCGCCTTCTACGGCATCAAGCCGGCGGTGACAGCGCTGGTGCTGCAGGCGGCACACCGCATCGGCGGCCGGGCGCTGAAAAACCGCTGGATGTGGGGCATCGCTGCGGCGTCGTTCATCGCCATCTTTGCCTTCGACACACCGTTTCCGGCGATCGTGGCGGCGGCGGCGCTGATCGGCGGGGTCGGTGCGCGTTATGCACCGCAAGTGTTTGCACTCGGCGGTGGCCACGGCGCCGCCAAGGCCGGCTATGGCCCGGCGCTGATCGACGACGCCACGCCCACGCCGGCCCATGCGCGCTTCTCGCGCCCACAGTTGTTGAAAGTATTGGGGGTGGGCCTGGCGCTGTGGGCCGTGGTGATGGCTGCACTGGTGGCCAGCCAGGGCTGGGCCGGCACGTTGACCGCGATGGGCTGGTTTTTCACCAAGGCCGCGTTGCTGACCTTCGGCGGCGCCTACGCGGTGCTGCCCTATGTCTACCAGGGCGCCGTCGAGCAGCACCACTGGCTGACCGGCCCGCAGATGATCGACGGCCTGGCGCTGGGCGAGACCACGCCCGGGCCGCTGATCATGGTGGTGGCCTTTGTCGGTTTTGTCGGCGGCTGGGCACGCCAGGTGCTGGGGCCGGACGCGCTGTTGCTGGGCGCCGCGCTGGCCGCCACCGTGGTCACGTTTTTTACCTTCCTGCCGTCGTTTGTCTTCATCCTGGCCGGCGGCCCGCTGGTCGAGGCCACCCACGGCAAGCTGGGATTCACCGCGCCGCTGTCGGCCATCACCGCAGCGGTGGTGGGCGTGATCCTGAACCTGGCGCTGTTTTTTGCGGGGCATGTGCTGTGGCCGCAGGGCTGGGGCGGGCGCTTTGATGCCGTCTCGGCGCTGATCGCCGTGGCGGCGGCGGTGGCGCTGATGCGCTTCAAGGTCGGTGTGCTGCCGCTGCTGGGCGCTTGTGCGCTGGTCGGCTTGCTGGCGCGCCAGTGGCTGCCCGCCATGGCTTGAGGATCCCGATGATGAAAACCGCACCGATCGTTCCCGTCCCCGCCCCTGATGCCGCCGCACAACACGCCGCCCGCGCTTTTCTGGCTGGGCTGGACGCCGGTGCGGCGGCCGGCCAGCCCGTGCTGGACACCGTCAACCAAGCCAGCGAGGCCTTGGGCGCCGGGCCCGACGACGCGGCAGGTGCGCTGCTGCTGGACGTTAGGCGCCGCGCGGTGTTCGATGGCGCTGGCGGGCTGATCGCCGGCGCGCAGTGGCGTGATCCCGTGGCCGTGGCGGACTGGGCCGGTGGCTTGCCGGCTCAGCGCGCGGTGCTGGTGTACTGCGTGCACGGCCATGAAGTCAGCCGCTCGGTGGCGTTGCTGCTTTGCGCTGCCGGCGTGCCGGCCCGGTTTCTGCGGGGTGGCATCGCGGCCTGGTCGGCTGCCGGCCGGCCACTCGGCGCCAAACCCGCCCAACCTGGAGAAGCCGCATGAAACGGCTCACCGGTGAGCGCCCCGAGATGCGACCGCATCGCCCGCCCCTGGCGGGTGCTGCGCTGCATCGACATCGCGGCCCCCCAAGCGCTGCCGGCGTCATGACGGCGCCATGACGGCTTCAGTCCGTCAGGCCAGGTCCATCGGCCAAGGCCGCATCGCGCCGCGCAGCTGCTCGTAGGCTGCCGCCAGTTGCAGCACGCCCAGGTCGTCGTGCCGGTGGCCGGCGATCTGCAGGCCGATCGGCAGGCCGGCGGCGGTAAAACCACAGTTGATCGACAGCGCAGGCTGCTCGCTCATGTTGTACGGCAAGGTGTGGGCGATGTGCTCAAACGGCCGCGCCGGGTCGTTCAGCGGGCTGGCCCATTCGGCCGGGAAGCTGGGCACCGGGCTGGTGGGTGACAGCACAAAGTCGAACGGCTGGCAGGCCGCCACCGCGGCGTCGCGCAGCGCGGCGATCTGGCTGTAGCCGGTGAACACGTCGGCCGCGCTCAGCGTGGCGCCGCTGGCCACCCAGTCGCGGATGTAGGGCAGCACCTGGGCACGCCGCGCCTCGGGCAGGGCCGTGATGTCCAGGTAGCTGCGCATGCGCCAGAACCGGTCCATGCCGTCGGCCATCGACCGGGTGCAAAACGGCGCCAGGGGTTCGACGCTGGCGCCCGCGCCTTGCAACAGTTTCGCGGCGGATTCAACCGCGGTGCGGGTCTCGGGGTCCACGTCCAGGCCCCAGCCGGCGTCCATCAGCAGGCCGAGTTTGAGACCGCGCAGTTCGCGGCCGAGTTGCGGCCAGGCAATGGCCTGGGGTGGCAGGCTGGTGGCGTCGCGCCAGTCGGGCCGGCTCAGGATGGCCATCAGCGCGGCGCAGTCGGCCACGGTGCGGGTCATCGGCCCGGCCACCCGGCCGACATAGGCGGGTTTGATCGGCACCCGGCCGGCGCTGGGCTTGAGCCCGACCAGCCCGCACCAGCCGGCCGGCAGCCGCACCGAGCCGCCGATGTCGGTGCCCACATGCAGCGGGCCGTAGCCGCCCGCGGCCGCGGCACCGGCGCCGGCGCTGCTGCCGCCGGGGTTCATGCGGGTGTCCCAGGGGTTGCGGGCCAGCGGGTGAAAGCTGGACAGGCCGGACGACAACATGCCGTAGTCGGGCATCGTGGTCTTGGCCAGCAGCACCAGGCCGGCCTCCCGCCAGCGGGCGGCGGGTGGGCTGTCCTCGGCCATCGGCGCCAGGTCGCTGGCGGCGGTGCCGACGGGCATCGGGCAGCCCTGGGTGGCCATGTTCTCTTTGAGCGTGCCGGGCACGCCGTCCAGTGGCGACAGCGGCTCACCGCGCGACCAGCGCACCTCGCTGGCGCGGGCCTGGGCCAGCGCGGGCTCGGGGTCGTAGGCATAGAGCGCATTCAGCCGGGGCTCGCAGCGCTCGATCTGATGGATCACCGCCTGGGCCACCTCCACCGGTGACAGGCTGCGGCGGGCATAGGCCTTGGAGAGCGCAACCGCGCTGAGGGTGTGCAGGTGGGCCATGGCAGGCGATCTTGGGAAGGGGGTGGCGCGCGGGTCGGGACCAGGCGGCCGTCAGCGGACCGGCGCGGCCCCAGGCCTCGCCATTCGGGTGGCAGCCTGTAGCAGGTTCACGAGGTGGCCTCGTCGTCGCGTGCCGCTTGCGTGCCCTGGTGGAACACCATCAGCCAGCGGCCTTCGTGCTGCTGCCAGACGCTGCTGCGCAGGGTCTCGATGCCGTCGTCGCGCAGCACACGCCAGGTGGTCAGCGCAGCGCCCGGTGCCAGCAAGCGCACCTTGAAGCCGCGCGCCTGACGCGCCACCCGGGGCGGTTCGGCCGCCAGCATCGCCAGGATCGCATCGCGGCTGAAGACGCGGCCGGACGCGCCGAACTCGACAAACTCGGGCGCCAGCAGGGCACGCACCTGCGCGGGCACGGCGCGCACAGCGGGGTCGAGCAGGCGCTCTTCAAGGGCCCGCAGCTCGGCGGTCAGGGCGATGACTTCGGCGCTTTGCGGCGTGTTCACAACCAGCTCACCTGCGACAGATCGTTGGCCGCTATCGGCGAGCTGGCCCACAGCCCCTTCAAGCCCTTGCGCGCTATCGACACCTGGGTGGGATTGAAGATGAAGGCGTTGACCGCGTCGGTGGTGATCTGGCGCTGGATGTCGCCGTACAGCGCGGCCTGGGCCTTGCCGCGGCCGGCTTCGGCGCGCTTCTTCGCCAGGTCGTTGAAGGCCTTGCTGTCGTAGCCCCAGTAGTACTGCGGGTTGGCGTACTGCATGTAGTCCAGCGGCTCGACGTGGTTGATGATCGTCAGGTCGAAATTGCCCTTGAACGGCCCGGCCAGCCACTGCGCCCATTCGACGTTTTCGATCTTGGCCACGATGCCCACCTTGGCCAGCATCGCCGCCACCACCTCGCCTCCCTTGCGGGCGTAGCTGGGCGGCGGCAGGGTCAGGGTCAGGTTCAGCGGGCTGCTCACACCCGCATCCTTCAGCAGCGCGCGTGCTTTGTCGGGGTTGAAGGGGTAGACGCCGGTCAGGTCGACATAGCCCACGTCGGCCGGCGTGGCATGGCTGCCGATCGGCTTGCCCAGGCCTTCGAGCACACCGTCGATGAAAGCCTGGCGGTCGATGGCGTGCATGATCGCGCGCCGCACCCGCACGTCGTCCAGCGGCTTTTTCCTGTTGTTGATCGCCAGGATGCCCTTGCCGGCGGTGCTGCCGATCTCGACCGTGAAGCGCTTGTCGGCCTGGAACTGCTTCAGGTTTTGCACCGCGCCGAAGCGGGGCATGCCGTCGATATCACCGGCCAGCAGCGCGGCCACTTGCGCGGCGGTGTCGTTGATGAAGCGGAAAGTGACACGCCGCAGCTTGATCGCGGCGGCGTCCCGGTAGCCGTCCCACTTGAGCAGCGTGACCGCCGAGCCCTTTTGCCAGCTGTCCAGCCGGTACGGCCCGGTGCCCACCGGCTGGGTGGCCGTGGTGGCCGCGCTCTTGGGGCTGAGGATCACGGCGGTGTTTTCGCCCAGCCGGAAGGGCAGCGTCGCGTCGGGGTTGTTCAGCGTCAGGATCACCACAAACGGGTCGGGTGTGCTGATCGACGAGATGTTGTCGAACACGCCCTTCTTGGCCTTGTTGGTGCTGTCCGGCGCCTTGGCACGCTCGAAGCTGAACTTGACCGCGGCCGCATCAAACGCCGTGCCGTCCTGGAACTTCACCCCCTTGCGCAGCTTGAAGCTGTAGGTCTTGCCGTCGGGATCGCTGCTCCAATCCTCGGCCAGCAGCGGCTGCACCGCGCCGGCGGCGTTGACCTTGGTCAGGCCCTCCAGCACGTTGTAGTGCACGATTTCGCCGATGGCCGCAGCGGGCGCGGTGGTCGGGTCCAGGCTGGTCGGCTCCAGCACCATGCCCAGCACCAGGCTGTCCTTGGGGCGCTGCGCGAACAGCTCGGTAGACAGGCTGGGCAGGGCCAGCAGTGCAGCGGCCTGGGCCAGGGTGCGTCGACGAAGGGTCATGGGGGCTGTCCTTGTGAGGGCCGGTTTTCGAGGGTTCAGGATCCCGGCGATTCTGCAGTGTCGCCGGGTGCGCCGGCCAGCACTTGTTCAGCGATATGGCAGGCCGCCCAATGGCCGGTGGCCAGCGGGCGCAATGGCGGTGGGGTGGTCAGGCAGACGGCCTGCCGCCAGGGGCAGCGGGCGGCAAAGGCGCAGCCCGTCGCGGCGGCGGGCGCAGCCCAGGCCGCTGGCTCGTCGGCGGCCGGCAACGCGGGCGGCTGCAAGCGGTGGCGGGCGCTGCGCAAGCCCGGCTGCAGCCCGGGCACGGCGTCCATCAGTGCGCGGGTGTACGGGTGGCCTGCGGCGCGGAACAACGTCTCGGGGCTGCCCTGCTCGACCACCCGGCCCTGGTAGAGCACCAGCACCTCGTCGCAGACCAGGTCCACCACCGCCAGGTCGTGGCTGATGAACAGGTAGGTCACGCCCAGGCTGTCCTGCAGGTCCTGCATCAGGTTGAGCACCTGGGCTTGCACCGACACGTCCAATGCACTGACCGGCTCGTCGGCGACGATCAGCTTGGGCGTCGTGACCAGGGCCCGGGCAATGGCGATGCGCTGGCGCTGGCCGCCGGAGAACTCGTGCGGGTACTTGCTGGCGTCGGCACCGCGCAGGCCCACGGCGTCCAGCATCGCCGCGACCCGGTCCCGCTGGATGCCGGGCGCAATGTTGCCTTGGGCGGCCAGCGGCTCGGCGACGATGCGGCCCACGGTCTGGCGCGGGTCGAGCGAGCCAAACGGGTCCTGGAACACCATCTGGAAATCAGTGCGGGCGCGGCGCAGCGCGGCGGCGTCCAGCCGGGCCAGGTCCTGGCCGGCCATCAGCACCCGGCCGGCGGTGGGTGATTCCAGCGCCATCACCAGCCGCGCCAGCGTGCTCTTGCCCGAGCCCGATTCGCCCACCACGCCCAGGCTGCGGCCGGCCTGCAGCGCAAAGCTGACACCTTGCAGCGCCTGCACCACCGGCGCCCGCGCCAGCAAATGTTCGCGCGGCAGGTGGTAGTGCCGCACCAGATTCTCGACCTGCAGCAGCGCGGTCATGGGGTCGCCGGGGTGGCCGCCTGGGCGACAACTTGCGCGGCGTCCAGCCGGATGCAGCGCGCGGCATGGCCGGGCGTCACC